>CAINHP010000031.1 GCA_903848905.1 uncultured Pseudomonadota bacterium
CGATTGCTCGCGCCACTATTGACCACGCAAGAAGAGCATTTCATTGCGGTGGTGACCGCGCAAGGTCGCTTGCTCATTTTTCCCCTTAACGAACTGCCAACCTTGCCCAAAGGGAAAGGTAATAAATTGATTCAAATTCCATCGGCAGATTTACATAGCGGCAATGATTTCGTGACAGCATTCACCATTCTGCCACCCGAAACTGCACTCAAAGTTATCTCAGGCAAACGGACACTAACCTTGAAAACACAAGACCTTGAGCCTTACATGGGGTATCGCGCTAAACGGGGTTTAGCACTGCCACGTGGATTTCAGCGTGTTGAAGGATTAGAATGGGAAAGTGATTCCTCAACCAGTAAAGTCATCTCAACGGAGAAATAATAATGCCAAAATTAAAATTACAATATGCATTGAAAACTGTTTTCACTGGTTGTTTTTTGACTCTCACGCTAGCAACACAAAGCGTGGTTTTTGCTCAAGAGCCTAGCGACACGCATGACGCACACCATTCGCAACAAACACTCGATTGGCCTGGAATATATAATGGTTTCACGCCTTGTGACGATTGCAAAGGTGTCAAAACCACACTCGCATTGAATGCAAATAACTCCTATATTCTTATCACACAATACGTGGGCAGATCGCCACGCGATATCACAGAGAAAGGGAAATTTATCTTCAGTAATCAAAACACCATTATTTTAACGCCCCGCGAGGGTAATCTTGAACGCCATTATTATGTGGATGAGAATAACCTCGTTGAACTGGATAAAAATGGTGTACATTACAGTGGAAAAGACGCTGATCGCTATGTTTTACGTAGAAATGATGTGGTAAAACCCCCAGCAGACGGACACGCTGGACATTAAAATTTAGTCCCTCTTTTCTGGACGTCTCTTTTTTATTCGTGTAGCACGTCAGTTGCACGACCCGCGCTGTGTTTACATTAAAAATGCAGCGCTCTATTCACAGTCAACTTTATGATCAATAACGATGTAATACGCCGTATTCGGTATGCTTTAAATTTAAACGACCATTCAATGATTGATATATTTGCCTTAAGCGATTATGAAATCACCCGTGAAACCTTGCTCACACTACTCAAAAAAGACAATGAAGAAGGCTTTGTTGCTATGAGTAATGCGCAATTAACTGCCTTTTTAGATGGTTTAATTACATATAAACGTGGCAAAAGTGACAAACCAGTGGCTCATGCAAACGCGGAACTCGATAACAATGCGATTTTGAGAAAATTGCGCATTGCATTGGAATTCAAAGAAGAAGATATGCTAAGTACATTAAAAACAGCCGATTTTGAATTATCAAAACATGAACTGAGTGCCTTTTTTAGACATGAAGGACACAAACATTATCGCAAGTGTGGCGATCAAATTCTCAGAAACTTTCTGCAAGGTTTAACCATTCACTTTAGACAAACCGAAGAATAAGTTAGCTCTCAACGCATAAGTCCTTGTTTACCCATAATTTATAATAGCGTTTTATCCACAACAGTGGGTGAATTTACTCGCTAATATTGATAAAAGATGAAAAAATACCAAACGATAGCCTATAACATTAACATGTTCACTATTGTTTGATTTTTGTAAAAGTCTCTCGTAGAACGCTATCATCCGCACAGATTCATTATCAATAATAATTATAAATTTGAGGTGTAATATGGAATTAGTGACAACAACGTCAGGATTTGAAATGTTGCTACGCTGGGGGCATTTGCTCGCAGGTATCACATGGATAGGTATGCTTTATTATTTCAATCTTGTCCAAGGCGAGTTTTTCAAAGAAGCTCAAGCTGATACAAAATCAGAAGCCATTCAAAAACTCGTACCCCGCGCTTTATTTTGGTTTCGCTATGGTGCAGTGGTAACCTTACTTACTGGTATTGGCATGTTAGGGCTTCGTGGTGGCGGTGGCTCGGTCGATATTTATGTTGGTTCATTACTTGGCATTATCATGTTTACCAATGTTTGGTTAATTATCTGGCCAAATCAAAAAATCATCATTGAATCAACGACAAGAGTTGCTCAAGGTGAAAGTCCACTTCCAGAAGTGGGCGCTGCACTGGCTACTGCAGGTCTTGCGTCCAGAACCAATGCCTTGTTTTCTATGCCAATGCTCTACTTTATGGGCGCATCGTCACATTTTCCCCATAGCTTTAATTTCTTTGCCTTTTTACTTGCAACGTTACTCATCCTCGCATTGGAATATAACGGAGCGTACCCCGTACTTAAACATATTCCAGCCTTAAGCAAACTTCCTGAAGGCGGTAAAATGGGACCTTATACGAGTATTAAAGGCCTAGCTCACTTTGGTTTAGGATTAACTGTCGTGTTATTTTTGATTGTCCACTATATCAACTAAACTCGCTCGCTGAGGATAGCCGTATACATCATACGGCTATCTATCTTGAATTCTGTCATTAAAATCAACTGTCATTAAGCTATCTCACCTAAAGGCAATACGTATGCTGAAAAAAACACTGCTTTCAATGCTTGCCATTATTCTTATTTTTGAGGAATGGCTTTGGGATAGTTTAACGATGGCGGGTCAATTTTTTTCACGCGTTTTGCATTTGGAAAGATTTGATGAATGGCTGATTGAAAGTTCACCTAAACGGGCATTACTGGCTTTTTTTATACCCTTGGTTATCGTCACACCTTTTAATATTCTAGCCGTGTTTTTGCTTGCACGTGGTGCGATTTTAGAAGCGATTTTACTTGAAATTGTCTTGAAATTATCGGCTACGCTATTAATTGCGCGAATCTTTCGCTTGGTCAAACCCGCGCTATTAACGTTTA
>CAINHP010000032.1 GCA_903848905.1 uncultured Pseudomonadota bacterium
AATAAGACCTAACAAGATATCAGGCGTGCGCTCACAATGCTGCGACACAAATTCACTTGCGGCAAATACTTTGACCATTGACGCACTGAAGTTGTCGGGCAGTGCTATCCCATGTAAATGCGTTAACCATGGCGTCAGTAAACTGTGAGTTTTTTCGTGCGCAGAAGGGGGTAGGTGAGCTAATTCTGATTCAAACATAGTCTATACAATACGGTTAGGTGATAAGCGGGAAGTGATTAACCCAATTTTTATAATGAAATGTAACATGATTTTGATTGACTGCAATAGCACCACAATAATTTTTTTGCTGAGCGTCAAATAGATGTGTGTGCCAATTTGATTGATCACCGTGAGGTAAATGTAAAAAATCATTCTGATTGGCTACGTTAATCTCACAGTTTTGCAGTCCAATAGCAATACCGCGTCCAATGGCTTTTACTAAGGCTTCTTTGCGTGTCCAGAATTCGTAAAAAAGTGTAATTTTTTGATCTTCGGATAGGGATTGCCAATACGTTTGCTCGATTGGCGAAAAACATTTTTTCACTAAGCCGTCGAGATTGCGACGTGGTTTGATTGCTTCGATATCAATGCCAATATCGACGTTAAATCCGACAGCAATGACCATTTTTTCATTTGAATGTGACAGGTTAAATTGACATTCTGGCACATCAACTAGATAAGGTTTGCCAAATTCGCCACGAGCAATGTTGACCAAATCAGCTGGAATATTGAGAGTGTGCGCGAGAATGTGCTTTAAAAAAAAAGGCGAGGATTGGCGCGGTGGCTTGTCAATATGCCAAATATCAATGTTCACGAAAATGATGTGTCGCTTTGGCGAGTCGATCGTTAATGGCTTCCCAATCTTCAGTTTGAGGTGGTGTTTGCACTAAAATTACGTCGAGATCTAACGCATCAAGTTCACGTAGTTTAGCGTACAGGTTTTGCGCGTAAATGATTGGATTCGCTGGCAGCGAAATAACAGTGCAATGCGCATAGGACGAAAAAGCATCACCACAGCTCAAAAGGCCCATTTTCATTTGCGTATTGGTTTCAATGAAATGTGGAATCGCTGTATTTTCGCAAAGCATGGCGGGTGTGCTGGGTGCGTAATGCGTGGCCATCATTCCAGCAGTTCTGACCGTGGATTTTAGCAATGCGTCTGGAATTAAGACATTCAAGTTTAAAACTTTTTCTAATTCACTACGCATAATTTGACCATAACGCAGCAACATTGGATGATCTCCGCTTAAATCAATAATGGTGGATTCAACACCAATTTGACAAGCCCCGCCATCTAAAATCATATCAACACTGTCGCCAAGTTCTTGCAGAACGTGCGTAGCTTGCGTTGGGCTAATACGGCAGAAACGATTGGCTGATGGCGCGGCAATACCATCTCCAAACGCGCGAAGTAAATCGAGCGCAACAGGATGATTAGGGACACGGAGCGCGACGGTATCTTGACCGCCAGTGACGACAATATTGATATCGGGTCTTTTTTTTAAAATGATCGCCAAAGGTGCAGGAAAAAAATGTTGAGCCAACATTACCGCACTGTCGGGAATATCACACGCCCATGCGTCAAATTGTTCAAAACTGGCAAGATGTACAATTAGTGGGTGATCTTGTGGGCGATTTTTAGCGATAAAAATACGTTTTAAGGCTTCACTATTCCGCGCATCAGCGCCAAGTCCATAAACCGTTTCTGTTGGAAAAGCGACGAGGCCGCCTCCGCGCAAACACTGTGCGGCTTGCTTAATAGTATGTGATGTTGCGTTGAAAATACTCATGTATAGTTTAGAGCGTTTTTCGCTGTTTGATTTCTTGACTGAGTTGATAAGCAGCAAGCGCATAAAGTGGGCTGTGATTGTAGCGCGTAATCACATAAAAATTATTGAATCCAATCCATAAATCTTCACCTTCAAGCTGTTCAAACGCTAATAGTTTCACTACGGTACTTTTGGGGAAATCCTCTGTTGGCGTCACACCGAGCTTTGAGAGTCTTTCGATGGTTGTTTCTGGCTTTAAGTTTTTATTTAGTAACGATTTATACTCGGCACCTTGCGCGGTAGCAGAAACGGCAATGGCTTGTTCGCGTTGCCAATTATTATGTGCAAAGTAATTGGCCACACTGGCAATCGCATCGCGTGGATTATGCCAAATATCACGATGTGTATCATGATCAAAGTCTCTAGCTAAGGCCCTAAAGCTGCTAGGCATAAATTGTGGATAGCCCATCGCGCCGGCATAAGAGCCTAGTGGATCACGCGGATTGAGTTTTTCATCTTGGCAAAGCAATAAAAATTGTTCAAGCTCACCCGTAAAAAATGCACTGCGTGGCGGATACGCAAACGCTAACGTTGCAAGCGCATCAAGTACGCGATGGTTGCCCATGTTTTTACCATAACCGGTTTCTACGCCAATAATAGCAACAATAATTTCTGCTGGAACGCCTGTTTCTTGTGATACGCGATTTAAAGCATCAAGGTTTTCATGCCAGAATTTGACGCCACCTTCAATACGCGCATCGGTGAGAAATATTTTACGGTATTTATGCCAAGGCAAACCTTCGGAAGGCGTTGCAATACGCTTTAGAATGTCATCTTTAATGACTGCAGATTTTAATAGTTGTGTTAATTCTTGTTCGTTAAAATGATGAAGCGCAACCATTTTGCGAATGAAGTTTTTGGTGTTTTCGTTAATAGATAGCGGTGTTGCAGCAGCGGGCTCGGAAACAATAGGTTTTAAAATTGGCTCGGCAGATGGTGGGGTGATTTCTTTTGGTGATTCTTTTTTAACTGCTGCAGGCGTTTTTTCATGTTCAGGCGAGTTGCTACATGACGTGATTGTGAGTGCTGCGCTAATGGCAATACCTAAATAGAAAGTCCGTTGCTGAAATCGAGTATTAGAAGTCATAATTTTTTTTGTGTGTATAAAAGTAGCCGCTCAAAAATAAGCCTGCAAAATAGCTTGCACCGCCCAGGATGATGCATTTTACCAAATAAAAGGTGCTCCAAGATGTGAAATTTGAAAAATAACGCAATGTTTCAGTCAGGACAACGCTTGAAAAGAAAATTTGTAGGCTCAGTACACGCCAGTTTTTAAGTGGCCTATAAAGTTGTTTTTTCCATAAAAAAATCAGTAATAATATTGCATTTAAGCTCGTGGCTAAGGAACTCGCTAAGGCAATGCCAATGTGTGCAAAATTTTGCGCTAACAAAAGTGCCAAAATAAGATTAACACCAAGACAAATCCATGCATAACGTATCGCAATACTTTGAATATGGCAGGTTGTAAAAGCGGGTGTTAGCACTTTCACCATTAAAAAACCCATTAAGCCTAATGCATAAGCGCTTAATGCTTGCGCACAAGCGTGGACATCATAGGCTGTAAATTCAGTTGATCCAAATAAAACACTTAAAATCGGCTCTGAGAGAAAAAACAATCCAATCGAGGCAGGGACGCCAAGTAGAGCGATGAAGTGTAATCCCCAATCGAGTGTTTGCGAAAATTTTTCGGATTCATGAGCGACGTAATTTTTTGCTAATTTTGGCAGCATCACCGTTGTGAGCGCCGAGCCTAAAATTCCGCTGGGAAACTCCAGTAATCTATCTGCATAATACAGCCATGACACACTTCCTGTTGCCAAAAAAGACGCAATTAACGTGTTGACCAAAAAATTGATTTGTGTTGTCGAGTTAGCAAATATCGTCGGTAAAATGTTATTCATGACGCGTCGCGTGGCGCTATTGTGGAAATTTCGCTGCAGTTTAGGTAATAAATGCAGTTGATGTAGCGCGACAAGTTGTAGTGCAAGTTGCAGGGCACCGCCAATAAAAACGCCAACCGCTAAGGCAATAACGGGTTGTTGAAAATAAGGCGTCAGCCAAAAGGTAGCGGCAATCATTGAAATATTCAGTAAGGCGGGCGTAAAAGAGGGAATGGCGAATTTTGTATGCGTATTTAAAATGCTGCCTATGAAAGCTGTTAAGGTGATAAAAAAACCATAAGGGAGCATTATTTGTAGAAGTTGAGTGGCTAATTGATGCTGCTGACTTTTCCAGTCAAATCCTGCCGCGCAAATGAAGATCAAAATTGGCGCAATCATGACGCAAAAAAAAGTCATGATGAGCATAAATAAGGTTAAATAACTCGCTATTTTGTTAATAAATTGCTGAAGTTCGACCGTGTTATTTTCCGCTTTATAAAGGGTTAGCGTTGGCACAAATGCTTGTGAAAATGCTCCTTCAGCAAACAAGCGTCTTAGTAGGTTGGGTAATCGAAATGCAGCAAAAAAAGCGTCTGTTGCTAGGTTCACACCAAAATACCGTGCAATCAAAACGTCACGCCAAAAGCCTAGTAGACGAGAAAAGACAGTAAGGCAACCTACGAGTAATGTAGATTTTGACGATTTTGAAAGAGAGAAACTCAAAAGATAAGCCATTTTTAAGTGAGTTAAACAATTGACAATAATAGCATTTAGCAACATAATTTGTCGTTTCAAAATCGGCTTAGTGTCGATATATTTTTCAAATCATTTCTAAGAGATAGCAATGGCTAATTCACCACAAGCAAAAAAACGTGCAAGACAAGCAGAAAACAACCGTGTGCGTAACGGCGGTCAACGTAGCAATTTACGTACTTTTATCAAAAAAGTATTAATTGCTGTGAAAGCAGGCGATAAAGAACAAGCAGTAGCTGCTTATAAAGTAGCAGAGTCTGTCATTGATTCAGCAGTGACTAAAGGTATCATTCATAAAAATAAAGCGGCACGCGGTAAAAGCCGTTTGAACTTGAAAGTTAAAAATTTAGTTTTAGCTGCATAAGTTCTTCTCTGTAGAGGCGTTGCACTGCAACGTCTCCAGAAATCCCCAGACATTTCTCTATAGCCGCTTGCGGCTTTTTCTTTTTATGGCTCGCTAAAAATATGAACGACATCGACTGGAATGAATACGCCCTAGAAACACAAGCCATCCGTGCCGGTCATCATCGCACGCACGAAGATGAGCACAGTGTGCCTATTTTTGCCACGTCGAGTTATGTTTTTAAAAGTGCAGCCGATGCCGCGCTACGTTTCACCGGTCAGCAACCAGGCAATATCTATTCACGCTTTACTAATCCTACCGTTGCGGTATTTCAAGATCGTTTAGCGGTAATGGAAAAAGGTGAGCGTTGCCTTGCATTTGCATCGGGCATGGCAGCGACTATGGCAGTTGGTATGGGTTTACTCAAAGCCGGTGATCATGTCGTCTGTTCGCGCGGGGTGTTTGGGAATACAGTTTTATTATTTCAAAATTACTTTGGTAAATTTGGGGTTGAAACGGATTTTGTTGATTTAGTTGATGTTAGTGCGTGGGAGGCGGCTATTAAGCCCAATACCCGTTTATTATTTTTGGAAACGCCCTCAAATCCTTTAATTGAAATTGCTGATATTCGCGCCTTAGCGGATGTCGCTCACGCGCATAATTGTCTGCTGGTGGTCGATAACTGTTTTTGTTCGCCTGCACTTCAACAACCTTTGACACTGGGCGCAGACATTGTTGTGCATTCTGCGACAAAATACATTGACGGACAGGGGCGTTGTGTTGGCGGAGCGGTGGTGGCAAGCGAAGAAATTATTGAAAAATATATTTACCCGTATTTGCGCACTGGTGGCGCGACGATGAGTGCGTTTAATGCGTGGGTCTTCTTGGGTGGTCTTGAAACCCTAGCTGTGCGCATGAAAGCGCATTGTGATAACGCAACGCAATTAGCGCATTGGTTAACCACGCAGCCAGGTATTTCAAAGGTGAATTATCCCGCGTTAGCGTCACATGCACAGCATGAATTAGCGAAATTGCAGCAAAGTCATTTTGGTGGTGTAGTCAGTTTTGAGGTAGAAGGTGGAAAAGAAGCGGCATGGAAGCTCATTGATTCAACGCAAATGCTTTCAATTACAGCTAATTTAGGTGATGTCAAAACAACCATTACGCATCCAGCAACCACAACGCATGGGCGTTTAACGCCTGAAGCGCGTGCTAAAGCGGGTATCAATGATAATTTAGTTCGTGTGTCAGTTGGATTAGAATCAATTGACGATATTAAAGCGGATTTGGCACGAGGTTTTAGAGTTTAGTTGAAGCATTGAATAATCCCATCTAACCTTTAGGTTAGGTGGGATTATTAAAAACATGTCCTACTCCATGCGCTTAGGCATCATCATGTTACTTAAACGACGACGTGTGAATTCAACCAATGCACGGAACCCGAGTAAGAAGAAGAGTATTAATGTATAAAGCAGTGGTTCAGCAAGATTGCCTTTGAGTTGCCAGAAATAATGAATAACCCCGACAATCCCTGCAAGGTAAATAAAACGATGCAGTTTTTTCCAGTTTTTTCCGAGCATTTTTTTAATCGAGTTGGGTGTGGTTATTCCAAGCAAAAAAACGATAATATAAGCTATAACACCAAACCATATGTAGGGGCTTTCAAGAATATCCGTCCAAATCATTCCCCACATAAAATTATTATCGACGATGATATAAGTCAAAATATGTAAAGTGGCATAAAAAAACGAATATAAGCCGAATAGTTTCCGATATTCAGCCATGCCGCGCCAATGCATGATGGTTTGAATGGGGGTGATGGCAAGTGTGATGCCAAGAAAACGCAGTGACCAATCACCTAAACGAATATGTAAGGCTTGAATAGGGTTTGAACCTAAATTATTAAAAATAATATCGATCAGTAATCCCAATAGGGGTAATAAGCAAATAGTAAAAATCACATTCCATCGATGATCTTTGCTTTTAATCATCGTCAATAATGTCGTTATTTTTTCCATCATTAGAAGAAGTGCCGTAAGTCCATATCATTATATAAGTGCGCTACCTGATCACCGTAGCCATTAAATAACTCTGTTTGACGCCGTGATGTAAAAAAACCACTACCAAGCAAGCGCTCACTGTTTTGACTCCATCTAGGATGGGGAATACTGGGATTTACATTTGCATAGAAACCATATTCATCAGGCGCGGATTTATTCCAGCTAGTCAGTGGCGCTTTTTTTAATAATTCAATTTTGACAATTGCTTTTGCGCCTTTAAATCCGTATTTCCATGGCACAATTAAACGCAGAGGAGCCCCGTTTTGTTTCGGTAAAACATCACCGTACATTCCCACGGCTAAAATGGTAAGAGGATGTACAGCTTCATCGATTCGCAATCCTTCAGTGTATGGCCAATGCAAAACAGATTGATTGCGTAAGTTGGGCATTACATCGGGTTGCTCTACGGTTGTAAATTTTACAAAATTAGCAGTTGAAAGGGGTTTTGCCATATTGAGTAAATTGACCAACGGAAAACCTACCCAAGGGACTACCATCGACCAAGCCTCAACACAACGGAAACGGTAAATTCTCTCTTCAAGAGTTTGTTTACTCAAAATGTCTTCTAAATTAAATTTTCCCGCATTTTCAACTTCACCACTAATCTCTATTGACCATGGGTCAATGACAAGCGGTTGTGCGAGTTTGGTGGAATCTTCTTTGCCGAAACTGAATTCGTAATAATTGG
>CAINHP010000033.1 GCA_903848905.1 uncultured Pseudomonadota bacterium
ATGTTTATTTTGCAGAAAAAGTGGAAATACCAACTGCATCGCGAAGTTGTGCAATAAATGGTGCACTAATTGCACGAGCTTTTCTTGCGCCTTCTTGTAATTGTTCTTCAATATGCGTGGGTTTTTCTAAAAGTGTTTCGTAGCGTTCACGAGCAGGCGTGATTTCAGTATTGATTTTTTCAAATAATACGGATTTCATTTCACCCCAACTGATACCCTCATCGTAGCGCTGGCAAACTTGCGCGACCTCATCAGGCGTTGCAAAGGCTTGATATAAACTAAATAAAGTACAATCGCTAGTGTCTTTTGGCTCACCCGGTTCGAGTGAGTTCGTTTTGATTTTATTAATCAACTTTTTGAGTTTTTTTTCTGGTTCAAATAAAGGAATGGTGTTTTGATAGCTTTTACTCATTTTGCGACCATCTAAGCCGGCTAATATGGCGCCTTTTTCATCAATTACGGCTTGAGGAAGTGTAAAATGCTCGCCGTAAATATGATTAAATCGTGCGCCAATATCACGCGCCATTTCAATATGCTGCTGTTGATCTTTGCCAACGGGCACCTTGCTTGCGTTAAATAATAAAATATCGGCAGCCATTAACACGGGATAACTAAATAAGCCCATTGTGATACCTTTATCAGGATCATTTTCAGCCGTGGTTTCATTTTCTGCAACCGCTGCTTTATACGCATGAGAGCGATTCATTAAACCTTTAGATGTTACACAAGTGAGTAACCATGTGAGCTCTAGCGTTTCAGGAATATCGGATTGGCGATAAAAAACGGCATTTTCGGTATCAAGTCCTAACGCTAGCCAGGTTGCTGCAATTTCTAAACTCGACTGACGAACACGATCAGGTTCTTGACATTTAATTAATGCATGATAATCAGCAAGAAAATAAAACGGCGTAATATTATCGTCTTTGCTCATGCTAATCGCTGGGCGAATAGCACCGACATAATTACCTAAATGGGGGGTTCCAGTTGTAGTGATACCTGTTAAAACAACGGTTTTTTTCATGTAAGCATCTCAAAAGTGACAAGGTAAAAAAATATAAAAGTCCATTTTATAGTAAAATTTTACGTATTCATCTTTAGACGAGAAAAAAATCATGGAATTCACTGAGAAACGTTCTTATATGCGTATGAATGTCGATTATGAAATGCAATATCGTTTAGTCAACTCAGTCTCATTTTATGCAGCGCAATGTACTTCGCTTAGTGGTTCGGGTGTTTCTTTTATCGCACAGCATGCTTTTGAGGTCGGAAAGGCCATAGAAATTCAGATTGCACCCCAATATTTGGTCAATGCAGCATTAACTGCTTTTATTGAAGTCACGCGTGTGGTACCCAGTACCTCGGCGAATTATTATGAGATTGCGGCCATTATTAAAACAATTAAGGGTTGAGAAATGTTTACAATTACCAAAGAAGTTTATTTTTGTTATGGTCATCGATTAATGAACCACGGTGGGAAATGTCGAAACCTGCACGGGCATAGCGTAAAAGCGGCCATTTCAATTACGCATGATACGCTAGATAATCAGGGTATGGTGTGTGATTTTTCAGATGTCAAAGAGTGCGTGGAAACCTATGTGAATAAACATCTCGATCATAATTTTCTACTCCACAAAGATGATCCGATTATCCCCGCATTAATTCAAAATAATGAACGGTTTTTAGTATTAGATGAGCATCCTACAGCTGAAGTGCTCAGTAAAATGATTTTTACACATTTGCAGGCAAGTGGTTTTCAAGTCACCGAAGTGGCTTTGTGGGAAACAGCGAGTGCGTGCGCGAGTTATCGAGAAGTGTAATTGATACATGACATTACACTAAATATTCATTCATTTTTACGAAAATAACACCATGACAACTCAAAACCCTAAGACCATTTATCTTAAAGATTACACAGTTCCCGATTTTATTATCCACAGTGTGAATCTACATTTTTTGCTGAATGAAGAAGCCACGCAGGTGCATTCCATATTAACATTTGAGCGACATGCGGCAAGTCATAATAGTTGCAAAGAATTGGTTTTACATGGGGAAAAGTTAACGCTAAAGCGCGTTTTATTAAACGATGTTGAGTTATCATCGGATGCCTATGTGGAAACTTCTGAAACATTGACACTGTTAAATGTTCCACAAGCGGGAATGTTTACCGTTATTATCGAAAATGCAATTAATCCTAAAGAAAATACAGCCCTTGAAGGACTTTATTTATCGAATGGCATGTTGTGTACGCAATGTGAAGCGGAAGGTTTTCGAAAAATCACTTATTTCCTTGATCGCCCAGACGTTATGACCACGTTTACCACTACATTGGTAGCCGATAAATCGCTTTATCCTGTATTGCTTTCAAATGGTAATAAAGTAGCCAGTGGCGAACTAGACAATAATCAACATTGGGTGACGTGGCACGATCCTTTTTCAAAACCCTGTTATTTATTTGCGCTCGTGGCGGGTGAATTAGAATGTGTTAGTGATACGTTTATCACGCAATCTGGACGAGAAATTGCGTTAGAAATTTTTGTTGAAGCGCACGATAAAGATAAATGTGATCATGCTATGCAATCGCTCAAGTACGCTATGCGTTGGGATGAAGCTGTATATGGTCGTGAATATGATTTAGATTTATATATGATTGTGGCTGTTAGCCATTTCAATATGGGTGCGATGGAAAACAAAGGCTTAAATGTATTTAATACAAAATTTGTTTTGGCTCGTGCAGATACGGCAACGGATTTTGATTATGAAGGTATCGAAGGGGTTATCGCACATGAGTATTTTCACAATTGGACAGGCAATCGTATTACCTGCCGTGATTGGTTTCAATTAAGTTTAAAAGAAGGCTTTACGGTTTTTCGAGATCAAGAATTTACCGCTGACCGCACATCAAAATCGGTTAAACGCATTGAGGATGTCACGCAACTTCGAACACGACAATTTGCAGAAGATGCCAGTCCGCTGTCGCATCCCGTTCGCCCCGAAGCCTATATTGAAATCAATAATTTTTATACGCTCACCGTGTATGAAAAAGGCGCAGAAGTTGTCCGTATGATTCACACGTTACTCGGTGTAGAAGGCTTTAGACGAGGGAGTGATTTGTATTTTGAGCGTCATGATGGTCAGGCCGTCACGTGTGATGATTTTGTCAGTGCAATGCAGGATGCCAATGGAGTGGATTTAACACAATTTCGTCGTTGGTATTCGCAAGCGGGAACACCTAAAGTCAAAGCGGATACGAATTATAATGCGTCAGAAAACGTTTTTTCACTGACGCTTTCTCAGTCTTATCCTAATCAGCAAGCACCTTTATTCATTCCAATTAAAATCGGATTGCTTGATTCAAAAACAGGTTTGGATTTATTGCCGCCTACATTGTTGCAATTTAATCAAATGCAGCAAGTATTTCATTTTGAAGGAATTAGTGCGGTCCCTGTGTTATCCATTTTGCGTGAATTCTCCGCGCCAGTTGTTATTGAATTTTCACGCAGTTTAGAAGAACTCGCCTTTTTATCACAACATGATAGCGATTCATTTAATCGATGGGATGCGTCGCAGCAACTGGTGCAACGGATTATTTTGGACTTAGTGGCGCAAAATGATGAAGTTCAAGTGCAAAACAAAGTCATTTTAGTTGAAACGTTTGAGAAATTTATCACGCAACCTATTGATGATTTAGCGTATTTCTCATTAT
The DNA here is from genome assembly GCA_903848905.1 of uncultured Pseudomonadota bacterium. Classification (GTDB taxonomy): domain Bacteria; phylum Pseudomonadota; class Gammaproteobacteria; order Methylococcales; family Methylomonadaceae; genus UBA10906. The sequence continues at coordinate 3,704 of CAINHP010000033.1, forward strand.
TACTCGCACTGCCGTCAGAAACGTATTTAGCTGAGTGCATGACGATTGTTGATTTTGAGGGGATTCATCGCGCTCGTGAGCAGGTAATAACAACACTAGCTCAGGCATTCTCAGTTCAATTCGAAGCGCTTTATCATGCAAATCATAAAGACGAATCGGGTGACTTTAGCACTGCGGCAATTGGTCGACGTCGCGTGAAAAACGTGTGTTTAGCTTTTTTAGGTAAATTAAATACAGATCAAAATTACACTATTGCTCACAATCAATTTAGACAAGCAAAAAATATGACGGATCAAATGGCTGCACTGGCAGTTATTGTGAATAATAAGCATCCAGAAAAACAGGCTTGTTTAACGCAATTTTATAAGCAATGGGAAAATGAAGCTTTAGTGATTGATAAATGGTTTGCGCTCCAAGCGAGTTGTCCACAAGCAGACGCATTTGAGATAATTCAAGCATTGAGAACACATCCCGCATTTGATTTGAAAAATCCAAATCGGGTACGTTCGTTAATTGGCGCGTTTAGTCAAAATAATCCAGTGAATTTTCATGCGAAAAATGGTCAAGGTTATACGTTTTTAGCCGATACCATCATTGAATTAAATGAGATAAACCCGCAGGTTGCGTCTCGTATGTTGACGCCTTTAACAGCATGGCGTAAAGTTAACTTAAATGCACAGGTATTGATGAAGAATCAGTTGCAACGCATTATGGATACAAAAAATATTTCTAATGATGTATATGAATTGGCGAGTAAAAGTTTAGGTTAATGCATAGCAGATGAACAAAATAATGTCTTTTGTGATTGCATTTTTTCGAGTGATTGAAAAATATCCTCGTATAGTGATGCCTGTTATTACGTTTGTTATCTGTGGATATGGTTATGAGGTTTTCATAGCAAGGCCTGCGTTACTTTATCAAGGTACTCCGCAGGTTATTTCAGCAATCAACATGAACACCTGGTTTCGTATTTTTCGCAATAATGGCTTTATTTTGGGTTATTCGGATTTACGTGGTAATCCACTTTGGGTGGAATATGCGCTTACGCCAGTTGATGAAAATTTGCCGCATTTAAAACGACTAAATCATTTTCAAACAGATTGGCGTAGTATTAATCATGTTGATCATGAGGATTATACGAAAAGTGGTTATGATCGTGGACATAATGCACCTAATCATGCCATGAGTATGATATATGGTCGCTATGGACAAGCCGATAGTTTTTTGATGACAAATGTGAGTCCACAAAAACCAAAATTAAATCAGCAAGTCTGGCAGCGTTTAGAAGAAATGGAACTTTCATTTTTTGCTAAGAATTTTGGTAAAGTGTGGGTTATTACTGGGCCAATTTTTAGTGATAATTCCGAGCGTTTGTCTTCTTCATGGCGAGTGACTATTCCAAGAGCGTTTTATAAAATATATGTGACAGAAGAAACAGATAGTAAACCCGCCTTTTCATTAGCCTTTGTTGTGCCTCAAACGGTTAGCGGTAAAGAGCAGCTTAGCAGTTTTATTACAACTATAGATGCAATAGAGGTTCAAACGGGTCTGGATTTTTTAGCCGATTTTGATGACAAAATTGAAGCGCATTTAGAGGGTGTCGTGGAAGTTGCACCATGGAATTTAAACGCAATCAGTAAACTACCAGTGCGTGCTCCTTGAATTATGCGAGGATAAGGCATTCAAGTTTCATCGTAATATTGTTATAATGAAACGCATGGATATAAAAATCAAAATAAACCCTGATTGCTTTTTTTAAAATAATTAATAGGAAAAATACAATGTTCAGTTTTTTCAAATCCAAATCAGACAGTGATAAAGAAGAATCTAAAAAATTAAGCAAACCGAAGGGGCACGTTTTTGTTTGTACGACAGAACGAGAAGAGGGGACTCATCCTTGTGGTAGTTGCGCAGGGCGCGGTGGTATTGATATCCTTAATGAATTTATTTTTGAAATCAATGAGCGTAACTTATTTGATGAAATTGTCATTAGTGGAATGGACTGCGCTGGACCCTGTTCTTTGGGGCCTAATATTTTGGTGTATCCCGGTGGCGTCATGTATTCACAAGTTCAAAAAAGTGATGTTAAAAAGATCATCGAAAACCATTTACTGGATAGTAACGCCGAAAAATATATTCAGAATGATAAATCAATCAGTGAATTAATTTATTGGGTAACGGGTAAAAAACTGTAATTGATTGAACTTGAATTCATCTAAACGTTTCGTCTGGTTGGAATTAACCTCATCATAGCGGGTAGTTGTCTATTATTTTCAAAAAATATTGCCTAGTGATTTTGGTAACACGTTGCTTTTTATAGGGTTAAAATAAGATTTTGTGCTTAGAAAATAACCAATAATCAAGTTTAAACGCGATAAACTGAAATCACATAGCGCTTTTCTAAGTGAATATTTTCACACGCCTACACATCCTCTTGATAAAATTTTTATAAAAATACCTGTATTCGCAAGATTGGTGTTTTCATTTTTATAGCATTAATACAGATTTCAAAATGAAATGAGATAATAAAAGACATGCTAAAACACACCATTTTATTTTGGATAGTGATATTTTCAGGTGAAAAATGACAGAGTTTAATGACGATTTCGATATTAGCGATATCAGTCTGAATAAAAAATCGGAATTACCCTTTATTTGGCTTTTGCCAATTATTGCGGTTTTGGTTAGCGGTTGGTTAATTTATAAATCGTTTTCTGAAAAAGGCGTTGTGGTGACGATTGATTTTCCAACAGCTGAGGGACTTGAAGTTGATAAAACGAAAATCAAATATTTGGATGTTGAGGTGGGTAAAGTAACGGCAATTAGTATTAATAGCGATATGAAAACTATTGTTGTCACAGCCCAAATGAATGCAAGTGCGACTCATTATTTAAATGAAAATTCGTTATTTTGGGTGGTTCGTCCGCAAGTGGGTTTAGGTGGGATTTCAGGGCTAGGTACGTTAATTTCTGGGGCATATATAGAAGTCAAACCCGGAAATGGTGAATCGGCACGTCATTTTACAGGCTTAAGTTTGCCTCCCCCGCTAAAGGCAAATGCTGAAGGCACGCAGTATATATTAGAAACGAATAATTTAGGCTCGATGCGCACTGGAACACCGATTAATTTTCACGGTATTACGGTAGGGCAAGTATTGACGCATGAACTTTCTGCTGCGGCTGATGCCATTCGATTAACTATTTTTATTAATAAACCTTATGATCAATTTATTCGTAAAAATACCCGTTTTTGGATTGATAGTGGCATTGATTTATCTGCGGGTGCGGATGGATTTAAAGTCCGAACAGGGCCTTTAATTTCACTGCTTAGTGGTGGAATCGCTTTTCGCGCATCAGCGGATGATGGCGTGGAAAGTATTCAACAGGAAAATACGATATACCCTTTGTTTGACACATACGAAGCGTCAACTGAAATTACCTACAACAATACGCTACATTATGTCATGTATTTTAATGGTTCAGTACGCGGTTTAGCTGAAGGTGCTCCTGTACAGTTGCGTGGTTATCCTGTGGGTAAAGTCTTAAGTATCAGTTTGGAGCTTGATGACAAAACGGCGGATATTCGAATCCCTGTTGTGGTTGAAATTCAACCAGAACGGATTAAAAACGTGAACCCAGCAGATGCTAATATTCCTCCACAAGAAATGGTTAATCAACTTATTGAAAAAGGCTTGCGAGCGCAATTGCAAACGGGTAGTTTGCTGACGGGGCAATTGCTTGTGGATTTAGATTTTCATGTGAAAAGTAAAATTAATCTAAGTTCAAAGCGTAGTTTTTATCCCGAGTTTCCCACTACGGTGAGTTCGCTTGATCAATTTACGCATTCTGCAAATATCATTATGGATAAAATTGCGAAATTGCCGCTTGAGGATTTGACACAGGAAATCAATAAAACACTCCAAGGTTTGCAAGGTACAACTCATGCCGCAACCGATACACTGACCGTTGCTAAAGGGACTCTTGGTAGTGCAGATAAAACATTAAATACCGCGCAAAAAGCGTTGAGTAATTTTGAAACAGGCGCTACCACGCATTATCAGCTTGAGCAACTATTGCAAGAGTTAACACAAGCGGCGGGATCAGTAAAACAATTAACGGATTATTTAGCACAACATCCCGAATCTGTTGTGCGTGGCAAAACAGAGGAGGAGGCAAAATGAAAAAAATGAAAATCATTGCATTAGCTAGCGCATTTTTATTGCAAGCATGCGCGACAGTGTCTACTCAGTTTTACAGTTTAGATGCGATTGCCCCTCCAAAGAGTGAAAGTAATCACGCAGATAAAAAACCACTTATTGGTGTGACGCAAATTACACTGCCAACCGTACTTGAGCGTAAACAAATTGTGACACGTGATGCACATGGCAAATTGATTTTATCAGAACAGCATCAATGGGCAGGGTTATTAAAACAAAATATGACAGAAGTCATCGCTAATGATTTTGCAACGGTGTACCCGCATTTTTGGTTTAAAGCCTATCCTTGGAGTACGCTTGGTATGGTGGATTATCGAATGGTAATTGATGTGACACAGCTGGATATTACAATGGGGAAATCTATAGTACTGTCAGCAAATTGGACACTGCTTAATGAAAAAACACACGCAGTCATCGCTCATGATAACGTGGTTTTAGAGCAAGCCTTAGTTGAAGATAATTATGCGCATGTTGTCAAAGCAATGAATCAATTACTTGCGCAATTTGCACAAGAAGTGCATTTTTCGCAAAATTTTCCATTCTAAGTTATGAAATTACTGGCTATTGACACCTCCACACAGGCGTGTTCGGCGGCTTTATGGATCGATGGTGAAATTTACCAGCGATTTGAAATTACGCCCAAAGCACACACTAAATTATTGCTGCCAATGGTGGATTCGCTACTAAAGGAAGCGGATATCAAATTAACTCAGCTTGACGCGTTGGCTTTTGGTTGCGGGCCGGGATCGTTTACTGGTTTGCGAATTGCTACTGGCGTGGTGCAAGGCCTCGCTTTTGGTGCAGATTTACCTGTCGTGCCCGTTTCCACTTTGGCCGCACTTGCACAACAATATTCAACCATGCCCCTTAGTTTTGTTGCGATGGATGCGCGAATTGGCGAAGTTTTTTGGGGCGTTTATGAGAGAAATGTCGACGGCTTTGTGGAAGTAATTGGAAAAGAAGTCGTTGCTCACGTCAATGACCTCATTTTCCCTCTGCATCATGCGGCAGGTATTGGTTCAGGTTGGGCGGTTTATGAAAATGAATTAAGTGCGCATACGCAAGGCTGGGTATTGGAAATTGAGCATGACGTTTTGCCGCAAGCGAGTACGATTGCAACACTGGGTGTGCATGGATTTCATCAAGGGCGAGTGGTTTGCGCAGAAGATGCTCAGCCTGTTTACTTGCGTGATAAAGTGGCGCAAACTGAAATTGAACGCAAAAATGCA
>CAINHP010000034.1 GCA_903848905.1 uncultured Pseudomonadota bacterium
ACCATTTCTTCGATTATAAACTTTTAACAACGCTTGTTCTTTAAACTCTGAAGTATATCTTTTTGTATAAGCTCTCATCTCAATTCTCAAATATTATTTAATAAAAATATTTGAGGCGACAACTATCCTGATTCAGGGGGGTAATGGATGAAAATGGACTGGTTAGAAATGAAATTAGGCTGAATGCTGAAATTACTAAAAATAAGCACGCGCGTACTGTGTTTGTAAATGAACGCTTACAAAAGGAACTGCAAAGCTACGCTAAAGAGTTAGAACGCGTTGAAGCTACTGATGCATTTTTTTACACACAGAAGCGACGCGCGTTTACTGCTAACACGCTGGCGCAACACTTTTTTTGGTTGTACAAGCGTGCTAATTTGCAAGGTGCAAGTTCGCACTCCGGTAGACGCACGTTTATAACAACGCTTGCTGCTAAAGGTGTTGGCGTACGCGTACTTGCTGCACTTGCGGGACACGCTAACATAACAACGACGCAGCGTTATATTGACGTAAATGATGATATGAAGCGACAAGCTGTTGCGCTAATTTAAACTTAGACAAGCGTAAGAATATCGTGCAATTACATTTTGCACGTTTTTTTTTACGCTTCTTCAAAAGTCCTCATTGTCCAACGTATTTAAAAAATCCATCAACAACTTTGATTTTTGTGTGTCATTTTTATCAGCTGTTTTGTCAGCGTTTAAGCTATCGTAAGCACACTGCACTACGCGTAACTTAAGTTCGGCTATAGTTAAAATTTCATTTTTTAAAAAATGACCGCTTGATAAATTATCTAAACTACGCGAATTTACACATTTTGGCATACCAACTGGGTCAAGCCAAATATCATTATTATCAGCAGTCCATTCAGTATTTCTATCAAACCAAGTTGTCAAACTATAGTCAGCAGCAATAATTTCTTCTAAATGCTCCATTGCCCTTTCAAATAGCGTATCAGCTTTATCAAACAACTTTTTAGCACTGTTAGCTTTACCTCTACAACTATAAGCATCTGCCCTGTTGTAAATTAAAGTCGCACTTCGCAACAAACTTTCATATTCAACAACTTCTACCGGCTTGTCTTTTATATCAACGCGTAAGCTTTTTTGCTGCTTTCGTTCATTTAAATATTCTTCATATTCTTCTAAAGTTAAATGCGTCTGCAGCGTCCTATTTTGCACATGCTTACCTGCCTGTATTTTTTCAATAATACTTAACAGTGCTTTTAAGCGTTTAGCATCGGACATGTTGTTTTATTGTTCATTACTTGATTTTTTTATATGTTCATCAAATTTATAAATTCCACTTCTTACAAGTGCACCCGTAAGACTTATAGTATAAGTAATAACAAAAAATAATGAACAGATATAAGCTAGTAATAATATTTTTTGTAATTCAGCACTTAAAAATATTGTTGCTAGGAAAAATACGCAAAAATGTATCAAAGTATATTTAAATAAACTAGTGAGTACACCTCCAAATTCAGCTGCATAATCTATCATTTTAAATATCCTTTATTGCTTAATAAGCGTTCCAAAAGTTATATTACCCGTGCTTGAAAAAAATATACTGCCAACTGCTAAAGCCTTATTTAAAACAAAATACACATTAAGTCCTGTTCCAGTATTGGTTGCATTACCCATACAATTTGCATTTACATTATAACTATAAGTGCCATTGTTATTTACTGGTTGCCCACCACAACCTTGCAATGTTGTTGTAGTCATAGTTCCTTTTCCATCAAAATTAGCTACGCCAATAAGCCCACAATTAGTACCATTAAACAAACCTGTTGCAGCAATTTCGTAACTACCTTTTAACGATTTTGTATCACACGCTGCTTGTGCAACACTTACAGAAACACAAGCAAGCAACGCTGTTAAAATTATTCTTTTCATAAATCACCCATTAAACTAGTTTAAATTAAACGCAACCCGATTCTATCCAAACTCAAACGCTAATACAAATTAAGCTCAAAATATGCCGTAAATCATAAAACTGCACGCTTTTATTACGCTTCAAAGTATTCCAATTACTGTGTCGCAAGTCGAGCGAGGTATTGAAAACCCTTGTGTCGGTGGTTCGATTCCGCCTTCGCCCCACAGTTATTTCCTGTCTGTCAAGATTCTGATCCCTCCTCCAAATACACATTTTTCAAACTCACATAATGCGACGCAGAGTAGCGCAAAAATTCTTTTTCATTTTCACTGAGCGGGCGACTTTGTTTCGCGGGCGATCCAACATATAAATAACCACTTTCAAGTCGTTTATTAGGCGGCACAAGCGACCCTGCGCCCAGCATGACATAATCTTCCAAAACGGCATCATCCATAATAATCGCGCCTATGCCAATTAAACAATAATTACCTACCGTGCAGCCATGAATTACCGCACGATGTCCAATCGTCACATCTACTCCAATAGACAGTGGATGCCCCCTTTCAGAAAATTTTCCTTGATGTGACACATGCAGTACCGCGCCATCTTGCACGTTTGTATTGTTGCCAATCGTGATTTTTTCAACATCACCGCGCACCACCGCTGTGGGCCAAATCGATACGTCATCGCCCAATACGACCGCGCCAATGACAATAGCGCTGTCATCAACATAGACATTTGCGCCTAAAGTTGGCATTTGATTTCGGAAACTTTTTAGCGTCATTGCGCACTCCCTTTTGAATGAAACTGACTATTGAATAGAAGGTTGTTAAAATAGAGAGAATGTTTCCTTTCTTTGTTTTCCCTTTTCAAAATAGACACCAAAATGACGACTACCGGTAATTTGTATATTATTTCTGCACCATCGGGCGCAGGGAAAACCAGCTTAGTAAAAAAACTCATTGCAACCATTGAAAACCTTATTGTATCGGTATCACACACCACACGCCAGAGTAGAGAAGGCGAAATTCACGGCAAAGATTATTTCTTTGTCAGTGTTGACGATTTTCGCGCCATGCAAAATGAAAAAGCATTTTTAGAGTCTGCGCAAGTATTTGATAATTTTTATGGCACAGCGCAAAAAACGATTGAAGACAATTTAGCGCAAGGTGATGACGTCATTTTGGAAATTGATTGGCAAGGCGCTCAGCAAGTGCGCGAACTCATGCCTAATAGTTATTCCATTTTTATTCTACCTCCTTCTACGCAAATTCTGCGTGAGCGCCTTGAAGGACGCGGCAAAGATTCCGTGGAAATTATCGATCGACGTATGCAAGATGCCGTAGCAGAAATGTCGCATTACGGAGAGTTTGATTATTTAGTGGTCAATGATGATTTCAACATTGCCTTAAATGAACTTGAAAGTATCATTATTGCCAATCGCTTAAAGCAGCAGAGCCAAGCAATCAAATTAAAATCGCTGATTCATGATTTGTTAGCGTAATTGCCTTGTGATAAAAATACCGAAATTTGTCCGTGTTGCCTTAATTCCTGTTGGTTTAGTGGGTGGCTATTTAGCCACTAGCACTTATTTACTGCCTATCTTGCTGCAACATAAAATTCCCGCGTTAATTAGTGAAGATACCCCATTTAACGCGACATTAGCACACGTCAATTTCAATCCCCTCACGCTGCAATTAACATTCCATCAATTTA
>CAINHP010000035.1 GCA_903848905.1 uncultured Pseudomonadota bacterium
CCGGTCATTCTCAAAAAAACATCGGCGAGAATCTGAGCATCGAGCAGCGCACCGTGCAGTTCACGGTGTGTATTATCAACGCTATAGCGTCTGCATAGTGCGTCTAAATTATTGCGCTGACCTGGAAAACGAATTTTTGCATCAGCAAGCGTATCGAAAATAGTGCAATAACTTTCAATCGATTGCGTATTGGGTAATTTGGCGAGTTCATAATTAAGAAAACCTACGTCAAAAGGCGCATTGTGAATAATGAGTTCACTGCCACGAATATATTTAATAAAATCCTGTACAACAGCTTTAAATTTTGGTTTATCCGCTAAAAATTCACGTGTAATACCGTGAACCTGCAACGCGCCTGGTTCACTGTCGCGTTCGGGGTTGATATACACATGAAAATTATTACCGGTTAAACGCCGATCAAGTAATTCTACGCAACCAATTTCGATAATACGATTGCCGTCTTTTGTACTTAGACCGGTAGTTTCAGTATCTAAAACAATTAACCGATGAGCGTGCTGAGTTTTCATTTCGTGCTTTGATTTGGGTGTGGTTCAAATTGTATATCGTGCAGGCGTGTATAAGCGCCATTTTTAGCCAGTAATTCGTGATGTGTTCCCTGTTCAACAATACGACCTTTATCAATCACTAAAATTTTATCCGCATTTTCAATTGTGGATAAACGGTGGGCAATCACAAGCGTGGTGCGATTGCCCATGAGCTTTTGAAGTGCGGCTTGAATATAGCGCTCAGACTCCGTATCAAGCGCTGATGTTGCTTCATCAAGGATTAAAACCGGGGCATTTTTAAGTAATGCACGCGCTAAAGCTAAACGTTGACGTTGTCCACCAGAAAGTTTGACGCCATTTTCGCCAATTTCGGTATCAAGTCCATTTTCAAGTTTATTAATGAACTCAATGGCGTAAGCATCCGTTGCGGCTTGAGTAATCGCTTCACGACTCGCTCCCGCCAGTGCACCATAAGCAATATTATTGGCAATTGTGTCGTTAAATAACGTCACTTGTTGATTAACGAGTGCAATGTGCTGACGTAAATTACGTAGTGTGTAATCGTTAATATTCACGCCATCGAGTAATATTTCGCCTTGATTGTATTGATAAAAACGCGATACTAAATTGGCGAGCGTACTTTTACCTCCGCCTGATGCGCCAACTAAGGCAATCGTTTCACCAGCTTTAGCAGTAAAGCTAATATCATTTAAAGCGGGTTGCGCAGTAGTATCGTAGCTAAAAGTGACGTGTTTGAATTCTAAGTCACCAAGACAGCGATTTTTCATATAAGATCCATCATCAAGTTCAGTGTCTTGATCTAACACTTCAAATACCGATTCTGCTGCTACAATGCCACGCTGAATATCACTATTGGCATCGCTAAGTTGTCGAATAGGGCGGGGCAGTAAAAATGCAGCCGTTAAATACCCGACAAAAGCCCCTACACTGGATTGGTCCATAAAGAATAAAGCGATGTACATTAAAAAGGCTAATGCTAGCGCAATAATCAATTGCATAAATTGGTTATGCAGTGAACTGGTGCTAATCAGTTTCATTGTCTGATTGCGATTATGATCGCTACTTCCAACAAAGCGTTGACGCTCATAATCTTCACCACCATAGCTGCGTACAATGCGATGCCCATTCACTAGTTCAGAGGTAATATGCGTCATATCACCAATGGATTCTTGAATGCGTTTACTGAGCATTCGCATACGTTTACTCACATATCTCACGAGTAGTGCAATAGCGGGGGCAATTACAAAAAAAACGAGGGAGAGCTTATAGTTCATGTAAACCAAATAAGCGAGAAGTCCTGCAGCAGTTAAACCTTCTTGAACTACTTTACGTACTGCATCGGTGGTAGCTTGTGCAACTTGATTAACGTTATGCGTAATTCTTGCGATCATGTAGCCGCTGTTGTTGGAATCAAAATGCGCGGTGGGTAGCTGCATATATTTTTCAAAAATTTCACATCGCAGCGTGTGTATGACATTTGAGGACACTTTAGCTAAAAAGTAATTGCCTAAATAGGCACCTAAACTCCTCACCACAATTAAACCACTAAATAATAGCGGCAAATAATAGAGTTTTTCATGTTCCTTTGCTTGCAGAGTATCTATGATTTCTTGTATGAGCTTTGCAAATAAAGGCTGTGTGGCGGAATAAATTAAAAAACCGATAATACTTACAAAAAAGAACTTCTTATGCGGTTTTACATAAGTGAGAAGACGTTTGTAAATGTCGATTTTAGTTTTTTGCATGATTTAGTGTTGTAACGAGAAAGTTGAATAAAACGTCCGATTTTTGATAAAAACGGACGTTTAAAAATGAAGAATATGAAACGTTTAATCGCGGAGTAATTCGTTAATGCCGGTTTTACTGCGTGTGCGTTCATCAACTTGTTTAATAATCACCGCACAATATAAGCTGTATGTGCCATCAGCAGAAGGTAAGTTGCCTGATACGACTACTGAGCCCGCTGGAATACGGCCGTAGGTAATTTCACCTGTCATGCGGTTGAAAATTTTCGTGCTCTGACCAATGTAGACGCCCATTGAAATGACGCAACCATCTTCAACAATAACACCTTCCACAATTTCAGAACGTGCACCAATAAAGCAATTATCACCAATAATGGTTGGGGTGGCTTGCAGAGGCTCTAATACACCACCAATGCCAACACCGCCTGATAAATGCACATTTTTACCAATTTGTGCACACGATCCAACGGTAACCCAAGTATCAACCATCGTGCCGCTATCAACATACGCACCAATGTTGACATAAGAAGGCATTAAAATCGCACCTGAAGCGATAAATGAGCCATGACGTGCTACTGCATTTGGAACAACGCGAACACCTGCCGCAGCAAAATCTTCTTCAGTGTAAGTTGAGAATTTACTTTCTACTTTGTCGTAGTAGCGTGTATTACCGCCATCCATTAAACGGTTATCATTGATTCGAAATGAAAGTAAAACCGCTTTTTTTAACCATTGATGCGTTACCCATTCACCGTTAATTTTTTCGGCGACACGCAGTTTACCGCTATCGAGTAAATTAAGTGTTTGCGTAACCGCATCACGAATCTCCGCTGATGCACTGGCTGGGGTAATATCTGCACGATTTTCAAAGGCGCTGTTAATGATGTTTTCTAAATTGGTCATGAGTTATTTTGTGGATTATTGGAAAAATTTTAAAAAAATGGCGCGGCTTTGTACTTTGTAATAGAGCGCGACTAACGCAATTCTAACATGATATGTTTATAATGTGGGTGGATGAGAAAAAACGGATGAAGACATTTAATAAAACTATTTAGATCACGCTTTTTTTGATGTTGTTTGTGTTCATGTTTTTACACTTTAAATTTTTAGGAAATTCATTATATGCGTAGAGTTATCTTCAATCAAAAAGGGGGCGTGGGCAAATCCACTATCACCTGTAATTTGGCCGCGATTAGTGCGCAACAAGGTAAGCGTACCTTAGTTGTTGATTTAGATGTACAAGGAAATTCCACGCAATATCTACTGGGTCATAAAATTGTGGATAGTGATAAAACTATTGCACATTTTTTCAAAGATAGTTTGAGTATATCTTTATTTGGCAGCAGTAATACAGGTTCCGGTCTTGAAAATGCGATTCACGCAACGCCGTTTCCCAATTTATTTGTGTTGCCATCGCATCCTGAACTTGACCCCTTGCAAGGACGTTTAGAGTCGCGTTATAAAATTTTCAAACTTAAAGAAGCATTTGATAAGTTGGAGAATTTTGATGAAATTTATATGGATACACCGCCCATTTTGAATTTTTATAGCCAATCTGCGTTAATTGCGGCGCATAAATGTTTGATTCCTTTTGATTGCGATACCTTTGCGCGTGATGCGTTGCATTTACTTATTCACACATTAGGTGAAGTCAAAGCTGATCATAATCAAGCACTCGAAATCGAAGGTATTATTGTCAATCAATTTCAAAAGCAAGCGAATTTGCCACGTCAACTCGTCAATGAACTCATTGAAGGTGGCCTGCCTGTTTTAGCGTCAATGATTTCAAGTTCAGTAAAAGTGCGTGAATCACATTCAGAATCGCTACCGCTTATTCATTACGTTCCCACACATAAATTAACTGACGAATTCCGTGCCCTTCATGATGAAATTCACAAGCGCTAACGCATGGGCATTGCCTGTTTTATCAGGTTTTTTTATTGGAACGAGTTATATTCCCTTTCCACCCTGGGCGGCATTGTTTGGATTTGTGCCACTATGGATTTTTTGGCAAGCACAAACGCAATTAAAAACGGTCATTTTTGGAGGCATAGTAAGCGCCTTTGTGTTTACGCTTATTGGCTTTAATTGGATGACCTATTTGCTGCATGAATTTGCCCATGTGCCTTGGGCATTAGCCGGAGTCGGCATGATTATTTATGCGTTAATTGCGCATTTATATGTACCCTTTGCAGGAATGATTTGGTTTTTAATTGTAAAAAAGTTTTCATGTTCAAAAAGCGTTTCTTTAGGGTTATTAACCCTGATTACAATTTTATGTGAAGCGTATTCACTGACGTTATTTGATTGGAATTTTGGCTACTCGTGGTTTGGCTCAGGAATCCCGTTTTACCATTTGGCTGAAATAGTTGGTTTTAGTGGTTTAAGTGCGATTACACTTGCTTATAATCTACCGATTTATCTTGCTTGGAAATCACGTCATGAAACACAAGGGAAAGTGATTATGAGTGCGGTTGTCGTTAGCTTTTTACTGCTAAATTTAGCAGGTGTTGCACTCAAAGCACGATTACCAGAACCTGATGCGCAGTTTAACGTCTTAATGGTACAGGGTAACATTGGAAATTCGGAAAAATTAGCGGCTGAATTGGGTGATGGTTATGGTCAAGCTATTTTAGGGCGCTATCTATCCCTGACGAGCAATGCACTTGAGGCGCATAAAAATGAAAAAATTGATTTTGCGCTCTGGCCAGAAACCGCTTTTCCCACTTTTTTAGGTGAAAATTTAGTGCCACCTAACACGTATCCCGCCCAACTGAGTCAATTTTTGAAAAATCATTCATTGCCATTAGTAACGGGAGCTTATAGTGTAGATATGCGCGTTAAATTACTGACTAATTCACTTTTTCTTTTGAATGAAATGGGCCAAATTGTGCCGCCGCATTATAGTAAAACCATATTACTCGCGTTTGGGGAATACATTCCTTTTGAGGATGTGTTATCGCAACTTCGTCAATGGTTTCCGCAAATTGGTCACTTTGCACGCGGGCAGGGGGCAACGGATTTATTCAATTTGCATGGCTTAAAAATGGCTCCGCAAATTTGTTATGAAGGATTGTTTGCTTATTTTTCTCGCGATTTGGCGAATTTAGGTGCTCAAGTCATTGTTAATGTGACGAATGATTCATGGTATGGGGCATGGCAACAACCGTATCAACATTTTTATATGACACTTGCGCGAGGCATTGAGTTTCGTCGTCCTGTGCTTCGGGTCACTAACACGGGCATTTCTTCTGTGGTGTTAGCATCAGGCGATATTTTACAGCGCTCTCCCGTTTATCAGCCTTGGACAGATGTTTATCATGTGCCTTACGTGAAAAATCCATCGCCAACATTTTATCAAGAGTGGTTTTATTTGCTACCCATTTTACTTTGGATTGGTTTTTTTTCATTATTAATGTTTGCGATAAAACAAGATGTTAGGTCGGATAATTCAAAATAGGTAACTAAAATTCCGGTTGAAAACATAAAAAAATGTAGCGTTTTTTTCATTTTTATATATAATAAACGGCTTATCAAGTTTATTTGCCTTGGTGGCGAAATTGGTAGACGCAAGGGACTTAAAATCCCTCGTTCGAAAGAACGTGCCGGTTCGACTCCGGCCCAAGGCACCATATATCTAAGAGCGTTTTCACTTCAGTGTTAACGCTCTTTTTTTTGC
>CAINHP010000036.1 GCA_903848905.1 uncultured Pseudomonadota bacterium
ATTTACTTTTAAATAACATAATTAGTTAAGAAACATGGAAAAGAAAAATAGAATTGCCTTATTTATCGATTTAGATAATTTTGTCGGCTTTTGTCTTGATGATGATTTACCTTTAGACATTAAAAAAGAAATCAAAAAATTAACCGAGCATGGTGAAATTAGTATTCGCCGCTCATTTGGCGACATTATGAAATTGCCCATTTCTGAAGCAAGAAAAAAAGAATTGCGCGAAATGCTACAGGCGAATTTAATTCGTCATGAAGATATACCTTACTATAACGGCTATAAAAATACGTCGGATATTCGCCTTGCTATTGAAGCGATTTCAGTGGCTTATACCCATCCCGATATCAATATTTTTGCGATTATTGCCAATGATCGTGATTATATGCCGCTGTTTTCAAAGCTTAAAGAAATTGGCAAAACGATTATTGGTATTGGCAGTACCAAAAATACGGTCGGTGAGCTTTATCGTAGCGCCTGTGATTTGTTTTATTATCATGAGGATTTTGGTAAAAACGATTACGGTTCACGCAAAATTGAAACCTCTGTGGCGGACGATGAGAATTGCATCATTGATTTACTCATTGAAAAAGTGCGCTATAACACGACCAACGGACTCAAAACCAATCAATCCACTATCGCTGCGGCTATTAAAAATAGTCGCGCAGTCGATTTTAATAGTTATCAAGCCTTTCAAGGCTTTGGTGATTTATGTCGTTTAGTTGAAAAACGCGGCATGATTTCCATTACGCAGCGTCATATTGGCGATTTAGATCCCGTTTTATCGTGTAGTAGTCAAGAAAATGAATCCGCTATTGAACGCTTTTTAGGGCAGCAGCAAGCTAAAGCGGATGTTCCCGCAGCGGATGATATGAAGCGTACCTATAATAATTTTATTAAATCAAAGTTAAGTTTAAAAAATGATTTCCCACAGCATTCCCAGCGTGAGCGAATTTATCAACAACTTGATATTTTATTAGCTGAAAGTGAGCCTTATGGCGGTGTTGGTTTAAAAGCGGCTTCCGAGCAAATAACCAAAGTCTTAGAATTTGAACCCGATGATCAATCATCGGTATTTAAAATTTTATACAGTTTATATCGTTCAGGTTGCTTTATTGTTCGTCGAACAGAAGATAACTACAACCCCATTATCATGAGTAATCGTGTTGCCATGAATTATATTTACATGGACAAGAAACTCATGGAAAGTTTAATCAAATTGTTTAAATGGGATGCGGAAGACATTAAATTTGATCCCAGTCGTTGGTCAGAATTCTTTATTGGCGATACGTCCTATTCGCAAATTGCAAAATTCGCGTATAACTATTTATAAAATTATAAAATTATAAAATTAAAGTAGTTCATTTTTTGATGAATAAGACGCATTTACCGCCAGCTATTTTACTCATGGGGCCTACCGCTTCAGGAAAAACGGCATTGGCAGTGCAGCTTGCTCAAGCATTAAATGGTGAAATTATCAGTGTTGACTCTGCTTTAGTTTTCAAGGGAATGGATATTGGTACAGCAAAGCCTTCGCTAGACGAGCGTGGCGGAGTTGCTCATCATTTGATTGATATTTTAGATCCAAGTGAATCGTTTTCGACAGGTGAATTTCGCACACAAGCGTTGGTTTTAATGGCCGATATGGTGGCTCGTGGAAAACGGCCTATTTTAGTTGGCGGAACGATGCTTTATTTTAATGCGCTAACGCAAGGTCTAGCTCAGTTGCCTCCAGCTAATGCAGACGTCCGAGCGCAATTAGAAGCGCAATTAGCTAAGGAAGGACATCTTGCTGTACACGCGCGTTTAGCGGAAATTGACCCGAGGGCTGCGGCGAGAATTCACCCTAATGACCCGCAACGAGTTCAGCGTGCTCTGGAAGTATACGAAATCACAGGGCGCTCATTGAGTGATTTTTTTGCTGACAGCGCGCAAGATGATGCGTTACCTTACCAAATTCAAAAATACATTATTGCCCCACGTGATCGACACGTTCTACACGCTATTATTGCTAAACGCTTTCATGCGATGCTCGAAAAAGGATTTTTAGAGGAAGTGGCGCATTTGTATCAGCGTGGCGATTTGCATGATAAATTGCCTGCTATTCGTGCTGTCGGGTATCGAGAAGCGTGGGCGTATTTTCAAGGCGATTATGATTTGCCTACGATGACTGAAAAATCAATCATCGCTACGAGGCAACTGGCTAAACGTCAATTTACGTGGCTACGTCGTGAAACTGATGCAAAGGTATTTGAAACAGGTCAGCTAAATTTATGTGATTGCGTGTTAAATGCGATCAAAGCAAATTAAAAGCAGTTTCCATAATCTAAAAATAGCTCTTCGCATTCAAAAAATATACGTGGATAATCAATACGAATAAGCATTTTCAGTGCATATTCAAAAAAGACGCTAATGGTCAAAAAACGAGCAAATGCACCGGAAATCAAATAATTAGTATTGGTTGAACAGCGCCAAATGGATACTGTCCACCATATTACAGGTAGAAAAAAGATAAGATGAATATCATCCCAAATAGAGACCGTAAATATGCCTGTTTTTGCCATCGTATCAGCAGCAAATAAAGCAATATTAAGCAGAATAAAGAAAGGAATTGCAACCCAAATTAATGCAATATTGCCGCTCCAACTCGCAAATAAATAATTATTCAACGATTGTTGATACTCTGTTTTCTCAGAATAATTTGCATTGATGATTAAAATAACCAGCAATCCAACGACAAACATTCCAAAATCCGCCACACTAAAAAAATGAATATGCTCAAAAAATAAAGGTAGTGAATACATAAACATAAATACCGTCCATAACAAGTCATTTTAATATTTCAGTCTAGCGTGATTTAAAATAATTTCATCACTTATTTTTGTAACCTATTTCCTATTTTAATGATGAATAAACATTCAGTCACCTAGCAAATCAATTTCACCCCATCATGAATCTCGATAATTTTACATTACCTCATTGGCCTCATGCATACGGATCACCGCAAGGAAAGGGCAATATCCGCACTGTTCCCGCTGATTTTATTGTTAAAGAAACACTCGCATTTGACCCTTCTGGCAGTGGCGAGCATATTTTTTTGCACATTGAAAAGACGGGTGAAAATACCGAATATGTCGCACGTCAACTCGCACGATTTGCCAATGTGCGTCAACGCGATATGGGTTATGCTGGGATGAAGGATCGTCATGCAATAACAACTCAGTGGTTTAGTGTCTGGTTACCTAAAGGCGATGAGCCAATTTGGGCGAACTTTTCTACTGAAGGCGTGAAAATTTTATGTGTGACGCGTCATGCTCGAAAACTCAAACGGGGCGCATTAGCGCATAATCAATTTGAATTAACTATTCGGCAATGGCAAGGTGATATTAAAAGCACTATTGCACAATTAACGTCAATAAAACGACATGGTATAGCGAATTATTACGGTACACAGCGTTTTGGACATCAGGGTCAAAATATTATGAAAGCACTGGCGATGTTTAACGGTGAAAAAGTGCCTCGTGAGCAGCGAAGTATTTATTTATCAGCAGTACGTTCCTTTTTGTTTAATTGTATTCTAGCACGGCGTATTAACGACAATAATTGGGCAACAGGACTCAATGGTGATGTTTTTATGCTTGATGGGTCGCGCAGTGGTTTTGCTTGTGAGCAAATAGACGATATTATTCGTAACCGTTTAGATAACAATGAATTACATCCTACAGGCGCTCTATATGGTAATGGCGACTTGCGAGCAAGTGCAGACGCTCAAAATATTGAGCAATGCGTCTTTTCTGAATATGAATTGTTAACACGGGGCTTAATTGCATTTGGTTTAGAAACTGATCGACGTGCGCTACGTGTGAATGTGCAAGATTTAACGTGGCAATTTAGTGACGAAAACACCACGTTGCTGCTAAAGTTTAGTTTGCCTGCAGGCAGTTATGCGACGGCAGTTTTGCGAGAAATTATGGATGTTTGATGGAACTTACTCTAGGCAGTCTAGTGTTTGACTGTATAGTTCTCAGGAGTTAATATCGTATTTTGTGCTGGTTTTGAGGTATCTATTTCGGGGTAGTCGAGTGTGTAATGCAGACCACGACTTTCTTTGCGTTGTTGTGCGCAGCGAATAATTAATTCCGCAACAATGACCAAATTACGCAGCTCTAGTAAATCACTTGTGACACGGAAATATTTATAATATTCTGCTATTTCTTTTTTAAGTAATTCTACTCGATTCATAGCGCGATCTAATCGTTTGTCAGTGCGAACAATGCCGACATAATCCCACATAAAATGACGAAGCTCACTCCAATTATGAGAGACCACGACTTCTTCATCGGAGTCACTGACTTTTGACTCATCCCAAGGCGCTATATTTTGAATAGGGGTGATTTGTGGTAACTTTTGTTTAATTTTATCGCTAGCTCGCTGCGCAAACACTAAACATTCAAGTAGTGAATTACTCGCCATGCGATTTGCACCATGTAGCCCAGTGCAAGCCACTTCACCCACAGCGTATAAGTTTTCTATATCAGTGCGCGCATAGCTATCTGTTATAACACCGCCGCAGGTGTAATGCGCTGCGGGGACAACGGGAATTGGCTGCTGCGTAATATCAATATCAAATTCTAAGCATTGTTGATAAATATTGGGGAAATGTTCTCGAATAAATGATTCGGGTTTGTGGCTAATGTCCAAATAGACGCAATCAATTCCACGTTTTTTCATTTCATGATCGATGGCGCGCGCGACAATATCGCGTGGTGCAAGTTCACCTCGTTCATCATAATTTTGCATAAAAGTGCGACCATCCGGCAAAATCAACCGCCCACCTTCACCGCGCAGCGCTTCACTAATTAAAAATGAGTTGCCTGCTGGATGATAAAGGCATGTGGGGTGGAATTGCATGAATTCTAAATTACTGACGCGACATCCAGCACGCCACGCTACCGCCATGCCATCACCCGTTGAGCTGTGTGGATTGGTGCTATATAAATAGGCTTTACTTGCACCGCCAGTGGCTAATACGGTTATTTTTGCCGCAAAGGTTTCTACGCGTTGCTGATGATTATTAAACACATAGGCACCAACACATTGTTTGGTACCCTTATCGATTTGGGTGATTAAATCAATAACATTGTAGTATTCAAATAATTCGATAAATTGATTTTCCTGTGCACGTTCAATTAGCGAAAGTGAAACCGCTTTTCCTGTTGCGTCATCGGTATGCACAACACGCCGATGTGAATGTCCACCTTCACGATTTAAATGCAGTTTTGTTTCGCCTGTTTTTGTCTGCTCTTGCGTGAATCGCACACCTTGTTCACGAAGCCAGTCAATGGATTCTTTGCCGTGCTTAACGGTTAATTCGACAATATCTGTGTCGCAAAGTCCCGCCCCCGCATTGAGTGTGTCGTTTAAATGCGATTCAATAGAATCATTTGCATCAAATACCGCAGAAATACCGCCTTGCGCATAGTAAGTACTGCCTGATGTAAGGGCAAATTTAGACAGCACAGCCACGCGAGTTTGAGCATTAGCCAGTTTCAGCGCTAAACTTAACCCTGCGCCACCACTACCAATAACCAAAACGTCAAAATTAAAGTTTTCTTTCACAATCAATTATCGTTAAATTCCGTTTTTATTTGCTTGACTCTTCAAATACACCAAAACTCATAATACGTTGATAGCGCGTAGCTAAAATGGTTTGCATGTCTTGTTGCTGAATAGAGTCTAAATGACGTATTAGGGTTTCTTTTAAATTCTCGCCCATTGTTTTGAAGTCTCGATGCGCGCCACCTAATGGTTCACGAACCACTTCATCTAAAAAGCCTTGTTCACGAATTCGGTCTGCAGTAATTCCCATTGCTTCAGCGGCAAGTTGAAGTTTATCAGGACTTTTCCATAAAATGGCCGCACATCCTTCAGGTGAGATGACAGAATAGGTGCTGTATTCAAGCATAATTAAACGATCGCCAACACCAATGGCGAGCGCGCCACCTGAGCCGCCTTCACCA
>CAINHP010000037.1 GCA_903848905.1 uncultured Pseudomonadota bacterium
GTATTGTGCGAAAGTGCTACAAATTGAAAAATGTGCTCGACCACATAGTGGCAGTAATGCGTATAAAAGCGCTTTACGTTCATATTTTAAATTTACTTTTATTCTAAGGGGACTCACTTATGAGTACTATCAAACAAGTTTCAAGCGGGCGTTTTGCTCGCGTCTTATGTGCAGCGGCACTTTCAACGCTTTCGCTTGGGTATGCATCGGATTCATTTGCTGGGGCGACATTTAAAATTGACGATACTAAGTGGATCAGCTTAGGCGCTGGTATTCGTTCAAGCTTCACTGCGCAAGAATCTGCGGCTGGCGCAACTGGCGATAAATGGAGCAATGATTTTAACTTAAACAACGCGCGTTTATACGTCAACGGTCAAGTTCACAAATATATAAAGTTTGAATTTAACACCGAATGTTTTCCTTGTACGGGTTCGAACGGGGGCAATATGTTCGTACTTGATGCTATTTCAAAATTTGAAATTACACCCTATTTCAACGTATGGTTGGGTCGTCAGTTAGTGCCTTCAGAGCGCCGTGAATTGAACGGACCTTTTTATAGTGCCATATTCAGTATTTACTCACAAGGCACACCTTTTGAACCTTCAGATTATAACGTCCGCATGTACAGTAATGGCACATCTGCTGGTGCGAGTGGTCGTGATGACGGTGTGAATATTTGGGGTTCGGTTTTAGATGGTCATTTGCAATATGTGGCTGGTTTTTTTCGTGGATTAAATGGGGGGCCAGGAACAGCCAACCAAGATCGCAACATTCTTTATGCTCAACGTGTCTCTTATAACATTCTTGATGTTGAGAAAAATCCTGGGTACTACACATCAGGTACTTACTACGGTAAAGGGGGGTATATTTTAACTGTTGGTGCGTCTAATCAGTATCAAGAAGATGGCGCGGGCGTTTTAGGTAACGGAAGTTTTCGTGGCACGGCTGTAGACGTTTTATATGAAAAACCCCTAGCTAACAATATGGGTGTCATCACGGTTAATGGGGAATATAAAAACTATGGCATTTCAAAAGGGTCTGTCAATTACGATCAAAGCAAAGGCTTTGGCATGTTTGAAGGTGATGCCTATGACGCAAGTGGTATGTATTTAATCCCAGGTAAAGTGGGTATTGGTCAATTCCAACCTTATGTGCGTTATGTCAATATTATGCCAATCAACAGTACTAACCGTAACATCTATGAAGGTGGTTTGAACTATATTATTGATGGTCACAATGCCCGTGTTTCCTTGATGTACCAATATGGCGACTTGTTAAATAAAGGTAATTTAAACTTTGGATCAGATGTTGCCGGTACTGCTTCACATGCTTTATCGCTCGGCTTCCAAATGCAAATTTAATTAACTATTTACGATAACGGAATTCTTTTATGACAATGAAATTTACAACAACCTTACGCAAACTTGCGTTAACAACCGTACTTTCAGCGGCGATGTTGGGTTCAGCATTTGCTGAAGAAGAAACGATTAAAGTGGGCGTGCTTCACTCACTTTCTGGCACCATGGCGATCAGTGAAACAACCCTTAAAGACACCATGTTGATGCTGATTGATGAGCAAAACAAAAAAGGCGGTTTACTTGGTAAAAAATTGGAAGCGGTCGTTGTAGATCCTGCTTCAAACTGGCCACTTTTCGCAGAAAAAGCGCGTGAATTGATTACCAAAGATAAAGTATCTGCCATTTTTGGATGCTGGACATCGGTATCACGTAAATCGGTTCTTCCTGTTATTGAAGAATTGAACAGTTTACTTTTCTACCCCGTGCAATACGAAGGTGAAGAGTCGTCTAAAAACGTCTTCTACACCGGTGCTGCGCCAAATCAACAAGCGATTCCAGCGGTTGATTATTTGATGAATGATTTGAAAGTACAACGTTGGGTATTAGCGGGTACGGATTATGTTTATCCACGTACCACCAATAAAATTTTGGAAGCGTATTTGAAATCAAAAGGCGTTGCGTCTAAAGATATCATGATTAACTACACACCATTTGGTCACTCTGATTGGCAAAGTATTGTTGCTGACATCAAAAAATTCGGCTCAACTGGCAAAAAAACAGCGGTCGTTTCCACTATCAATGGTGATGCGAACATTCCATTCTACAAAGAACTTGGAAACCAAGGCATTTCAGCTGAAAAAATTCCAGTTATTGCGTTCTCTGTTGGTGAAGAAGAATTATCAGGCATGGATACCAAACCCTTAGTTGGTCATTTAGCGGCTTGGAACTACTTCATGAGTATTGATAGCACCAAAAATGCGGCGTTTATCAACCAATGGCATGAATACACCAAAAATCCAAAACGTACCACAAATGATCCAATGGAAGCACATTACATCGGCTTCAATATGTGGGTAAAGGCAGTTGAAAAAGCGGGTACAACCGATTCATCGGCCGTTCAAAAAGCAATTATTGGCGTTGAATTTCCAAACTTGACTGGCGGTACGTCAAAAATGTTGGCTAATCATCACATCAGCAAACCCGTGTTGATTGGTGAAATTCAAGATGACGGTCAGTTGATGACTGTATGGCAAACCAATAAATTAGTCGATGGTGATGCATGGTCTGATTTCTTGCCAGAAAGCAAACCCATTATTGCTGATTGGACGTCGCCCATTAATTGTGGCAACTACAATACCAAAACTAAAAAGTGTTCAGGTCAAACTTACTAAGTTAAGCTAAA
>CAINHP010000038.1 GCA_903848905.1 uncultured Pseudomonadota bacterium
CCGCCTTTTACTTTGATTGGCGCAACAACCAGAGCGGGGCTCTTAACATCGCCTCTGCGAGATCGATTTGGAATCGTCCAACGCTTGGTTTTTTATACTATAGAAGAGTTAACGCATATTGTAACGCGTTCTGCGCATGTACTGAATTTGATTATCGAGCCTAAAGGAGCGCAAGAGATTGCGAAGCGCTCGCGTGGTACCCCGCGTATTGCAAATCGCCTGTTGCGTCGAGTGCGTGATTTTGCTCAAGTTAAAAGTAATGGGATTATATCTGAAGAGGTCGCGGCTCAAGCGTTAACAATGCTTAAAGTAGACAGTCAAGGCTTTGATTCTTTAGATAGACGATTTTTATTAACGTTAATTGAAAATTTTTCTGGTGGTCCTGTAGGGTTAGACACACTCGCGGCAGCAATTAGTGAAGAGCGTGGCACAATTGAAGATGTCCTAGAGCCTTATTTATTGCAACAAGGATTTATTATGCGTACGCCACGTGGACGTGTAGCAACCTCTGCGGCTTACTTGCATTTTGGCTTAACTGCCCCAACAGTAGTTGCTAATACAATGGATTTATTAGCGCTATGAAAAATGCTTTTGTAATGTCTGTGCGTGTATATTATGAAGATACAGATGCCGGTGGTGTTGTTTATCATGCCAATTATTTAAATTTCTTTGAACGTGCCCGGACAGAGATGTTGCGCGAATTAGGATTTGAGCAAGATCAATTGCGCGACGACTACGGCATTATTTTTGCTGTACGTGCTATGCAAATTGACTATTTACGTCCCGCAAGATTTAATGATTTACTGCATGTTAGTGCAACAATTGTAGAATTAAAAAAAGCCAGTTTAGTGTTTGAACAAACAATTAAAAATGGTGATGTGAACCTTTGTACTTGTCACTGTCGAGTTGCATGTATTGATGCAAGTAAAATGCAGCCGACAGCTATTCCCGATTTCTTATTGAAGCAATTTTTGATTATTAAACCATGAATACTGATTTATCTATTTTCCATTTAGTAACTGAAGCGAGTTTTGTGGTGCAATTTGTGATGCTGATTTTATTTGTAGCATCACTCGTATCATGGACTTTCATATTTTCAAAACGTAAAGACCTTAATCGTGCGATTGAAATTACAGATGAATTTGAGGAACAATTTTGGTCTGGCGTTTCGTTGTCAGAATTGTATCGAAAATTAGCCGCAAAAGATTTTGAGCCTGAAGGTATTGAAAAGATCTTTTTAGCGGGATATAAAGAATTTTCTCGAATGCGCATTAGCGGTAATGTTGAACCTGCTGTTCAAGTAGAAAGTGCGCAGCGGGTTATGCGGATTGAATTATTGCGTGAACTTGATCGCCTTGATGAGCATTTGGCATTTTTAGCAACGGTTGGATCTACGAGTCCTTATGTCGGTTTATTTGGCACGGTTTGGGGGATTATGAATTCGTTTATGGCGCTAGGCAATGTGAAACAGGCTACATTAGCACAGGTTGCTCCGGGGATTGCTGAAGCCCTTATTGCAACAGCTATTGGTTTATTTGCAGCGATTCCAGCGGTTGTTGCCTACAATCGATTTTCAACGCGTCTCGATCGTTTAACGGGTCGTTACGAATTGTTTGTTGAAGAATTTATTGTCCTTTTACAAAGACAGGCACATAGTAAATGAACGTAAGTAACAAAAAAGCGGGTCGTCGCCGTCCCATGGCTGAAATTAACGTCGTGCCATATATCGACGTCACGTTAGTGTTGCTCATTATTTTTATGATTACAACGCCTATGTTACAGTCTGGTGTTGAAGTGGATTTGCCTAGAGCACAAGCCGCAATGGTTGAGCAAAAAGATGATACGCCCCCGCTTGTGATTTCTATTCAACAAGGTGGTAATTATTTTATCAACAGCGGTAATGGTGAAGATGAAGCGATTTTAAAAGAAGCAATTTATCCGCGCGTGGAAATGATTTTAAAAAATAAACCTGAAACACAAGTCTTAATCAATGCAGATAAAAATATTGATTACGGTACGGTGGTAACAACGATGGCAGATTTAAAACATGCCGGTGTGCCAAGTGTCAGTTTAATGACTAAAGATGAAAATTAACGGTTTCAATGCGTAATCAAAAATTTTCCAAACCTTTTTTATGGGCACTAGCTTTTCATTTAACGCTTTTGGCGTTATTTGCGCTTAGTGCTATGTATAAACCAGCGCCGCCCGAACCAGAACCTGAGCCGGAAGTGATGCACGCGACGATGATTGATCAGCCACTGCCGCAAACAAAACCTGCTACGCCAGTGGAAACACAAAAAACACCTCCACCGGCACCGAAACCAGAACCTGTCGAAGAGCCTAAAAAAATTGAGCCACCTAAAGAAAATTTAGAAGAAAAGCGTGCTGAGGCAGAATCAGCAGCAAAAGCTAAACAAGTTGAAGCAGCAAAAGCTGAAGTAAAAAAAGCAGCTATGCGAGAAGCTGAAAAGTTAAGTGTAGAAAAAGAGCAAAAGGCTCAAGAATCTAAACAACAAGCTTTAGAGGAAAAGGCAAAAACGCAAAAGGTAGCTGCAGAAAAGGTAGAGGCACAACGCTTAGAAGAGGCTAAAAAAGCTATTGAACGTGTGGAGTCAAAAAAAGCGGAAGATGCCAAAAAAGCAGAGCATGAAAAAGAAGCGACAGCGGAACGATTAGCATCAGACAAAGCAGAAGCTAAACAGGCCGCTGAAAAAGCTGAAACCCAAAAAACAGAGCAAGAAGCTAAAAAAGCAGCTGAAACTGACGCGAAAAAAGAAGCTGCAAAAAAAGCAGAAGCCGAAAAATTAGCGGCTGAAAAAGCAGAGGCTAAAAAAGCGGAA
>CAINHP010000039.1 GCA_903848905.1 uncultured Pseudomonadota bacterium
CAAAATCGCTATTTTGCGTGAACAAGGCGTTAATGGTCATGTTGAAATGGCTGCAGCATTTGATCGCGCAGGATTTACCAGTATTGACGTTCACATGAGCGATATTATTCATGGGCGTGTGAGTTTGCGTGATTTTAAAGGACTGGTCGCCTGCGGTGGCTTTTCGTATGGTGACGTTTTAGGCGCTGGCGGTGGTTGGGCAAAATCCATTTTATTCAATCCGCTTGCCCGTCAAGAATTCGCTGACTTTTTCGCACGCGAAGATACCTTTAGTTTAGGTGTGTGCAACGGCTGTCAAATGTTGTCAGGTTTAAAAGACATTATTCCAAACGCACAGCATTGGCCACGTTTTATGCGCAATACCTCTGAGCAATTTGAAGCGCGTGTTGCCATGGTTCAAGTTGAAGAATCGCCTTCTATTTTACTCGCTGGCATGGCAGGTTCAAGAATACCGGTTGTTGTCGCACACGGTGAAGGCCGTGCAGTTTTCGCACAGAATCTGCAAAATGCGGTGGATGCAAAAATGATTGCGCTTTCTTATGTCGATTCACGTGGTATTCCCACCACCGATTTCCCAGCGAATCCTAATGGTTCACCGTTTGGCATTACAGGCCTTACCACTACCGATGGCAAAGTCACCATTATGATGCCTCACCCCGAGCGCTGCTTTAGAACATTGCAAAACTCTTGGCATCCAGCTGACTGGGATAAAGACGGTGCGTGGCTAAGACTCTTTGGTAATGCTCGCGCTTGGGTGAATTAATACAAAGGTAATATTTGACGAGTAGAGTGATAGGTGAGATGAATTACTTAAATACCTCTCTAACTCTACCGTCACCCATTACTTTTGATAACCACAAATGAATGAAATAAACGAATTAATTCAACATTTTGGACAATGGTTTTATTTATTAACCTTTGTTTGGGCTGCACTTGAAGGTGAAACTTTTGTTATTTTTGCTGGCTTTGCTGCGCAAATGGGCTTTTTGAATATTGAGTATTTGATTATTTCGGCGTGGCTTGGCAGTACCGTAGGTGATCAAATTTTCTTTTGGATGGGAAGATGCTTTGGCACACGATTATCAATTCGCTATCCCAAAATAGAAGCGCACTTGCACCGCTTAATGGTTTGGATTGAGAATCATGCGATTATTTTTATTCTGTCCTATCGCTTTATGTATGGCATTCGAAATATTAGCAGTATTGCCATTGGCATGAGTCATATTCATTGGCGTTTCTTTGCGATATGGAATGTAATTGCTGCGCTTATTTGGTCAATTATTTTTTCAGGTGTTGGCTACTTTTTTGGTGATGTCGTTGCCACTTTATCAGGGGATTCACTTAAATCCAATATGCATGAAATTTTCTTTTTGACACTGGTTTTATTGGGAACATTCTTCATTTTCCAGCAATTAATTGCCCATCTTCACCGCAAATCAGCTTAAACACTACCCCATTTTAAATCCTAATAAAAATCCACCCGTAGCACTTATCCCTTTTGTTGAAAAATGTGAAAGTCTTTCAACTATATAATCACTTGAATTTTTCGCTGCACTAGCAGCAGAGTCGGTATAATGCAGTAATTGTGAATCAGATAAATGAATCACACCGTAATACTCTGCAATAAAAAGCATGACAACAATTCCTCCACCCAAAAACAACAGAAATCGTAGCATTTTTTTTGCAAAATAGCCCACAGCAAAACCTAAAAGAAAAGGTTCTCCCACATTTCCAATTAAGGCAGTAGACGATAAAATATCTTGGTTTTCCATTATGTTAGTTCAAGTTTCTAAAAATGTGACATTGTAACATAGTTCAATTCCTCTCGTAATCATTGGTCAAGTGAAAAAATTCTGTTTTTAGTTCATCAAAAATCACACCATTTTGTGTTATGTTAGCAGTAATAAAAAACAATATGTTTTAAACAGCCCAGTAAAGGAAAATAACGTGCCGTTAACTGAACAAAATCCCGCATGGACAATTGAAAAATCCGCTGAAACTTACGCCATTAATTCATGGGGAGATCGCTATTTTTCAATTAATCAACAAGGAAATGTCTGTGTAAAGCCTTGCGCGGATAAATCCATCGAAATTGATTTGTACGAAATCGCCATGTCGCTACAAGAAAAGAATTTATCGCTGCCCGTTCTTGTCAGATTTATTGATATTCTAAAAGACCGTGTACATCGCCTTGACCATGCATTTGAACAAGCGCGGATAGCTCAACACTACAAAGGCAACTACACACCCGTCTACCCAATCAAAGTGAATCAACAACGCAAAGTGGTTGAAGGTATTTTAGCGGCGGATAAAATTGGACTTGAAGCGGGTAGCAAACCCGAATTACTGGCCATTATGGCGCTATCAAAATCGGAAAATGGTTTAATTATTTGCAATGGTTATAAAGACCGCGCTTATATTCGCCTTGCGCTCATTGGCCTTAAAATGGGACTCAATGTATTTTTAGTCATTGAAAAACCCCTTGAGCTTGAATTTATTATTGAAGAAGCACAAAAACTCAATGTCACGCCACAAATGGGTGTGCGCGTGCGTTTATCCAGTATCAGCGCGGGGAAATGGCAAAATAGCGGCGGTGAAAAATCCAAATTTGGTCTGCATGCCCATGAATTATTGCAATTGTTTGAACGCTTAAAACAAACCGATTTGCTTCATGCCTTAAAATTGATGCACTTTCATATGGGGTCGCAAATAGCCAATATTCACGACATTAAAGTGGCTCTTAAAGAAGCGGGGCAATTTTATGTTGAATTTCACCGTTTCGGCGTTCCTATTTCAATTGTGGATGCGGGCGGTGGTCTTGGCGTCGATTATGACGGCAGTCAATCGCGTCGTGAATCATCAATGAATTACAGTCTCAACGAATATGCACAAAATATTGTTCGAGGTTTTGCAAACGTTTGCGCTGAACATAATTTGCCACAGCCCGATATTATTACCGAATCAGGACGAGCATTAACCGCGCATCATGCTGTTTTAATCAGCAATGTGACCGATATTGAGTCTGTCTATACTAACCCTTTAGAACTCGAAAAGTTACCCCCTATCCACAACAATACTGAGGCGTATCACGACGCGCATTTTGCACTCGCCCAAGCGCGAGCCAAATTTACACAAGATCAATTTTCACTTGAAGCGTTAGCAAAAGCCGAAAATACTTACGCACTAACGTGTCAAAAAATTCATACACAACTCAATTTACACAATCAAAGTGAAGAATCGATTTTTGAAGAACTCAACGAAAAGTTAGCCGACAAAATTTTCTGTAATTTCTCACTGTTCCAATCACTCCCCGATGTATGGGGGATTGATCAAATTTTCCCCATTATGCCTATTCACCGCTTAAATGAAATGCCCACGCGCCGCGCAGTCATTCAAGATTTAACCTGTGATTCAGACGGTCGCATTGATTGTTATATCGAAGGTCAAAATATTGAAAATACGCTCCCTATTCACGATATTGACAGTGAAAAACCGTATTTAATTGGTTTTTTCATGTTAGGCGCGTATCAAGAAATTTTAGGCGATATGCACAATTTATTTGGTGATACGCACTCTATTAACATCAAACTTGATGAAGAAGGTTATCATTTTGAGGATTTGCAAGAAGGTGAAGCCGTGTCAGAATTGCTGGATTATGTCCATATTAGCAGTGACGAATTGATGCAAGCCTATAGAGAAAAATTAGCTGCCAGTAATTTATCAGACGCTGAAAAACAAAGTTATGCAGATGAATTCTTAGCCGGACTCAATTCTTATACTTATTTGGAGAAATAATCAATGCGCCTATGGCTAATGAAATCAGAACCCGATGTTTTTAGTATTGACGATTTAATGCAGCGCCCAACTCAAACCGAGCCATGGGAAGGTGTGCGCAATTATCAAGCACGCAATTTCATGCGCGAAATGCAACTCGATGACCGTGTCTTTTTTTATCATTCAAATTGTAAAGAAGCGGGTATTGTTGGCGTGATGAACATCGTCAAAAACGCCTACGTAGATGACAGTGCGCAAGACTCAAATAGCCCTTATTATGACCCCAAAAGCACCATTGAAAACCCAAGATGGTGGCGGGTTGATGTGGGATTTGTTGAAAAATTTTCGCGTGTCATTACGCTTCGTGAATTAAAAGAAATATCCGCGTTAGCGGATTTTCAATTAGTGCAACGTGGCAATCGCTTATCCATTTTGCCCGTCACGCAAATGCAGTGGGAGAATATTCTCAATCAGCTAACATAAAAAAATGCACGTTATAGCCATAACGTGCATTCTTTGTACTCAAAATTTTACCGATAAACCTTAGTAACGGTAATGTTCTGGTTTATACGGACCATCAACGGGTACGCTGATATAATTCGCCTGGTCAGCTGTCAACGTGGTTAATTTCACACCTAGTTGCGCTAAATGTGCACGCGCCACTTTTTCATCTAATATTTTCGGTAAAATGTAGACTTTGTTTTCATAACTTGACGCATTTTTCCACAATTCAAGTTGCGCAAGCACTTGATTACAGAATGAGTTTGACATCACAAAACTTGGATGACCCGTTGCGCAACCTAAATTCACAAGGCGACCTTCTGCCAAAATAATGAGGCGTTTCCCATCAGGAAAAATAACGTGATCCACTTGGGGTTTAATGTTTTCCCATGTGTACTGGCGAAGTGACGCAATATCAATTTCAGCGTCAAAATGACCGATATTACAAACAATTGCTTGATCGCGCATGGCTTTTAAATGTTCGTGGCGAATAATATTGAAGTTACCTGTCGCGGTTACAAAAATATTGGCAATGGGCGCAGCCTCTTCCATCGTCACAACGCGATACCCTTCCATTGCCGCTTGCAGCGCACAAATAGGATCAATTTCAGTAATCCAAACCGTTGCACCAAGGCCACGAAGTGATTGTGCACACCCTTTACCCACATCACCATAACCGGCAACGACGGCAATTTTGCCCGCAATCATTACGTCTGTTGCACGTTTAATCCCGTCAACAAGTGACTCACGGCAACCGTACAAGTTATCAAATTTTGATTTGGTGACAGAATCGTTGACGTTAAACGCAGGGACTTTTAAATCGCCTTTTTTCACCATTTCATATAAACGAAGAACACCTGTGGTGGTTTCTTCTGAAATGCCGCGAATATCATCCATCAATTCAGGAAATTTATCGTGCATCATGGTGGTTAAATCACCGCCATCATCAAGAATCATATTTGGATGCCAGCCATCCGTTCCTACAATAGTCTGCTCAATGCACCATTCTGCCTCGGCTTCTGTTTCACCTTTCCAAGCAAAAACAGGAATACCCGCTGCTGCCATGGCTGCTGCTGCGTGATCTTGTGTTGAGAAAATATTGCATGAAGACCAACGCACTGTAGCACCTAATGCTGTCAATGTTTCCATTAACACAGCAGTTTGAATTGTCATGTGCAAACAACCAGCGATACGCGCACCTTTAAGCGGTTTTTCCGCGCCATATTCTGCACGCAACGCCATCAAACCGGGCATTTCAGTTTCAGCAATATTGATTTCTTTGCGGCCCCACGCAGCTAATGAAATATCAGCTACTTTGTAATCAGTAAAACTCATTTTATAATTTCCTTAATGAAATAAAGTATTCGTGCATGCGTTTTAATTAAACGCATGCACCCTAATTTTTTTACAGACCCGCCGCCGCTTTTAATGCATCAACTTTATCGGTTTTTTCCCAGCTAAAGGTTTCTTCATGTCGGCCAAAGTGTCCATACGCAGCCGTTGGCTGATAAATAGGACGC
>CAINHP010000040.1 GCA_903848905.1 uncultured Pseudomonadota bacterium
ATTTTAGAGCAGCGACATATTAAGGGTGTTCGTGCTTCAACGCTGCGTCTTATTCGCAAAAATCTTTATTTGATTGATGAAAATTTTCGTATAAATAAAGCAGCAAATCGTTTATTTATCGAGGCATTTAGGCAGCAAAGCGGCATTACAAACCAACTTCGTAGAATGAATCGCTATGGTGTCCTAGCCGCTTATATTCCCAGTTTTGCCAATATTGTTTCTCGCATGCAATATGATTTATTTCATATTTACACAGTCGATGAGCACACGTTATTTGTGATTCGCAATTTACGGCGATTTACAATTGAAAAACATCGTGAAGAATTACCATTTTGTAATGAAATTTTTGAGCGAATTGATAAACCTGAAGTGCTTTATTTGGCAGCACTGTTTCATGATATAGCCAAAGGGATGAAAGGCGATCATTCGCAACTTGGCGAATCGATTGCACGGGATTTTTGTTTGCAGCATGGATTGCCGCGCCACGATTGTAATTTAGTTGCGTGGCTTGTGCGTAATCATCTTGTCATGTCAATGACAGCGCAGCGCAAAGATATTAGCGACCCTGATGTGATACTTGAGTTTGCTCAGAAAATTGGTAGCACTGAGTATTTAAATTATTTATATTTGCTCACTGTTGCTGATATTCGTGCGACGAATCCTGAACTTTGGAATTCATGGAAAGATGCATTACTCAAAGAATTGTATTCTGAAACCTATACAGTTATTCGCAAGGGACTTCCAAATCCTGCCGCTTTAGCGGATAGATTATTTGAGAATAAACAAGAAGCGAAAACAGAATTGCTTAAATTAGGCATGATTGATGAGTCAATCAATCATGCGTGGCAACATGTGAATGATGATTATTTTTTGCGCTATTCTTCGGATGAAATTGCCTGGCACACTATTGCAATTGCTGCATCAAAAGAATCTGAATTACCTCTTGTTCTGCTGCGTCCGCAAACGCAACGGGGCAGTGCGGAGGTATTTATTTATACGAAAAATGAAGGTGCTATTTTTTCATTGAGTACCATTACGCTTGATCAACTGGGTTTAACTATTTTAGATGCGCGAATTATGACCACGCTCGATGGTTATGTCCTCAATAGTTTTTTGGTGCTTGAACAATCTGGTGAGCCAATTGATGATTTATTTAGAGAAGTTCATATTTGCAAGTCATTGCGTCAAAATTTATTGCAAAATAAAGTAGAGAAAATGAAAAATATTCATCGGCAATCCCGACAAGCGAAACATTTCCCCATTAATACCGTGATTAATTTCCACATTGATTCGCTTAATCGATATACGTTAATTGAACTGATTACAACCGATCATGCAGGATTATTATCGAAAATTGGACAAGCTTTTGTGCAACAGCATATTTATTTGCATAACGCGAAAATTACGACGATTGGCAGTCGCGTTGAAGATATGTTCTATATCACCAACGCTGACCAGCAACCCATTACCGAATTACAACAACTCGATGAACTGCGTCTTGCATTGCTCAAGCAGTTAGCGGCAATTTAGTTTTCTTCGCGTGCAAGTAATCGACGAATATTACTTTCGTGTCGCCATAACAAGAAAATCGTCATGATCAAAGCGGCAACGGTTAATACAGGATCTTCCGTTAAAAACCAAGT
Source organism: uncultured Pseudomonadota bacterium (assembly GCA_903848905.1). Classification (GTDB taxonomy): domain Bacteria; phylum Pseudomonadota; class Gammaproteobacteria; order Methylococcales; family Methylomonadaceae; genus UBA10906. The sequence goes on from CAINHP010000040.1 coordinate 1,644, forward strand.
ATAAATAGGCGATAAACTCGACGCAACTAAGGCTGACAATGATGATATTTTGCCAATTTTGTAAACAAGATACCAAGTTATCGCAAATGCTGCGCCAGAAAATACAGAGAAGCCAAGTAAGACACCAAGAGAAGTTGCAACGCCTTTACCGCCTTTAAATCCAAAGAAAATAGGGTACAGATGACCCATAAAAGCAGCAATGCCCGCAAAAGCTACTAAAGGCGAGGGCGCACCGAGTAGACTGGTAGCAACAACAGGTAAAAAGCCTTTAAGCAAATCACCGCCTAATGTGATGGCAGCCGCTTTTTTACCGCCAATTCGCATGACGTTTGTCGCACCTGGATTGCCTGAACCTTGTTCACGCGGGTCGGGCAAGTTCATCAATTTGCAAACAATAATGGCGCTCGAGATAGAGCCAATTAAATACGCGAGAGGGATGATAAATCCTAAAATCATGTTACACCTTAACTAAACATGTGAATACTTGTAAGTAGGCTAGTTTTACAGCGATACTTACGTCATCTTTAAATGCTACATCATAATGGGAAAAAGATAAAATATGACAGACATCATTTTTTTACGCAATCTGCATATCGACACGCTTATCGGTATTTTTGACTGGGAACGCACTGCAAAACAAACACTTATTTTTGATATTGAAATGGCGTTCGATTGTAGCCGAGCAGGGCAAAGTGATGCCATTGAAGATGCGCTTGATTACAAGACGGTTTACGATAGATTAGTGGCGTTTGTATCACAAAGTGAATTTTTCTTAATTGAAAAATTAGCCGCACAGATGATTGCGATTATACAACAAGAATTTCCCGTTTCATGGGTAAAATTGACCGTCAACAAAAAAGGGGCTGTGGGCGCAAATATTGATGTAGGCGTTATCATGGAACGTGGAATACGGTAAACTTTACAAAAAAATAGTGAATTTATCTCATTTATATAAAGTCAAGGTAGGAATGTTATGACGTTAAAAATTCTCGTGCCGCATCTTCCCGAATCGGTAAGCGATGCAACGTTGGTTGCTTGGCATAAAAAAGTGGGTGATAGCGTCATCAAAAATGACAGTCTTGTTGACTTAGAAACAGATAAAGTCACTTTAGAAGTGGTTGCGCCTGAATCGGGTATTTTGCAGGAAATTCTTAAGCAAGATGGCGCCATTGTTTTGGGCGGTGATGTGCTTGCAATATTAAAGCCGAGTGATGTTGGCGTCGAAATTTCGCCCGTTTTAGATGATAATGATGAGCTGGATAATCCATTGACGCCATCGATTCGACGTTTGTTGCGTGAACACGAGTTAAATGCAGCGGATATCGCCGGTACGGGAAAAGATGGGCGTTTAACCAAACTCGATGTTTCTAATTATATTCAGCAACGTACATTGCAAGAAGCACAAGTGATTGTGCCAAAGCAATCCGTTATAGAAGAGCCAGTTAATGAAATTGAATTAACAACGCCTGCTATTAATTTACGCCCAGAACAGCGGGTGCCCATGACACGTTTGCGTGCAAAAGTAGCGGAACGATTATTGCAAGCACAACAAAATGCCGCCATGTTGACGACATTTAACGAAGTGAATATGCAAAACGTGATGGATTTGCGTAATCAATATAAAACCCGTTTTGAGCAAAAGCATTCGGTCAAATTGGGTTTTATGTCGTTTTTTGTCAAAGCATCTATTGAAGCGCTTAAACGTTTTCCGGTAATTAACGCATCAATTGATGAAAATGACATTATTTATCATGGTTATTATGATATTGGTATTGCGGTTAGTACCGAAAAAGGATTAATTGTCCCTGTACTGCGTGATGCGGATCAACTGGACTTTGCTGGAATTGAGCAAAGTATTGTTGAGTTTGGCGACAAAACGCGCAGCGGTCGTTTAAGTTATGACGATTTAAAAGGCGGCACGTTTACGATTACGAATGGTGGAATTTTTGGCTCAATGCTTTCAACGCCTATTTTAAATCCACCGCAATCCGCTATTTTAGGGATGCACGCTATTAAGGAGCGTGCTGTTGTTGAAAATGGGCAAATTGTGATTCGCCCCATTATGTATTTAGCATTGTCATACGATCATCGATTAATTGATGGACGTGATGCGGTGCAATTTTTAGTCACGATTAAAGAATGTTTAGAATCCCCGGCGCATTTGCTTTTAAACATTTAAAACGTGTCAAATTAAGTTGTTAATGTTTATTTGCAACATTGACAGATTATTTATATAACAGTAATTTAAACTACTTTAATTACCTGATTACTTAAGAGTTATTGATGAACGAATTTTCTAGAATTAGTCGCTTACCCCCTTACGTTTTTAACATTGTCAATGACTTAAAAGCAAAAGCCCGTGCGGCAGGTGAAGATATTATTGATTTCGGCATGGGAAATCCCGATCAGCCAACCCCGCAGCATATTGTGGATAAATTAATTGAAGC
>CAINHP010000041.1 GCA_903848905.1 uncultured Pseudomonadota bacterium
CTTCTTCATGAGCAATAACTACATTTTCTTCATGCTCTACACTGAGAGTAACTTCTACTTGAGCCACTGCGACTGGTTCTTCATGAACAACAGAAGCTAGAATTGGTTCTTCATGAACAACAGAAGCTATAATTGGTTCTTCATGAACAACAGAAGTTAGAATTGGTTCTTCATGAACAACAGAAGCTAGAATTGGTTCTTCATGTGCGATTTCAGTTGCTTGTTGACTTTTATGTGCTATTTTAGCAGGTGTCTTTTTTACCGGTTGTTTAGCAACAGTTTGACTAACTTTTTTTCTACTCATGGTTCATCCTCAATTAGATTTGCTTTGTTATTGTTATTTTTATTTTTTACTACACACCAAGTATGAGTGCTTTTGCATTTTACCCGTTTTAACTCTAAGGTAAAGGGTCGTTTTTCACAATACCATTATATTTTGCGTTTTATATGCCAAAAAATTTAACTTTTCCATATTATGACCGATAAGCACGTGAAGGGTTCTTGTAGAATAACTTAACATGACACGTTAAATAGGTAGTAGGTTATTTTAGAAATGTGACCCTATATTTTCTAATATTTTCATGATAAAACGTTTTTTATTATTAATATACTTTTCTTTGCAATGATATACATTGAATTACACATAATTTTACCTAAATAACGAAAGTATCTGCTTGCGTAATATTGAGGCAAATGACAAAATAAACGTGTTTATTTTCCAAACCTAAAAGGAGATTGATATGATTAGTAGTGGTTTAGGCTTAGGTATTCCAACGATTGCACAAGTTATTCGTGTAATAAACAATCCACAGCCAGTAAATTTTAATGTTGGCACACCAAATTTAGAAGCCGCTAACACAGGGTCTTCTTCTGCGGGTAGTGTTAGTGCTGCGGGCGATTGCGCTTCATGTGGTGGATCATTTAGCGCTTCAGCGTAAATTAAATGATTTATGTTAAAGCCTTGTGTGTTTTCAACGCATTCAAGGCTTTCTATTTTTACATTTTTTGATTAAAAATGACACATAGATTCATTTTGATCAAACCCAAGCGTATCCAACTCTGTTTTTGGATGTAAAAATCCCTCAATGGGCGCGGAGGCGACAAAAGAACGTGGTGCAACTAATAAAATTGACTGCCGCAATTGTCCATCCCAAGATCGAAACGAAAGCGGATTACCTTTATAACCTTGTAGTGTGAATTGCGGACTACGAAGGTAATTACTTAACACATTCAATTCATTCGATTTTGTGCGCGTTGCCGCTTCACCTATTGCACGAACTGCTAAATACGCGCCATAGTCTTGTTCTTCCATTGATCTTTTTGCAAGCGCCTGAAAACGATTTTGAATTTGCGCAGCTCCCCATTGCTCATGTGTTTTATGCCATGCACTCGCTATCAATCCTTGCGTTCCAACAACGGGTCTTGCTAACCATGTTCGATACTCTAAATATTCACCAAACAACCCTTGCTCATCAGCTACCACCAGGACATCATAATCATCAGCTTGCGAAAACACAGCGACATCCGATTGCGCGCTTTTTCGTGCGTCAAAGGTATGCTCCCATTTTTTCTCTAAAACAATTTTAGTGCCAAAGCGTTTTGCTGCACGCTTCAATGCGCTCACAAATAACACATCTTCAGGTGTGGACCCGCTCACTAAAAACCATTTTACCCAACGCTTTTTCAACAAATATTGCGCCAGTGCATCCGCTTTCATGGCTCGACTAGGAAGTAGGTGTAGTATATTCTTTTTGCATTGCTCACCACGCATCGCATCGTCTGTAGTACCTGCATCGAAAAACAAAATCGGCTTATCTGCTGCTAAATTAGAAATTGCGAGTGTATTTTTCGCATTCAGATTTGTCACAACGTAATTAAACTTTGTGGCAATTTGCTTAGTAAATATATCAGCCACATCCCCTTCTTCAGGCACAATAAACGTCTGCAGAGTAAATTGCTGATGCGTGAATTCACCGGTTGTATTGTTATCTGAAATGGCAAGCTGTGCCCCTATTGATCCTTTTTCATTTATAAAAAGATCTAAATTTGACAGCATCTGCGTTGGCTGCGTTTGTAATTGCGTTAAATACGCAATAGAAATAGTTTGATTTGCAAGCGTTGAAACAGTTGCTTTTTTTGCCGCTAACGCATATGAACTCAATGAAGTTGACGTCAAACCAACAAGTAAAAGAAAATAAAATCGTGTTTTCATAATAAATTAAAAAGAGTTAAGAATAAAAAAGGCAACCATAAAAGATTGCCTTTTTTTTGTTTTCACTATCGATGGCGAATTATTTTAACTTCAACGCAATGAAAACGGGATTTCCTTGACGTTGCACCAGTAACGAAATCGAAACGCCTATGGGCATTTTTTTCACAATTCGCTCAAAATCAGACGAATCATGAACGACGTTATTTTGAACACGTAAAATCACATCTCCACGTTGCATACCTGCTTCACGAGCAGCACCTTTGCCGACTTCTTGAATTAATACACCGTAACGCGGTATTTGCAATATTTGACGCTGTTCCGATGTTAAATCAGAAACCGAAATACCTAATTGATTGACTGGTGATTTAGTAGAAGGACTTTTTGCTAATGCCAATTTATCATCTTCTTCAGGTAATGCGCCTACTGTGAAATGCAGTGTGCGAACTTCTCCTTGACGAATCAATTTTATGGTAGCGGATTCATTAATAGGTGTGATGCCAACCATTGGCGGTAAATCAGCTGAATGATCGATAATTTGACCATTAAATTCCGTAATGACATCACCTATTTGAACACCCGCTTGCTCCGCAGGTCCAGCAGGAATAACTTTCGCCACTAACGCACCTTGCGGTTTTTTCATATTAAATGATTCAGCGAGCTCACGCGTCACATCTTGAATTTGAACCCCAAGCCAGCCGTGCGTAGCTTTACCTTTGAGTTTAATTTGCTCAACAATATTCATCACAACATCCATGGGTATCGCAAACGACAATCCCATAAACCCACCAGTACGGCTATAAATTTGTGAGTTAATCCCAACCACTTTACCGTCCATATTAAACAAAGGACCGCCTGAATTTCCAGGATTAATCGCAACATCAGTTTGGATAAACGGAACATAATTACCACCTGGCAAACTACGTCCTTTCGCACTCACAATTCCCGCAGTCACCGATTGTTCAAAACCAAATGGTGAACCAATAGCAAGCACCCATTCTCCCACTTGTAATTTATCAGGTGCACCAATAGTCACAACAGGTAGATCATGAGCTTCAATTTTCAACACTGCAACATCAGTACGCGCGTCTGATCCAATCAATTTCGCATTTAATTCACGACGATCAGAGAGTTTAACCACAATTTCATCTGCATCTTTGACGACATGATAATTAGTGAGTACATAACCATCTGATGAAATAATAAAACCTGATCCCAATGAGCGTGCCTCTTTAGGTGTATAGCCACCGCCTCCACCTTGACCTTGCTGTTGTTGCTGCTCATTGAATCGGCGAAATAACTCTTCTAATTCGGGAGGCATTGAACCTTCAGGAAAAGCGGGCATTTCTGCTCCATTTTCCGCCCCAGCAGGCGGCGCTTTTTGCGTGGTACTAATATTGACCACCGCACCCCCATTTGTTTTCACCATTTCGGTAAAATCAGGCAACTGTGCAAATGCTTGCAAATTAAAAAAACTTAACAAAAATAGACTAAAAAACCAAATAATGGCTCGACTACGCATATACTCTCCATTTTTCTAAAGCGTTCAAAAAGGGTATTATCGTTCCACAATACGCAAATCTCAAGATAAGACGGAGGAGAATAAATTGAAAAATGCAAAATGTTTGGTACAGCAACACGTTATCTCCGCATTTACGCAATTACCTCATAGTTCAAACCACATATATATTGGCTACAGCGGAGGGGTAGATTCACACGTTTTACTTCACGCGTGTGCAATGTTGCCTGATATAAAGCCAAAAATTATCGCCGTATATATTCATCATGGATTGCAAACGCAAGCCGATTCGTGGGCGGAGCATTGTCAAAAAATAACCGAGGATTTAAGGTTAAAATTTGTCATGTGCGCGGTGAATGCGGCACCCAGTTTAGGAGAAAGTCCCGAAGAGGCGGCCAGAAATGCACGATACGCTGCATTTAAGCAATTAATAAATGAAAATGACGTGATTCTTCTCGCTCAACATCAAGAAGATCAACTTGAAACCGTGTTATTGCAACTCTTTCGTGGGAGTGGTTTACGAGGGCTTGCTGGGATGCCTGAGAAAATTGAATTTAGTGCGGGCTTAATGCTGCGCCCACTACTCCAAGTCAGCAAACAAGCCATCAACGCCTATGCTTTAAAACATAATCTCACCTGGATTGAAGATCCAAGTAATCAAGATATCGTTTATGATCGCAATTTTTTGCGAAAAGACATTATTCCCGCTTTAAAAACACGCTGGCCTTCACTTGATAAAACCGTTTCTCGATCGGCTACGCATTGCGCTCAATCTGAAGAATTTATTTCCTCAATGGCTAAAGCAAATTTTCAATGTGTTTTAAATAAAACCGATAATTCAATTGATATTAAATTACTTCAACAATACCCACTTAAAGAGCAACACTGGATATTACGTGAATGGTTTGAGTTGCTTGGCATGAAAATGCCCTCACAAAATATTCTTGAGCGCATTATTTGCGAAATGATTGGCGCAAAAGAAACTAGTTCCCCACAAATCAAACTCAAGTACGTTACGTTGCGCCGTTATCATGGAAAACTAATGGCTATGTATAAAGAGTTTCACGTATTTAAACCATGCGAATGGCCACATAATAATCAGATTCTAATTCTTTCAAATAACACAATTTTAACATTAACACCCCAAACGAAAGGTATCTCAAAAACACACTGGGAGAATGCACGAATTACGCTAAAAACACGTCAAGGTGGTGAGAAAATACGCTTACCCAATCGCCAAGGTCATCACGACTTGAAAAAGCTATTCCAAGACGCCACTATTCCCCCATGGCAGCGTGACGTTATGCCATTGATTTACTTAAATGATAAATTAGCCGCAGTAGGCAATTTGTGGATTGCCGCTGAGTTTTATACAGAAATAGATTTAGCCTACGGCATTTCGTTGGATTAAAGACAAAAATGGCGTAAAATTTGACCTGTGAACCTTGCGAATTTTTCGCACCAAATTTAGTTGACTTAATAATGGAATTCAATAATTTTATGACCAATAAAACCCGTATTTTTGTGAATAGTCTCGTTTTGATTTCGCTCGCATTGGGCGCTGTTTCGACTGCAGAGGCAAAACGTCTTGGCGGTGGCAATTCTTTTGGTAGTAAACCTTCTTATAGTACCCCTTATAGTCGATCTGCTGCACCCTCTACACAAAGTCGAACTGTTTCACCTGCCCCTGTTACACCCAGTCACCCTGCTCCGGTTTATCAACAACCAGCACCGGCACAAAACAGTGGCTCTGCATGGAAAGATCGTGCAATGGGTGCGGCAGCAGGGTTAGCTGTAGGCGGGCTTGTGGGTTCAATGATGAATAATGGCTCAGAACAACATCAAGTTCCTATTCAAAATCAACAAGGCTACGCGCAACAACCTCAAAATCAAGATTATCAGCAACCACCTATGCAACCACAAGGTTATGCGCCTGCAATGAATCAAGGGTATAGCAATAATGGAGTGTCACACAATTCAGGTGGATTTGGCTGGTTTGGTTGGTTATTGATTGCCGGTTTAGGGTATGGCGCATATCGTTATTTTTCTGCAAATAAAAAAACGACTACATCAGATTATACGCCCTATCCACACACAACTAATGAGCCTAATTACGCTACGACATCTGCAAATGAAAGCGGTTCTGCAGGATTTGATACGGATTTATTATTTAGAAAAGGCGAGTCGAGTGTCTCTTCTTCAACAGTAGATTTAGCAAAATCAACACCGACGAATGTTCCCGCTGGATTTGATAATGGTGTGTTTTTACAAGATGTAAAAACCCGTTACACTCTATTACAAAAAGCATGGGATGAACGTGATTTTGCTGAAATTCGCGGTTTAACATCCGATAAAGTATTTGCTGAAATTCAGGATCAACTAAAAAGTTTAACTGAAGTAAATAAAACCGATATTTTGAAATTGGAAGCTGAAATTTTAGAAGTGCGTGAATTAGCGAACGAATTTGAAGCAGTGGTTTTATTTGACACCATTATGCGTGAAGCTGAAAATGATCACCCAAATCAAGTACGTGAAGTTTGGCATTTTGTAAAATCAAAATCCGGTTTTCAATCAAATTGGATACTTGATGGCATTCAACAGCTAGCTGATTGAACTCTCACGTTTTAGATTTCAACAAAAACGCCGGCTTAAAGACCGGCGTTTTTTCTTAAATATGGGCGATATGTTTCAAACTACTCTAATTAACGTTATACATTATTGAGTATTTTGATTAATGAATACCTAACGCCGCAGCAATAACAGCTTGCCCTAATGCTAAACCACCATCATTCATTGGATAATGTTTAGGATAGAATACGTTTTTATTACATTGCCGCAATTTCATAGAAACCGATTCCAATATCAATTTATTTTGAAATACACCACCACTTAAAACGATATTATCTATGCCAGTTTTAAGACTAAGCGTAGTTAAAACCTCAACGGTTGCATCAACAAGACTATGATGAATACGTGCGGCAATATTGGCTTTATCAACGCCATCTCTGAGATCAATCAAAACTGACGTCCATAGTCCCTTCCAATTTAATACTAACAAGTTGTCATTGTGCTCAATTGCCCATGCGCGTGAATAAGATTGCTCATTTGAAAATACGGGTGTAGCAAGCACTTCAAGTGCCATTGCTGCCTCACCTTCATATTGAATTTTTTCACTATGTAAACCCAGTGCAGCGGCAAATGCATCAAACCAGCGGCCACAAGAACTACTCAATGGCGAATTAATATTTTGGAGAATCATTTTTTCTAAAGTCGCTAGAGGCTTTGTTTTCAGAAGCTCAATAATGTTTAAATCAGAATAATCGGTCAGTAATAGATCCATATCAAAATAATGCTGTAATTGTGCATAGGTATTTCGCCAAGGTTCTCGCATGGCTTGTGTACCACCAGGTAAAGCAATATTTTGAAAATGCCCTAGTCGCCTAAACGAGTGATAATCTCCCACTAAAAACTCCCCACCCCATAACGTATTATCACTATTGACGCCCAAACCATCAAAAATGGCTGCTAACATAGGTGGAGCATTCAAAGGGTTATTCCATTCTGCTAAACATGCGGCTAAATGTGCATGATGATGCTGAACTTGAATGACTGACAACTCGTCAAATTCAGCCAATAACTGGCCATATTGCGTAGATAAATAGTTTACATGATAGTCAGTTGCAATGATTTTAGGTTTAAATTGGTATAATTTTTTATAAAAATCAATCGCGTGACGATAATCATGTTGAACTGTGGCTTTTTCTAAATCCCCCATATACGCGGAAACGATAGCTTTGCCATTTTGTATTAAACAAAAACTGTTTTTAAGTTCCGCCCCCATAGCTAACACATTATTTGCATTCTCAAAACCGGGAGGCAAAGAAAGACTTTCAGGTGCATAACCTCGTCCACGACGGAGTATATGCATGTTACCCGCCATTTCTCGAAGAATTGAATCGTCAAGTCGATTAATAATATCTCGGTCGTGAAAAAGGAAGAAATCAGCAATAGTAGCAAGCTTGTCGCGTGCATCATGATTATCTATACATTGAGATTCATCACTGATATTGCCTGATGTAAAAACAATAGGCGTATCAAAATACTGCATTAATATAGTGTGTAGCGGCGTATAAGGTAGGATAAAACCGAAGTTGTTATCGTTTAGAGCAATGTTTGGTGCTAAATCATTACCTTGCGCGGTGAGTAATACAATAGGCGCACTTTTACCACGCAACGCTTTTTTTTCTAATTCACTCATGTATGCATAACGAGAAATGACTTCTTCATCCCTCGCCATCAAAGCAAAGGGTTTAGCGTAGCGGTGTTTTCTTTCACGTAGTCTGCTAACTGCATTTTCATCCGTTGCAAGACAAGCAAGATGAAAACCGCCAATGCCTTTAATAGCAACGATATAGCCATTTTTAATCAATTCAGCAGCATGTTTAAACAAATCGCCACACGCTAATGGTTGCCCTTGGTTATCTTCTAGCCACACTTTAGGTCCACAATTTGAACACCCATTAGCCTGCGCATGAAAACGACGATTGCTTGGATCCTCATATTCTCGTTGGCATGGTAAGCACATGGTAAATGTGGCCATGCTCGTACTAGCGCGATCGTAAGGTAGATCTTGGATTATCGATAGACGTGGACCGCAATGCGTACAGTTCGTAAATGGATAGCGATAACGACGATTATGTGGATCAGCAATGTCTGCTAAACAATCTTTGCAAGTCGCCGCATCAGCAGCGATGGATGTTTCAATGCGATTATGTTGACTAGCAACAATGTGAAAGCCTTCTATGTGGCGTTTTTGAAGATATGCTTTAACCTCGATACTGTCCACTTTTGCAAGCGGAGGAAGTTGAAGTGGAATTTGGTCTATAAAGGCATCAATATTATCTTTATCTCCCACGACTTGAATGACAACTCCTAGACCATCATTCCACACTTCACCGGCCAACTGAAATTTTTTGGCAAGATGCCAAATAGCTGGTCTAAAACCAACACCTTGAACAATTCCTCGAACTCGAATTTCTTTTCCTAACATCGATAAATACGCGGTAATTGCTCACCAACTGACCAATCCAAAATGCGTCGCCCTCCAAATAACGTGTTCATTTGTAGGTTTTCAATGGCCGACTTCACTTGTTGTTCTATCCACTGATATTTATGTCTTGGCATTTAGGAATGAATAAGATACGAGAATTGTAAAATTTTAATAACCCCTATTTTCTAAACTTTTCAGAAAATAACTATGTAACAGCAATTGATTAGCTATTTTGAATTATTTGTGTAAAAACCAAGGTATGTTCATTGTCTTTTTTCATCTTACGCACTTCATCGCGTTGCGCTATTGCATCAGCAAGTGTAATTTTTGAGAAATAGCCTTCAACTTCATCATTCAAATCCATCCATAAATAATGAGCTATACAAGGACCATCATGAAGACAATTGGCTTTTCCCCCACAGTTAGTTGAATCAATTGGCTCATTGACGGCATGAATAATCATAGAAATTGTTATTTTTTCTTCAGATCGCTGTAATTTATATCCACCACCTGGTCCACGTACCCCGACAACCAAATTTGCTTTACGTAAAAGTGCAAATAACTGTTCTAAGTATGACAATGAAATTTCATGCCTACTAGCAATGACCGCCAATGTGATTGTATCCTCTTCTTTCGTATTTATTGCTAAATCCAACATAGCCGTTACTGCATAGCGACTTCGACTTGTTAAACGCATGACCATCCCTCTCTTGAATATGAAATATACTTTAATTTAAGTACACGATAAGTCACTAATTTCTTATTATTTAATCTAAACATCTAACTTTAAGAGGGTTTATTTTTATTAACCATGTAAAAAGCATTCAAAATTCAGACATAAATAGTAACTTATTGCGACATCAATACCCTATTATAAATGAGTTTAAATATTATAGCTAAATTTTGAAAAAGAGATTATGCCTAAAGCGGCGAAGACTAGTGTGGAAGGCATGAATGTTAATATATGACGCGATAGTTGATTGCATTTTGAAAATATAATTTCAAATGTGCATGATATCTGCGTTATCTAACCAATCGAACATTCATAAAAGCATTTTTATCATTGTAATTGGTATGACCTTGATTGAAATCAACATACCAAGCGTAATGATTGCTATAAACATAGGGTGAAGACGACCAAAACCACAAACTTTGCGTATTGGAAAATAATATTGTATTAATGCTAGGTTTTTTCACTGGCGCGTCACTTAAACACTTGGCTTTTTTCGTGTCATATTGCCCATCAACGCAAAGTACCAGCGTCATTAACTCTATTTGTGTGGGTAAACGCCAATTATCATAGCCCGCAAAATGACTTGTTAATTTCATTGCGCTATACCATGTGAATTTTTCTGCATCTCCATCGCAAGTATATCCATTCCAAACTTGACCGACAGCGCAACGCTGCCACATCAAACCGTTGTTTTTAAATGTTACCGTTCCATTTTTGTTATCAATGAATTCATCAGAATTTTTATCTGCAATACTGGGTTTACTCTGACTTTCAACCTCTTCACTAACTTGTTTTTGCGCGACTTGCTCTTGAGTTTGCTTTACATTCTCGTCGTTTGGGGTGGATTCATGTTTATCATTCATTATTTCATAGGATAGGCCTACTAAAATAAAACCACAAAATGCAATCATCAAAATAGATTTTTTCATAACTCGCCCTACTCCTTCGCTGAAAATAAAATCAGCAATTCAACATCAATAAAAGCATTTTCAAGCTATGAATTACATTTTATAGATTCATAGCAATGCAACCTTATTCCAAATCTTAACGCTTAAATCAATCAATAACACATTAAGTTCAGTGTATTCAGATCACAATTTTTTTGAAACTGTACATCACATTTCCAATGAAACTAACTTTATTAACAGTTTACTATGATTTCGTCACTTCCAGTATTGAAAGCAACATTAATTTATGCTTTTAAAAACGTAATATTTGACAGAATGAAATGTCAGTATCAGAATAGCGAATAAAAACTCAAACTATGTATATTATAAAAACATAGTGATTTAATTATTAGCCATTACCTTAAAATGGTTTTATTTATTCAATCCTAACACTTAAAAAAGCCATGTCTAAAATTATACTTTTACTATCTAGCTTTTTCTTATCAACAGCCGTTTTAGCTGACGCCCCTATTCTATTTAAACCTCCAACAACTGGTGCGCCCACCACGCAACGAGGCGGAGGAACACGAGGCATTAGCAATACGTCAATTCAACTTCAAGCATTGGTCCCAACTGGGCAAGTGGGATTAACTGCGCAAGCCTCTCCTAATTTGTACTGGTACGTTTCTGAGGCAGCGCCTTATAGCGTGGAATTCTCACTTTCTGTTGAAAGTACCGGTGAAGTTATTGCAGAAGAAACATTGCCTCCAGTGACAAAAGCCGGTATTCAAACCATTAAACTCAACAGTTTAAATGCGCAGCTCACCGAAGGATCGGACTATTTATGGTCAATTGCGCTGGTAATTGATCCAACACAGCGCGGAAAAGATATTTTGATCAGTGTGCCTATTCGAAGAAATCCGACCACAATTGATCTAAATGATGGTGCTAAATTAGCGCAAGCTGGTTTTTGGTACGATACACTGCAATATGTTACTGAAAATAAATCATCTCAAGTGCAGGATCTTTTAAAACAAGCAGGAATTACACTAGGTGGCAATTAAAAAATGGTTAAATCATCCTATCGTTGTTTGCGCATCGCTTGGAATTGTTTCGTTTTTACTCATTATTGGACTGCAATCACTTGATATCGTAGAGGGGTTAGAATTACGCGTTTTTGATAAACTTTTATCTCAGCGACCTTCGGAAATGATTGATAACCGTATTGTAATCATTAGTGAAACAGAACCTGATATTCGTCGTTTTGGGCATCCTCTTTCTGATCAGGTGTTTGCTGACGCTCTGCAAAAAGCAGAAGACGCTGGTGCTCGGGTGATAGGAGTAGATAAATATAGAGATATCCCTACGCCACCTGGTTCAGATAATTTAAGTAATGTTTTAAAACAATATGAAAATATTGTCTGGATATTTTTTGGCGGTGATCAAAAACAGAATTTTGTTGCAGCACCTGCTGCACTAGAAGGAAGTATTGCACGAACAGCCTTCAATAATATTCTTGAAGATCCCGATGGTGTTGCCCGTCGGGGTCTTTTGTTTTCAGATGTCAATGGCACGAGCTACTATTCTTTTCCGCTATTGTTATCTGTTTACTATCTGGCTAATGAGAATATGGCTGTTCAATTAGATGATCAGCAAACACTTAATATCAATGGAATAAGTGTTCCAAAAATTGATTCAAATTTTGGGGGGTATCATGAGGCAGATACAGGCGGATACCAAATTATGCTCGACTATCCTGCGCTACCTCAGTCATTTAGCATTTATACCTTATCGGATTTGCTTGATAATAAAGTCCCTGCCGATGCATTAAAAAATAAAATCGTATTATTTGGTGCTATGGCGCCTAGTCTTCAAGATTATTGGCTTTTACCAAATGAAGTTACTCGCTTTGGAATTGAATATCATGGCTATTTTATTAGCCAAATTCTGAATATGGCGACGAAACAAAAACAACCTCTCCGCGCCATATCTGATAATGCAGAATATGGATGGTTATTATTTTGGTGTTTAATTGGCTCATTTGCAGGACTGTATCGAGGTGGCATCCTTTTCTTCGTTTTAATGCTAATTGAATTTACTGTCCTTCTAGGCAGTAATATATTCTTACTCAATCAAGGATGGTGGTTACCACTCATTGCCCCCTTACTTGGTTGGATTTGTGCTTTGTTTGTCAGTGTGTTTTATTTTTTCACTCAAACGCGAGCAGAACGTGGTCAATTAATGAAATTATTTGAACGCCACGTTTCAGCGGAAGTTGCTTCACATTTATGGGAAGTACGTGACCAATTTTTCAGTAAAGATGGCATTCAACCCGATACGGTAACCGCAACTATTTTATTTACCGATTTATCTAATTTCACCACTATTTCAGAACACATGGAGCCATTAGTATTAATGAACTGGCTCAATGAATATATGGAAGAAATGAGTCAATTAGTAATGGCACACGGTGGAATGATTGATAAATATATCGGTGATGCAATTATGGCTATTTTCGGTGTTCCCGTTAAACGTGAAACCGAAGAAGCCATCGCAAACGATGCAAAACAAGCGGTTGCGTGCGCCATTGAGTTTGGTCACAAACTAGGCGAGCTCAATCAAAAATGGGAAGCACAAGGTCTTCCAACAGTCACCATGCGCACCGGTATTTTTACGGGGACGGTGGTAGCAGGAAGTTTTGGTAGTTCACAGCGCATGGAATACACCGTTATCGGTGACACCGTGAATACAGCATCCCGTCTTGAAAGTTTTGATAAAACGATCGCCGCGCCTACACGCGATCATCCTTGTCGCATTCTCATCGGTAATTTAACTCACCATTATGTACAAGATAACTATCAAACTGAAGTGGTAGGCGAATGCTTACTCAAAGGCAAAACGGATATGCTAAAAATTTATCACATTATTGCAAAAATCTAATAGTGTCGTCGTCAGCTCTAAATTTCACCTAAATCCGCCTTAATAAGCGTTATTAATTTATGGTTAAGTTTGCATGAAGTCTATTATGTCAGTTTAGTCATAAATAAAATGAGATAAATTAATAATTTATTTGCGTGATTTTGATAAAATCTAGTCTGTCTTTAATGAATGTGCTACATCGAAATGGTCATGACTAAAATTTTATACATTTTTTTATTGCTCTCATTTAGTCATATTGCAATCAGTCAACCTTGCAATGGGCAAAACGAAGGTATTGATAAGTGTGAAAACAGTCGACTAATTTGTAAAAACGGGAGTGTAAATTACTCGAAAAATAACTGTAAGCATTTGAATAATAATAAATTATATAACAATACAATAAAAGTCGATTACGAAGGTTTTAGTGTATGGCTAGACTGCCAAAGACACGGGGCGATAAAATTTCAATATAACGCGCAACACGACACTGGACATTTTCCGCGTGCGAATAAATTTTCACTAGACGCCCAAATGCCCAAAAATTGCCAGCAAATGTCAACTCATGCGTATGGAAATCATTATGATCGTGGTCATCTAGTGCCAGCAAATCATTTGGATTCGTCCGCATCAGCCATAAAAGCGACCAATAATATGACAAATATTCTGCCACAAGCCGCTAACATGAATCGGGGAGCATGGATGGTAACGGAAGAAATTACCGAATGTTATCGTGACATTTCTGAATTACTCATCATTGGCGGGGTGATTTGGGGTAATAATCCTAAAGATGATTTTTTTGTAAAATCACATGGCATAACAACCCCCGATGCCTTTTGGAAAGTTATTGTGAGAGGTAGTGGTCAAGATGAACAAGCCATCGCATGGATAGTCCCTAATTCAAACGAAGCGACTCACGATCAACTTGATAACTATCTTGTTACTGTGCGTGAAATTGAAGCACTAACAGGTGAAAAAATTCCTGTAGCAGATTACATTAAAGAAATAAAACCAAGCACGTCATGGCTAATTCCTATTGGATGCAATAAAGGATAGCAGCGTGATTGAGAATTTATCTGAAACATTAACATTTATAACAGGCGAAAATGAAACGATTATCGCTTTGATGCGTGATTTAGGCGTTTATGCGCAAATGCAAATAGGGCAGCTCACCGGAAAGGATGTGGTATTGATTAAAGAGAGTCACATTTTCATTTGGAGCGTAGATGATTATTTTTATTACCATAGTCATGATGCTATTGAACGTGAACGTGTGCTTTTGCGCTTTAAATCCTGTGCAAATGAAATGAATACAGCTACGCGACATTAATATAAAAGTAATTTATAACTGACGATTAAAGGGATAGATAATTTGATAATATGATTCGAATCGAATAATGCTCAAATTAAAAAGAATATAAACATGCAAACCATTACAATATCAGTAGTGTAGCAATAAATAAATGAAAATATAACGAGATGATACTGAAATGACAAATCAAAATGGCTTAGAATTTAAGTTAAGTAAAAGTGAGCGCAAATTACTTGCTGTTTTCACGCCTTCCGCAGAAAAGCTTGATAATCTCACCATTGATGTCGTTAGAAAAGGGATAGAAGAAGCCGGATTAGCGTATTTATTTATAAATGAGCTCGCAATAGCCGAATTAATCGTTCGCTACAGTGATCCGAAGGCAGAAGCATTTGAATGTGAAATTGGTGAACGTCGAGATGCCTCTTCATTAATCACCGTGTCTGACGATAAATTACGTGCACGTTTGACGGTAACACCGAATTATGGTGGGAAAGAGATCACTGTTTCGGCTATACAAAAAGCTATCAAAGAAAAAGAAATTACTTATGGAATAGTTGAAACAGAAAAACTTGAAGCCATTATGGATAAAGGTTTTTGTACTGATTTCTTGATAGCAGAAGGTATAAGAGCAGTCGATGGGGTTGATTCCCAGTTTAAAAGCATGATGCCCGAAACCCATGAGCGCAAACCTAAAATTGACGCGAATGGCATTGCGAATTACCGTGAATTAGGTGAAATTCCAGTGGTTCGTAAAGATTCGGTCGTCATGCAGCGCATGCCTGCCATTCAAGGCAAAGAGGGGCGCACCGTTTTTGGTGAAGTAGTTCAACCAAAGATTGGTGAGAATATTCCGTTCTCTAAAGATATGAAGGGGGTTTACGTTAACCCTAACGACGAAAATCAATTACTATCCTCCGTAACTGGACAACCCGTACCTGTCCCAAATGGAATGACCGTTTCTTCAATCTTAACGCTCGATAAAGTTGATTTCTCAACAGGCAATGTGAACTTTGATGGATCCGTTGTTGTTAAGGGGGATGTGGTAGAGGGCATGATTATTGAAGCACTCGAAGACGTTATTATTCACGGTAATGTCATCGGTGCAACGGTAAAATCAATGGGTGGCCTGACTATTAAAGGCGGCGTAATGGGAAGTAGTCAATTATTTTCTAATGCGGATATTATCATTAAAAGCGGCGTGCAAGGCTCAGAGCAGCCTAGCGATGAAAATAATGTAAATAATATACAAAAAATTGTCGCTCGTGGCTCGGTGGTTGTTGAGTTCGTTGAAAACTATCATATTGAAGCAGGATATGATATCGCCATTTCAAAATATGCGTTAAATACTGAATTAATGGCCGGTAATAAAATTTTTGCGGGTGCAAAAAATAGTAGTAATAAATCGTCGATTATTGGCGGAAGTAGTTGTGCATTACTTCAGCTTAAAGCAGCTGTGGTGGGAGCGCGCTCAGGCATTAAAACCCATATTCAAGTCGGTATCAATCCTTATATCCAAAAACGCATACTCGACATGAAAGAGGAGTTAATCGCAAAACAAGATGAGCTCGTATATATCGGCACGCTTCTCGCCTTCTATGATGATCATCCTGAAAAAACAACGACTACAATGATCGCAAAATTGCACCGAACACTCAGCAAACTCAAAATTGACATTAAACAACTCAAAACTGAAATTGATGAATTATCGGAGAATTTTTCTGCCTCTGATAATGCACGAATTGTAGTAGATAGAGGTGTTTTTGTTGGTACAGAAGTGCAAATTGGCAATGTACGCTGGAAAGCAGAAGAAAATCGCGGTAAAAGTCTGTTTGTTTTACTATCGGGAACTCGAGAAATTGCTATCAGCTAATTTCATTGCATCAACTGCTCAAGTCAGTTTATATTTTTAAAAAGAGGTGATGCACAATGTCTCAAGATTCTGCAATGATACACAACCGAGCAATGATAGTGAACAACCTCGCTATGCTCGTCAAAAATAAATGCAATGTATCCGTGTCCTTAGGCGGTAAAGAAACATTATTAACCGTTTTACTCTCGATTAATCACCAAGAAAGCACTATTGTTTTAGATTATGGTTCTTCCGAGTATTTAAACAAAAAATTAGTTAATATTAAAAATCCGCACTTTAATACTGTTTTTAATGGCATTCAGGTTTCTTTTCATGTTGATCATGTAAGAAAAAGTAAATATAAGGGAAGTGATTGTTTTATGATCACTATCCCCGACCAACTTTATTGGTACAATCGACGTGAATATTATCGAGTTGCCTGCCCTGCACTTGATGGGGCGAATATTGAAATTGTGCTTACTGAACCTAATGAAGAGACTTCGTTAGAAAAAAAACAGGCTTACGCATTAGCAATTGCCCGAATTGAACAAAAATTAATTGCAAACATTCAAACTCAATATGCTGATGAAAAAATAGCTTGGCAACGCGCTTATTCTAAAATGGGGGCATTCTCTAAGAGTAAAGCCAATATAGCACGACAAAAATTTGAAGAAGAACTCGAGGCGCATCCAGCACATCCAAGTACAAAATTAGTGAATGTGATGCGTTTTAATTTAGTGAATGTGAGTATGTCGGGGTGTCAACTCATCAATATTGATCCTGAATTTTCCTATTATTTACCCAGCGGCGCCTTTTACCACGACAAATTACTTAATTTGCCACATTTCAAAATATATGTTTCTTTTAAAGTGATGTCGGTAAATTCAATTGTCCGATCGGTACTGGATCCCGAGGCGAATGAGTTTGAGGATCATATTGGTTTGGAATTTATGGATATACCTGAATCTATTGAGGGTGCTATTTTGCGCTATGTTCAAGATATTGAACGGCAAAGTGGGTTGCTTGATAGTTTATAAAACCATTCACCAATATTTATCGACTCATTAAAAAATGAGTCGACTATCCATTTGATTGAACGCTACTTAATTTCAAAAGATCAACTATTCATAGCGCGTTATTATTCTTTTACACATAAAAACTTAATGTATTTGACATTAAGTTCTTCATAATGCCCATCTTCTGTTTGACTTAAAAGAATCGGCTCATGTCCTGGATGGACAATGCATTCACCTTGACCATTCAACTGAACTTCAGAATCTTGAAAAATGCGTCTCATTTTATAAACTTTTCCATCTTTCTGCCTAACCGAATGTACTATTTTGTGCTCATTTTTTATAAGACTTGGAAAATATTTCGCAAGGCTATTTGAGACATATCCTATAATTTCACCTTCCGCATGATATTCAGCAAAGGTGTTTGAGGAAAACAGCGTTAAAAAGACTATGAGTGTTATTTTGTTCATGAATTTTTTAAGTATTAATAATTATTATCTATTGTGATGGATTAATCACTATGGGTTTGTAAATCAATTTCTTTATTAACTTAACGCAAGTTTAACGACCTCTTGCAATTGTTGATATGTAAACGGTTTTTGTAGAATACCTCTTACACCTAACATTTCAACTGAATCCAAATTAAATCCTGCGGCCATTGAACGTCGACCACCAGAAATAACGATAATCGGAAGATTAGAGTTTGATTGATGCAGTTCCGTAATCACTTCAATACCATCTATATTTGGCATAATGATGTCAGTAATCACTAAATCTGGGTTGAATTGATGAAAATTTGCTATTCCCTCTTTCCCATCATGCGCTATAGATATTTCATGGCCATCACGCGTTAATAATTTTTGCAACAAATCACGTAATTGATCTTCATCGTCAATGACTAATATCTTTGCCATCCGCATTACCTTTTAATTAAAGTTTTATTATTCTCCCGCATGCTATTGAAAATATCAACCCATTAAAATTGTCTTAAAACACATGGCATCCAAGTAAGATTATAAAATACCTTAAGAATATGACCTCTTAAAGGTACACAGTGTGATAAATAAAAAATAAAGCTCCATCTTAAATCTTATGTTATTTTACCTAAGGAGTAAAAAAACGGTAAATAATCTAACATTTTATATTTGGAGCTTTTTTTATGATTCAGCCCAAGTCGACCATACCCAATCTTCTTTATGGAACAGCGTGGAAGAAAGAGCGAACTGATACGCTAGTTGAGCAAGCTATTCAAATCGGGTTTAGAGGTATTGATACCGCTTGTCAGCCAAAACATTATGATGAAAAAAGAGTCGGGGTTGCGCTAGCTCGATTAAAAGAGCAAGGAATAGATCGTTCATCCCTCTATTTACAGACAAAATTTACGCCACTTTCCGGTCAAGACCCAAGTAGTGTGCCCTATGACAAAAAAGCCGTATTAAGCGTACAAATCGAGCAATCATTCAATGCCTCGCTAAATAATTTACATACTGATTATTTAGACGCACTTCTACTTCATTCCCCCTTGCCTACTTTTGAACTTACTCTTGATGCTTGGCATGAAATGGAAAGATTACATAATACGGGCAATGTACAACGTCTTGGAATAAGTAATTGCTATGATTTGGCATTATTTGAAAAATTATTTAATACCGTCAGCGCAAAACCCACTATTCTTCAAAATCGATTTTATAAAGACACTCACTATGACAAACCTTTACGTCAATTCTGCATAGAACAGGGCGTCACTTATCAAAGTTTTTGGACACTAACAGCCAATCCTCATATTCTCAGCAGCACAGTTATGAAGTCGTTAGCGGATGACGTTAAAAAGACACCAGCACAACTTTTTTTTCGCTTTCTTATTCAAAGCGGCATTACGCCTTTAACAGGCACTTGCTCCACTAGCCACATGAAACAAGATTTGGATACAGTCAATTTTCAACTTAGCGACAAAACAATGAAAACGATCCGTCACTTGCTGATTTAACTTTAAACACTTACCGATCTCACTCAATAAATCTTACGCCGACACAATGGCTGTGTCTTTTTCCTTTTTTTGCCTAAACTCTATTTTAAATATTTAAAAAATCCAGTGTTGTGCGTGTATCAACATAATGTAATCATTTCTCACTCAATTTCACCGTGTAACTCTCGAAGACTAATGTTAAAATAAAGTTACCCATTCACTTAAAACCATGTGTGTAACTATTATGCAACCATACGTTCCACCTCCAGAAGAAATCGATGACATTCCAGTTCAGAAACAAAAATATATTGGACTCAAAGATCATGACCTTCCGATAAAAGTCTTATTTACCGGGTATCTCTGTACAGTCGGTATTGGCTATTTATTTGCGATTATTCAGATTTTATTCACACACGGCATGGCTGATGGAAAATTTGGCTTGTCGGTTGATGACATTGTGTACAGTTACTATGGCAATCGCTCAGGGACTGTGCTTGAAACGCAACTGAATGGTTCAATGAAAGATAAAGCAACCGACCAAGAGCGCTTTGATATCATTCAATGGGTGCGCGATGGTGCTGATAAAGACGACTATATTGATAATGGTATCAAAAAAATTATTGAAAACAACTGTGTAATGTGTCACAACAAAGAGTCTGGCAGTCTTCCTGATTTCAATAAATTTGAAAACATTCTAGCTGTCAGTAAACAAGACGAAGGCGCAACGTTCTCCTCGCTAACGCGGATTTCCCATATTCACCTATTTGGGATCAGCTTTATTTTTATGTTTGTAGGCATTATTTTTAGTTTTGAAGAAACAACGTCCGTCAGATATAAATGTATTGCCATTGGTATGCCTTATGTGTTCCTCATAGCGGATATTTTATCGTGGTGGCTGACAAAACTCCACCCTATGTTTGCATGGCTCGTCATTATCGCCGGCGTTGGGATGGGGACATCGTTTGTGTATATGTGGGTGATTTCGCTATTGGAAATGTGGCTATTCAAACCCGTTTTTGTGAGCGGCCTTGGCATGCACTATTTGCAGTGGCGTGATAGTTTAAGATCAGAAGCCCTTGGGAAAACAGTTGACTATATTGTTTGCTTAATTAAGAAAAGCATCAATTTTTATTGTCACTACATCAAAAGTAACGCCCTCCCTTTATTAAAAAAAGCATGGGATTTTCTACTGAGTAAAATCAAAAAGTAAGCGCTTTTTGATTTAAGTGAAACAATGCGTGACAGTGATTTTTTAGTTGCTGTCACGCTTTTCTTTTTGTGTTTCTTTAACGACTCTTATTGCGAGAAAATTATCTTAATGAAATTTGCACTGCAAATTAACGCCAGTCCCTATCATTCATCCACTAGTTTTACGGCGTATCGCTTTGCTTGCGAAGTGCTTGAACAAGAGCATGAAATATTCCGTATATTTTTCTACCATGACGGCATTTATCACGCGATAAAAAGTGCCACGCCTCCCGATGATGAATTTTCAATTTTTAGTGCATGGCAAACACTGGCACAGCAAAATGATATTGATTTAGTGGTATGTATTTCTGCGGCACAGCGACGCGGATTAGTTGAGGAAAATGTCGCTCAAGGATTTCGACTTGGCGGTCTTGGACAATTGCTTGAAGCAACGTTACTTGCTGATCGCTTCATCGTATTTGGTTAAACAATGATGAAAAAATATTTATTCGTACTGCGAAAATCAAGCTATAGCGGGCTTTATGTGCAAGAAACAATTGATATTATATTAACCACAGCCGCTTTTGAACAAGATGTGACAATATTACTTTTGGATGATGCTGTGTTCCATTTAAAAAATCATCAAAATGCAATAAATAGTGCGTATAAAAATACAGCTACGCTTTTCTCTATTCTACCAACCATGGACGTTGACGCTATTTTTGTTGAAACCCAATCACTTCTTGAGCGCGGCCTGTCTGCTGATATGCTAACGTTGCCTGTAAAAGAAGTTTCTCGAGAAGATATAACGCCATTTATGTCACAATTTGATATTGTGTTCGCGGGTTAAAGTAATGATTTAGCCTGCAAATCAGCATGATAAGATGAGCGCACCATCGGCGCACTAGCCACTTGTTTAAATCCTAAATTTCTTGCTATGTCACCATAACGCTCAAATTGCTCTGGCATCACATATTCTTCTACAGCAAGGTGCGCTTTACTTGGCTGCAGATATTGACCAAGTGTGAGCATTGAACAGCCTGCTGCCAATAAATCACGCATGACGTCTTCCACTTCCTCGGGAGTTTCACCAATACCCAGCATTAAACCTGATTTAGTGGGTACATTAGGTAGTGCAAGACTAAATTGTCGAAATAAATCCAGTGAACCGTCATAATCCGCTCCGGGACGCGCTTTTGCATACAAACGCGGTACCGTTTCTAAATTGTGATTAAACACATCGCACGGAAAATTACAGAGAATTTCCAACGCTTTTTCAACGCGACCACGAAAATCAGGTACCAGAACTTCAATTTTCGTATTAGGTGCAATTTGACGAATTTCTCGAATACAGGCCGCAAAATGCCCCGCGCCACCATCTCTCAAATCGTCACGATTCACCGAGGTAATCACCACGTATTTCAATGCCAATTTATGCACAGCTTCAGCAAGTTGGCTTGGTTCATTCTCATCAAGCGCTTGAGGTTTTCCATGCGCAACATCACAAAAAGGACAACGACGTGTACATAAATCCCCCATAATCATAAACGTGGCGGTGCCATTTTGAAAACATTCCGCCAAATTTGGACAGGCGGCTTCCTCACAAACGGAATGCAGGCCACTTTCACGCAGCAATTTTTTCACATTGCTAATTTCCTGCCCTGCCGATAATTTAACGCGTATCCAATCGGGTTTACGCAATGTCGTTTCTTTTTGCTCAACCTTAACGGGTATTCGTGCTAGTTTTTCACTGCTACGCTGATGGGTTTGAGGTGTATTGCGTGATGGCGCTTGATAATTTGTCATAATGTCTTAATGAAATGGTCGGCAATGTGCTCGCAAAGCGTTTGCGTTGGCAGGAAAACACCAAAATCCGCAACTTGTGTCATCTGTAAATTAGCATATCCACAAGGATTGATAAACGTAAACGGCGTTAAATCTAAATGATTATTCAAACTTAATCCATGATAACAGCCATTTTGTTTAATGCGCAGTCCAATTGAGCCAATTTTTTTATTTTCAACATAAACCCCTCGTGCATCGGCATTCGCCTTGGCGTGAATCTGGAAGTCAGCGAGCGTTTGAATCATCGCATTTTCAAGTAAGGTCACTATTTGCTGACTATTGAGTTTCAAGCGTTTTAAATCAAGCAAAAAGTACACAATCGCTTGCCCTTGCGCATGATAGGTGACTTGCCCACCTCTATCGGTTTGCACAACAGGCCTATCGCCGATATTGAGCAAATGCTCACGCTTACCGTTTAAGCCAAGCGTATAAACAGGAAAATGCTCTGTTAGCCAAATTTCATCAGGCGTATCGTGAGTGCGCGTCTGCGTGAAGTGCTGCATATCACGCCACACTTTCTCATAAGGAGTCAACGATAAGGGTTTAATAATCAAAATTTAATTCTCAGCTTTTAGGCTAAATATGTTCCAAAACAGTGCATAAATGAAGATTGTACGTTATTTTTGGTGCAATTTCGTCGCATTTATGATGTTAAATGCAGATTTGTGTTGATGATAAATAACGACTAAAAAAATTTTTATCATTCAATATCATCAAATTAGCATTTATTTAGGCATATTCTATTATCAAAAATAATCCTCAATATTTCGCTGGCATAGTCTTTGCGCTTTTATTTTTATACACATGATTAGCTAAAGGTATCAATAATGATTTGTTCCACGTCTATGCCTCGTTTTGGTGATAAAAAGAATTCTGATTTTTTTGAAGAATATCTGCAACGCCTGTTAACCCAGCGCGACTCAAGCGGTTTAACCGATATGATTGGTGGCATTGAAGCGTTTATGATTAGCGTTGAGCCCGGCAATTCGGTGGAATACATCACTGAACTCGCGCTAATGACACCTTATAACTATCTCGTCACACTTGATAGCGAAAAACATTTAACACACGTTTTGCGCATTGATATGAATTCGCCTGATATTTTACTCCGTGAAGTGAAATACGCGGAGCATAACGACATCTTTCGCAGTCTAAATGATTTATATCCCGTTGGTGCAAAACGCCCGCATAGCCGCTATTTAGGCGAGATTCTGTTAACAACAAATCGCCACGAAGTTGTTGCACTACAGCAAGTGCGCGAATTTCGTTTTTTTTCTATCGGTCAACTCGCCGATTTAGATTTACCGTTAAACGTCAGCATATCAAAACCCTCGCCGTACACTCAAAATGTGGTGGGGTATATGGAGCGACCTGAAAATGGTATTCGTTTTTATCAACATGGTAACTGTGTGATTCTACGCACAGCGCAAGCAGCTAATGACAGAGGAAAAGAAATGCAAACGCGCCTTGGCATTGGGGATTTATTATGCCCTATAGATCATCTTGCCACGCGTGTTTACAGTCAAAATCGTGAGTCAGCTATTTTAGAATACCTTGCACTATCAAGTTACTATTTCTGGGGAAGTTACGATATTGCGGATCAAAACTCATCAACCAATGTCACTAAAAATACGCGCCTTGATCCCGAATCAAAAAGTCCTGCTAAAGTCTTTACGGCCAATAATCATCCCTACTGCGTCAATCATCTCGATAAAATGCCTAGCCCAACGGAAACCTTCGTGAGAAATTACGGCCCTCGTATGCACCATATTGCCGTGGAAGTCAAAGACGGTAATCAGCAAGGTAAAGAAAATATTGATGTCGTTGTAGACGCCATTACAGCGCAAGGCAAAGGCTTTTTACTTAACACGGTAGGCTCTCGAGAAGAAGGATTAAAACAAATTTTCTCCTCCGCTTCGGACTTTTCTTCATTAATTATTGAATACGTACAACGATTTGATGATTTCGATGGTTTTTTTACCAAAGAAAACGTCGCCTCTCTGACCTATGCCGCAGGCCAAGAAGAAAGCGTTGCAAAAGAGTTATAACCACTTTCATTTTTCGGGAGAATTTTATGACAGAAAATCGTGTATTTACATTGAGGGAAAATGCCAAAATAGTATGTGAAATTCCGGTATTGTCAGGAACGAATCGTCCTGATGTACTCGATATTAAATCGCTTTATAGCCAAACAGGTTTATTTACTTACGATCCGGGATTTCATTCCACGGCAAGTTGTAGCTCAACGATAACGTATGTTGATGATGAAATTGGCATGTTGTTTTATCGCGGTTATCCCATTGATGAATTAGTTGAAAAATGCAGTTTTTTAGAAATTAGCTGTTTGCTACTTTATGGTGAGTTGCCAACACCTGAAAAATTGCATGAATTTGAGCAAAAAATTACGACGCAAACACTGGTTCACGACCAATTAACCAATTTTTTTAAAGGTTTTCGGCGTGACGCACACCCGATGGCTGTAATGGTGGGCGTTGTGGGAGCGTTATCCGCGTTTTACCACGATGCACTGGATATTAAATCCGCGCAAGACCGAGAACTCAATGCCATAAGATTAATTGCAAAAATGCCGACCATTGTGGCGATGTGCTACAAATATAGCGTTGGTTTACCTTTTATTTATGCGCAAAGCAAACTGAATTACACAGAAAACTTCATGCGAATGTTATTTGCCACGCCTTGTGACGATTACATTCAAAATCCCGTCTTTGTTCGTGCCCTTGAAAAGTTTCTCATTCTCCATGCCGACCATGAACAAAGCGCCTCCACATCCACTGTACGTTTAGCCGGTTCAAGTGGCGCGAATCCTTATGCGTGCATTACAGCGGGCATTGCATGTCTTTGGGGGTCGGCTCACGGTGGCGCAAATGAAGCGGTTTTAAATACATTTAAAACCATTGGTGATGTTTCTCATGTTCCCCGATTTATCGACAAAGCCAAAGATGATCACGATCCATTCAAATTAAATGGCGTTGGTCATCAGGTCTATAAAAATTACGATCCTCGCGCCAAAATAATGAAACAACTTTGCTATGAAGTTCTCAGTGAACTCAATCAACTTGATGATCCACTCTTTCAAGTTGCTCTTGAAGTGGAGCACGTTGTTTTAAAAGATGCGTATTTTATTGAAAAAGGGATGTACCCCAAAGTCGATTTTTATTCTGGTTTATTGCTTTATTCACTCGGCATTCCCGTCAATATGTTCACTGCCATTTTCGCAATGGGACGAGCGATTGGCTGGATTTCACATTGGGATGAAATGATTTCCGATCCCAATCAACGCATTGGACGACCACGGCAACTTTATCGAGGTTCTCCAAAGCGTCATATGTAAAGCGTCAATGCGACACCCCAACATCAGGAGTCATTGTGATGAAAAAGCTCTGTTTACGATTCAACGATATTTCCGTGTTAAACGTTTTTTGATGCGTTGCTACGCAATTTTTGCCAATATGCGCCCATAGTTTGGCGTAAAATAAAAATAGGTAATACTTATTTAACGAAAAAAACGATAGACACTATTAAAAGCTTCACACGTTAAGACAATGAATTCGGTTAAAATATCAATCATCCGTTTTGACATTTAAAGCAGGCTCTATGAAGCGTTTTTTCACATATTCAATTTTACTTATTTTACTTTCAGGTGCAGGCTGGGGAGCTTTTTCATGGATCCAAGAGCGACAACATTACGAAAGTACAGATAATGCTTATTTAAAAAGCAATAGCGTACTCATTAGTGCGCGTGTAGAAGGCTATATTACGCAGCTCAATGTAGATGATAATCAAATAGTCAAAAAAGGTGATGTGATTGCCGTCATTGATGATCGTGATTATCAAGCCAAGTTAGCACAAGCGCAGGCGCGAGTGTCCGAAGCACAAGCTTACTGTGATTTTTTGCGTGCGAATAAAAATACACAGCAATCATCCCTTAGTAATGCCGATGCAGCAGTTTTAGCAATTGAAGCAAAAAAACAGCAAATCAACCAAGATGTCGCGCGATTTAGCGCTTTAATTGAAAAAGGGAGTGCACCGCGTCAGACGCTCGATAAGTTGCAATCAGAATCGAAGCAAACAAGCGCAGAACTTCGTGGCTCTCAAGCTGCTGTTGCCATGCAACAAAAGCAGTTAACGAGTTTTGAAAGTAATATAGCCCAATCACTCGCACGGATCAAACAAGCACAAGCGCAAGTTGAACTAGCCCAACTTGATTTGGCGTATACTCAAATTCTCGCACCATCTGATGGCACCATTGGTCATCGAGGAGTTCAAATCGGTCAGTTTATTCGCCCTGGTCTGAACTTAGTGCATTTGGTCAGTCAAAATCCAATATGGATTGAAGCGAATTTCAAAGAAACACAATTAACTCACATGAAAATTGGGCAACCCGTAAAAATTCACGTAGATGCCTATCCCGATTCGATATTAATGGGTAAAGTCGATAGTTTTTCACCAGCTAGTGGCTCAGAATATAGCCTACTTCCACCAGAAAATGCTACGGGTAATTTCACCAAGATTGTGCGTCGTGTACCGGTTAAAATTGTATTCGACGACTCAGTGGACACCTCATTATTAAAATCGGGTTTATCCGTCACGGTAAAAGTTCAAGTTAAACCGTTATGACGCAAACCGGAACAAACGAGCGTGTTTTAACAACGGGCGAATGGATTGGCTTTTTTAGTATGGCCGTTGGTGTATTTATGGCGGTACTTGATATTCAAATTGTTGCCAGCTCATTGCAGGAAATTCAAGCCGGTCTATCCGCAACACAAGATGAAATTGCATGGGTGCAAACCTCCTATCTGATTGCGGAAGTGATTGTCATTCCACTATCCGGGTGGCTTGGACGTGTTTTTTCAACACGCTATTTATATGTACTCTCTGCCAGTGGCTTTACCTTAGCGAGTTTAGCGTGTGCCTTTGCATGGAATTTGCCCTCCATGATCGTATTTCGCTGCATTCAAGGTTTTTTTGGTGGCGCGATGATTCCCATGACGTTTACCATTATTTTCATGCTCTTTCCTCCACGATTACAACCCACGATGAGTATTGTTCTTGGGTTAATTGTCACTATGGCACCAACCATTGGCCCCGTTTTAGGGGGTTACTTAACTAACTCTTATAATTGGCAATTACTTTTTTTAGTCAACATTATTCCTGGTTTTATCGTCAGTTTCTTGGTATTTCGTTTTCTTGATATCGACAAACCTAATTGGGCACTCCTGCAAAAAATTGATTTTTTTGGCATTGCGTTAATAGCTATTTTTTTAGGATCATTGCAATTCGTGCTTGAAGAAGGCTCTAAAAACCAGTGGCTTGAAGATGAGACCATACTCATGCTGACTATTACAGCGATTATAAGTGGGGTGGTGATGCTTTGGTGGGAGCTTGTTAATCCTCACCCGATTATTGATTTATACGCGTTTAAAAATAGAAATTTTACAATTGGTTGTATTTATAGCTTTATTTTAGGCATTGGCCTTTACACTATTATTTATTTAACGCCTATTTATCTTGGAAGTATCAAAGGCTTAAACAGTTTACAAATTGGTTATTATTTAATGGTTGTCGGCTTATTCCAGCTCGTTTCTGCGTTTATTGCAGGACCACTTGAAAAGAAAATCGATTTGCGTGTCATGTTGTGCTTGGGATTTGGTTTATTTGCGCTTGGGTCATGGCTAAATGGGCAACTAACCGCTGAATCAGGTTACTGGGAATTTTTTATTCCACAAGCGATACGCGGTAGTGCGTTGATGCTGTGTTTTCTTCCCATTAATACTCTAACACTCGGCTTACTTCCAATGGAAGAAGTAAAAAATGCGAGTGGACTCTATAATTTAATGCGTAATTTAGGCGGTGCGATTGGTCTTGCAGTGGCCAATACGTTAATTTTGTATCTCAATAAAACGCATTATTCACAACTGCGTGAATCTGTTAAATCCACGGATATCCATGTCCAAAATTTACTTTTTGGCATGGAGCAACAGCTTGACACCTCTATTATTGATCATCCAAATACGGCTGCCTTACTCCAATTAAGCTCTCTTGCCTGGCGTGAAGCCGGTGTAATGACATTCAATAATTTATTTCAATGCATCGCGTTAATCTTTTTTAGTGCACTTTTTATTGCGCCCTTCCTCAAAAAAGTAGGAGCCGAAAAATCAGC
The DNA here is from genome assembly GCA_903848905.1 of uncultured Pseudomonadota bacterium. Classification (GTDB taxonomy): domain Bacteria; phylum Pseudomonadota; class Gammaproteobacteria; order Methylococcales; family Methylomonadaceae; genus UBA10906. The sequence continues at coordinate 28,669 of CAINHP010000041.1, forward strand.
CTCATTGCCTATGGAATAAAATTGTAGGCTACGCAAATTAGTTATAGCAGAACATTAATCACAATCCATTATTCAAACGAAAACATCAAATAATCCGCCCATTTTGATTATGTCTTCCAAATTGCATGGCAATACATGCGTTTAAGCCCTCTCACCCACTTTAAAGCATCGATAAGCTGTATCCCCCTATTTATCAAGCTATTCGCTATAGTTACTCAGAGCATGACTGAACGCACTTTGTAAAAAAAATGTGAACTGCGTCACACTTTTGGAAAATTTATCAGAATTACGAACTGTTGCACTATAAACTTTTTTCAGCTGTTTAATATTAAATTAAAAAGAAACAAGGATAAATATTATGAAAAAGCTATTATTAACCTTCTCCTGTGCCGTCTTTAACTTAACTGCGTACTCAGCTGTTCCCTTAACACCGGAACAACAATTAGGGGAAGCCCTTTTTAAAGATAAAAACTTATCATTTAACCATAATCAATCTTGTGAAACATGCCACAGCCTAAATCCCATTCCGTCACTTAAAGGCGTTCAAGGAATTGTGCCGGGATTTGTTGACCCCAGTAACGTCAAAGGTATATCTCCCATTTCAGTTGGCTCAATTCCACGGACAACTGGAACACTTAATGCACCAAGCATTGCTTATGCGAGCTACAGCCCAGAATTTGGCTGGGATGAAGATGAACAAATTTATGTAGGTGGGCAATTTTGGAATGGCCGAGCAACAAATTTAATTGAACAAGCAAAAAAACCTTTACTCAATCCTGTTGAAATGGCGATGCTCGATGAACTCGATGTTGTTAATAGAATAAAATCCAATCCTAAATACATCAAAGATTTCCAAAAAATCTACCAACTCAATATCTCCGATACCAGTTCAGACAAAGCAATACAAGACACCTACACTGCTCTCGCTAAAGCGATTAGTGCCTTTGAGCAAAGTGGAACTTTTAATAAATTCAACTCAAAATTTGACTATTATTTAGCTGGAACCACCCAATTAAGCACTACGGAGAAAAAAGGATTAGATTTATTTCAAGGAAAAGCAGGCTGTTCGGGTTGCCATAAAATGGATGTGACAGTGGACAGTAATGGAAACACCATTCCACCTCTGTTTACCTACTTTGGTTACGACAATATCGGACTGCCCCGCAATATGGCTATTCCAGGCAATCCCTTTGCAGACCTAGGGTTAGGTGGACGCGAAGGTATTCCACAAACTGAAATTGGTAAACACAAAGTGAGATCGTTGCGTAATATCGATTTGACACCACCGTATGGTCATAATGGGATATTCAACAATTTAGATGATATGGTACATTTCTATAACACGCGTGATGTATTGAAAAAAGTCAAAGATAATAACTCCCCTGAGTTTGCAAAAACCGCTTGGGCAGCACCTGAAATTTCGTCAAATATGAATACCACGCAAATAGGTAATTTGGGACTTAGCATAGTCGAAGAAAAAGCCATCGTTGCCTTTTTGAAAACGTTAACCGATGACTATCCATTATGGGGAAACAATCCTGTTGCTGTTAGTACAAAAGATGGTCGTGTTCCTGAAAATTCGCCACCCCCTATTATCTCAACAAAAAACATGCCTACATTGAAAATTCCAGTTCGGATTAAATAGTGATGCTTGATTATGAACCCGCTACACTTACTAAGACATAAATTTTGTAAAATAGTCTTACCAAAATGAGGTGTCAAATCTGACAACGATAACAATTTAGTTGCAAATTCCAAGAACACTACGGAAACAATTTTTCAATTTACATAGATTTGACCTTATACCATGATCATTTTTCATGGTATAAGGTCAATCTTTCTCATCAAGCGTCCAATACGCCGACGACTGACCCCTTCACCCCACTCTCGCAACTCACGCTGAATGCGCAATCAAGTGGACTATTAGCAACACAAACCAAAAAGCACTTGCTCGAACTCACTAAAAAACTCCCTACAGCGGCCAAAATATGACAATCATCCAACTATTTATTCAAAAACAATCCAACCATTGAAAATACTATCAATGTCATAGATGAGCGCTCAAGCATGACAAATCATCGACTTCAATAATCTTCGAAAATATTGAATCAAACTATCAGATTAAATCCATTATTCATCATAGATACCATCGTCGATTTCAACATCATCGTGATATTCGTCACGATACGTCCCCCCATAAAGTCCCGCTGACTTTGTGAGCTTTTTATCTTGTTCATCATCTTCAATGGAATCGTCTGAAGCAAAATGCAGATGCGCGAATTGATTGGCTAAAAAAATATATTTCTGATTTTTATACAGAAAACAACCAAATCTATCAGTATATAAACCAATCACACCTTTACCGCGCGGTAATGCTTGTGAATTCAAAAATAGATTAATTCAACTTTATTGGCATTGATTATGCTGAATTAAATACATCATATAGCTTTCCCACTCCGTAGCCTCTTCATTTTATGTTAGAGGTTTTTTTTGATTTTTTTTTTTGACGTATCAAATTAAATAATTTTTAACCCTACAATAGTACTAACCTTAGCCGATACAGTTAAGTCACGCTGAACAAAGCAAACGGATGAGAATCCCATTTGCTATTTGGTGTGATAAAAGTATGGTTGCATGTTGTTATTAACAATTTGGAGAATAGAATGATAAATTCATCAGTCATTCCAACCATCTCGCAAACCATTAGTTCATTAAACCAACCTGTTTTAGTTAAACCTAATGAGGTTGTTGCTGCAATTACTCCCACAAAGATCGTTGCAGCTGTATCCACTAATGTTAGCGTGGATATGGGAACGTCAAGTTCCCATTCGATTAATACACACGCCTAATATTTAGCGAGATGTTTTTTTAAGAGGTAGCCTTGTTTATTGACTTAGACAGGGCTATTTTTTAACTCATCAATTATTGCATTGCAGCACAATTTTACTATCACACCATTACGACAATAACGCTTAAGTCTTTACAAAAAAATCATCTCAGTATTTTTACAATAATTTTTTAATTGGATATTGGTTAGAATATTCATCAACTCTTTTTTTTAATTCTTTTCCTGTTCTAAAACGTACAACATGCCTTGCCCTAATTAAGAGTGCTACACCAGTTTTTGGATTACGCCCCATAATAGCTTCCCTCTTTAGTATAAAAAAGTTGCCAAATCCTCTAATGTGTACCTGTCCACCTGCTCCTAATTCTTCAATCATACTTTCAATTATGACATTAACTGCAGCTTCAACAACCGAATTTGATAAGAAAGGGTATTTCTTGGCAATATTATCGATTAATTCAGATTTAATCATTGTCGTATAAATCCCATGTATGCTGCTGGCTGGAAGATAATCTTAATTTTCCATTTATAATCATAGTATTAATTTGAGTGTAAATTCGTTCAGATGAGTCATCACTATTAAGTTTTTTATCAAGAATTGCAGTTGCCTTATCAGGAACTGTAATACTATTGAGTGGAATTCCTATCTCAATCAATTCTTGACATGCCTGTACAATGCAAATTTCAGCTTGTTTATCATTATTCATATTAATTTTTCTTATTTTTATTGAACTTTATGACCGTTAATGCAGTAATAACTGAGATGCTGTTATGGGAGTTTTAACTAATTAAAGGTGTGTACTAAACAAAAATACGTCTCTTCTCCGCGAATTATAGCTATTTATAACTTTCAAATTTATCCATTACAACCTAGCGAAGTAACGCTTATATCATTATTAAATCGCCCTACCCTGTTCAGTCTAATTTCTAAAAGCTTGCACCAAATTGATACTGTTATGCAATCTCTTGATAAAGCAATTTTCCAGTAACATTTAATGTTTTATACTTAAAATGAGAATTTTTCAAAATTGTTTTCAAATTCTCGTCAGTCATTTTTTGTTTTGCAACGCTTGTATAAACCAAACAATACAGCAACATTTTAATTTTCTCTCGATTGATTATAGTCTAGACTCAATTTGAAAAATTCAGTCAAGGATTAGCTTTTAATTTCTCGGTTTAAACCTAAATAATCTTCAAAACAATTAATTTTAAATCTGTTGTGGATTGGATATTCAGCAAAATCTCAATTGACTTGTTGAACCTATATCCTTACTTGTTTAACAGTGCTGATGTAGCAGTTAAAATTGACATCACAGTATAGGCAAAAACAGCTGCATAATGATGCTCAATTACTTCCACACCGAGCAAACATGACAATGGGACTAGTAAAATAAGCATGACAATACGCATTTATTAACTCCTGAGTTACTTTCATTTTATCGCTCGGTACTTATTCACGTTTTGTTCTTAGTCAATTTCTTGAAACTCGTCCTTGATCCAAAAGATATTCTGCGTGTTTTTCCGCTTCTTCAGGTGTTTTCCAAAAACCACCTTGCCTTGGTTTCCAATTATTCTCGGCTGATGCAATTGCATTTTCTAACGAAGAATACGGTTCATATTCACTACCTTCAAGGGAGGTATAAAAATAGTTTTCCTCATTTTTATAAAACCAAATAGGATAAGCACCATAACTACCCACGCTATAATAAGTGCAAATATCGTCTTGTTCGTCAGTTAACATAAAGGCCATATTCAATGAATTTAATTAAAATGAGTTATAAGCTGAATATTGAAGTTAAAAAACTCTCAATGCTTAAATAAATAAAACATTGAGAGCAGAGGAATATAACTACTTAATTTACAAGGGGCATAACAATACAGTGTTATTTTTAGAAAATTTTATAATTTTTATATGTCAGCTTGGTGAATATTTATAATTTTTACTTATTGTGCTTGTGATCATCCGAATGATCATGATCGTGTTCATGGTCTTCTTTATGTTCATCAGAATCCCTATGATCATGACTGTGGTCATGTGAGTGTTCATGATCGTGTTCGTGTAAATGTTGTGATTGTGTCATTTGAATCTTCTCATAACTTATTATTAAATATGAATAAATTGACTTTGGCGTGATTAATTTGCAAGAAATCAATTTTCAACATAAAATATCACTATTGAGTAGTGAGACGACTTTATACAATAGGATTATGACATTTTGATGTATTTTTTATTGTTCATCCAACTTAGTGATCGTAGTAAAATCAGCATACGAATAATCACCTACAGCCTTAATATATTGCTTTAGCTTTTCGACTTTTGTTCTTTCACCTATTAACAAAAGCTTTTTTCTAATATTCTCATGGGCAAAATTGCCATGAAGTAAATAATTCATATCAATTTCAAAAATATTTTTTATAATTGATTGATTATCAAAAATAATTTTAGTTTTGTAACTTTCATACATGTTTGTTTTACCTTGATTTAGGCATTCCTCAATTACAAAATCTTCATCAATATCTGAAAATAACTCAGAATTCATATTTTCACTTTGGATCAATATCTCCTTAGCAATTAATCTTGCTTTTATCGCATTATTAATATGGAGTAAAAAACTTTCTCCTCGAAATTCTTTGTCATTAATTCGCTCAACGGTGCATATAACATAAGATGGAAATGAGGAAAAACTCGTTTCAACTGCAAAAATTCTAATATTTTCGAACTGCATTTTCGTTTTCATGATTTACCTAAATTAATAACATAATTTAAATTCATTCCTGTATAGCTAACGCGGTACAAAGTGTGAGAAGTAAATTCTTGAAAATTCTTTTTCTTAAGCACCTATAACGCAAAGCATTATCTATCTTATTATATCGCTTTAGTTATCCAAGTCTTGCGCATGTAAATTAACACAATAAAAGTAAGTATACTAATGATTTCGATATCAAGGTGATGTTGCGTAGCTTAAATGAATGTTTTTCGTCATTAGAAGCGGCAAAGACCACCAATGAAATATCGATGCCCTTATCCGCATTCCCAAGCAAAAAACACCATCCAATATGACAATTTAAATTTTTCATTTTCCGCCACTTTTGATCGTGCAAAAGTACATCCCCTATTTGGGTGAAGATTACCTGTTTATTTTTGTGTATAATTAACTTGAGTTAAATTAAATATAACTCTGATTTCTTTGTACATGACAAAAAACAGAACATGTTGAAATAGTTCATAATATAGATTTTACGAAGAGATTGAAAAATGAACCAAATCAACGGGCTTTCAGCGATATTAAATGAAAAATTCCAATGGAACAAAGCAAGAATGGATTGCTTTGCCAGAATGCTTGTTGGAGTGATTAAAGCGAGAAGCGTCAACTTAACTGAAATCGCATTGATGTTTTCAGGTACGGCGAAGATGGAATCTAATTATCGCCGTATTCAACGATTCCTGCATGATTTCAA
>CAINHP010000042.1 GCA_903848905.1 uncultured Pseudomonadota bacterium
AAAATCTCCCAGTAATTGTGAATAACATTGTTTGAGCGGCTCAGTTGATTGCTCTATTTTCATACGCAAAAGAGCACCTTGCCATGCATTTACCCATAAATCTGCCATCTCATGAGCGGATTTATCTGCGCGAATGCTCTTTTCCTTTTGACCTCGACGCAGTCCTTCTTCCCATACATTTCGATACTCATTCAGTGCATTTTGCAATGCTATGCGACATAAATCGCTAGTATCGCCTAATTCTCCCATTAAATTACCTAATAAGCATCCGCCTTTAAAATCAGTGCGCTCGAGTTCAGCAATGCTTTCTTCAATATAGCGATTTAAAGCGGCGACCGCATTGCCGTCGGATTCATCTAAATATTGATTTAACTGATTTAGATAGGGCGTAATATAGTGAACAATGACTTCAGCAGCAAAATTTTCTTTGCTACCAAAATAATTATAAAATGAACCTTTAGGAATATTGACGGCATCTAGAATTTCTTTAAGACCGGTACCGTGATATCCCTGCCGCATTAATAATGCAACACCTTCATCAAGTAAATTATGTTTGTTAATTTGTTTTTGTTTCATTGGATGAATAATACGACCGGTTGTCTTAGTTTGTCAATTAAAAAAACTTGCTGCTTAGTTTACGCAGCAAGTTTCTTATTAGTTCACTACAAATTTAACGGATTGCTTGGATCAATGCCATCCATAAAGGGCAGTCGACGATCTTGATGGGTAATCTGGTAAATTTTCCCTAACCAATTGTTAAACACACTTTTTGCCGTATCACGCCACGTATTATCAATAAATTCCAGAATCAATTCTTCAGGAAATTGAGGGAAATCGTGTTGATTTTCTTTTGCAAAGCGAACTTCAATCTCATACTGAGCAAAAACAGATTTTACGTAATCATTAAAATAATTTTCAGGATAGGGCGGGTACGTTGTGGTTTCATTGCTGTAAAAACATCGAACTTCGCGTTTATATTCTTTGAGCAAACTTATATCATCGTATTCAGGGTGACCTTGAAAGAAGACAATACGAAAACCATCAGGGCTCACGGCCAAGTGAACACCACCATCTTGACTGGTTGACAGCACACGTAAGCCATGTTTTTCCATATCTTCTTGAAAAATGGCATTAAAACGCGAGTGAGGTACATCAAAGCGTGTATTCATTTCAACGACCAGTGGGTGTTTTTTATCCACTAACGTATGTGAAAAAACGCCCCAACGCTTGCTGGGCAAACGTGTTCGCGCAATCCCGTAGCAATAATGAATGACGGCGTGCGTTGCAAGGCATGAACATAAAATTGAAGTCACATTTTCTTTTGCCCACGAAAACACTTCTGTTAAAGGCTCCCAAAAATCTTCAGCTGGCAAAAATGAGCCTGTCACATTTGCACCACTAATAATAAGTCCATCTAAACCGTCTTCTTTGATTTTCTCAAACGATTCGTAATATTTATCAATATGCGCTTGTGTCTGTGGACTTCGCGTTAAACCTTCAATAGTAAATAGATGGACATGAAACTGGGCAATTTGATTACATGCGCCCACTAAGCGAAAAAATTGACGCTCTGTTGCCTCAAGTGCCGCATCTGGCATCATATTAAGAAGACCAATGTGAATTTCACGGATTTCTTGATGATTTGCGCGAGTAGTATCAATGATTTCTTCGCCTTCTTCACGAAGACGTTGAAAAGTGGGGAGATTCGTGTGTGCAACTAAGGGCATCTATTCCACCTCAACCAGTTTGTTTTGCTAAGGCGGCAGCAATCAGAGCGATAAAATCCTCTTCTGTTGCTACGTTTGCCACGTCGTTACCGTCTACGGTATAACCATATTGCTGTGCAATGGCTTCATATCGGGGAATACGTGATTTAAACAACTCAGGGAAAACCCACGTGACAAATTCATCGGGTGGCATTTGATCGGTTGATGAATAATTTTTTAATTTTAAATATTGCGCTAATTTTTCATCTAAAAATGCTTCACGGTAATAAAGTGGTTTAGGATCTGTTTTTGCGCGATCAATAATTGTTTGTTCAAGTTCAGGTGGGATTTTGATGTAGATAATAATGGTATTTTTTGCCAAAATTTCGAGGGCTTCTGGGCAGTCAAGCTCACATACACTTCCGCCTGCGTCATTGATAAAATGATTGTATCCGTAAATATCTTCTGCATTGTGAATGAAATTAGGCACATCTTTCATCGCTTCAATTTCAGCATGGCGATGCAAATTCTGACGATGTTTAAATTCTTCAAGCGATAAACCGCCTTTGCTTGGATCGCCTAATTTACCTAAATAACTCGACACAGCCGTTAAATTATCAAACGAAATTTTACTTTTAATATACAGCGAATCCGAGCGTAGCAATTCGCGCAAAAAAGGGACACTCATCGCGTGGCGTTTAATATTGTCTAAAATGGGTTCTTTTAAATATTTGGTACCAATACGATAATCGCCCGAATAGTGATACCACTTGGATTTGGGTAATTTATCGGCGAGTGTTGTTTTGCCCGCACCTGACATAGCCAGTAAGGTAATATGCTTCGTTTTCCAATCGAGAAATTCTTGCGCCGTCATTTTCATAAAAAAACACCTTGGGTAAATATAAAGATTTTAAGAGAAGTAGTAGTGGGTATTATAGAGGAAATTGTGGATGATGAGCGATGGCAGTTTATGCGAGGTTTATTTTTTAGTTTACGGTAAATAGAATAGGTCAATTAGTGTTTTTTACAACAAAAATAAGGTGTTGTTGCTTTAAAGGTGACGGTTTGTTGTTTTTTTGTAATTTTTTATGTCATTGTAATATTAGTGTCATATTTGTCATTTATCATGCGCAGGAAATTTAAATTCCCTTTTCGTTAGAGACAAACTATGAAATTATCAAAACTTTCTTTTGCTGTTGCAACTGCGTTAACAGCAAGTGTGACTACATCAGCTTTTGCGCTGGATTTATATGTAGACACAAAAACCAAGCAAATTTTTGCGGAACCTGGTAAAGGTCGTCAAAAAATGGGTGCGTTTGAAAAAGTTGAAGAATCTACACATACAACATCACATTCTTCAAATTTCGTAAATCAAGAACATGCTATTCAAGCAACTGAAAGCGAAAAATCAGAAATTGAAAAAATTCACCATGAATTAGAGCTTAAAGGCAACGAAATTAAAGCCTTAGAAGAACACGCGAAAGCAGCTGAAGAAGAAGGCATGGTCGAAATCAAAAAAGACGGTGGCATCGAATTCAAAAGCCGTGATGGTAACTTCAAAATGGCTGTAAATGGTCGTTTGCAAATTGATTCACAAGCAAACTTGAATCAAAGCTTACCTAATTCAGGTGGCAATACAGGTATTGCAGAAAATAACCCATTAGGCAGCGGTTTCCAATCAGGTGTTGCAGGTATGCCAGCTACATTAGATGACGGAGCTGCACTCCGTCGTGCGCGTATTGGTGTTGAAGGTACATTTTTCAAAAATACAGATTATAAATTTGAATACGATTTCACACGCGGCAATGGTTTGAATGCGGGTGGTATTACTGATGCTTATGTTAGACAAAATTTCTCTAAACCTTTCTCAGTTAAGTTCGGTGCATTTAAAGAACCGTTCAGCATGGAAGAAGCAACAAGTAACCGTTATATAACGTTTATTGAACGTAACATGTCAACCAATACATTCGTTGATAACTTAAACACCTATAAAGTGGGTATTGGTGCAAACTGGGTTGAAGAACGCTGGCAGGCAGGTACATCTTTCCAAACTGAAGGTATAGGTGGTTATAACAATGCTTACGGTTCAAATAATAAATTTGATTCAGCAACTACTGGTAGTGCTATTGGTGTAAACGGTGGTGTAAACCGAAGCGGCGGCGGTGGTGATACAAGTTGGGAAGCGAACGCGCGTTTGACAGGTTTGCCTTGGATGGAAAGTAAAACGAAATTCTTGCATGTTGGAGCTTCAGGTTCTTATATTAACATCAATAACAATTACAAAGCGGATGGTTCATTTAGTAATGGTGGTGTAGTTTTCGCTAATGGTATCGGCACTAACGTTGATCGTACAGGTATTTTATCTACAGCAAACTTAACGTGTACTACTGCAGTTACAACCACAACTAAAGCGGCAGCAGGTACAGCAGCAGCAGTGAATAACGTTTCAGCAAGTACATGTCCATCAGGTTTTGGTACTAGAGAAGCGGATTATTTAACACGTTTTGGTGCTGAATCGGCATTAGTTTATGGTCCATTCTCTGCACAGGGTGAATATATCCGTACAGATGTTTCAGGTAAAGGTTACGCCAATGAAACATTAGATGGTTATTATGGTTACGCGACCTATTTCTTAACCGGAGAATCACGTGCTTATAAAGGTTCAACTGGCGCATGGGATAGAATTAAGCCAACTCGTAACTTTGACCTTAAAGGCGGTTTAGGTGCTTGGGAACTTGCAGGTGGATATGATTACATCAACTTAAATGATGGTGTTATTAAAGGTGGTCAAGTTTCAACTGTAAAATTCGGTATTAACTGGTATCCAAATCAACATGTTCGTGTAATGGCTGATTATCTTCATGCACTTGATATCAATACAAATGTTGCAGGTAGTACAGCTGCTAAAGCATTTAATAATGCTGATTTAGATGTTATCGAAACACGCGTTCAGTTAGATTGGTAAAAATGAGTAAATAGCTTACCTAAGCTTCTAAGCCTCGCTGATCTTTGATCCGTCAGCGAGG
>CAINHP010000043.1 GCA_903848905.1 uncultured Pseudomonadota bacterium
ATCTCTCAGTGAGTCGAAGTAGTCGAATGGCTGATCGTAGTCTTGTAGGAATTTCACTGGGCTGAGAGCAAGATCTTGAGCATCACTTTGCAGCTGCTGATAAACATGAGGCGCAATGTCTTTTATCTTGTTGAGATCAAGCGATGTTTGCTCAAATAGGCCATTAAGCTCACTCAAAATGGATTCACACCACTCATAATGCATGGCATCAAAAGGAATTAAGTCTGATTCTTTGAGTTCGCGGCTGGTATAGCTGAGTTCCAGCTCTTGATTGACTGCGAGGACAATTTGCTTAGCCGAGCGACCGCTCTCAATATTGGCTGTCTCAGCGCGGACCAGTCGTCTTTGACGCCAAAGGGTGAGAGCAATACGCTCCACTAACGTTTGTTCGAGCAGGCCACTGGGGTGAAGTTCTTGGAGCAATTGATTCAGCAGACTTTTGTACTCAGCAGGATCTTCGTCTGTGAGTATTAGGCTCTTTGAAAATACACCATGTTTGAGTGCATTATTGGAGACCGTTTGCTTGCCTTGCAAAGTGACTGGGCCAGTAGATTTCTTAGCGTTGTTTTGATTAGCAATAAGTTGAACAGCTGATATGGACATAACAATCCCCTTAATAATCAGATAATTACCATTATATCATGTTGATTAACTGCTTGATTAGTAACAATTTAAAGCTGGTTACAAGGTGAGATTTTGTGTGTGTATCAGATGTGTAAGCTATTGGTGTGATTAGTGTTTTTGGTTATTTTAGCTTTGGAATTATTTTTCAATAGGTTAGCTTGAGGCTGGTTACACACTGTGCGGGTGGTTTTGTGGGGGTTTAGCTTTGATTTAACGCGCCTCAATTGATTGCAGCGTTTCTAGCAGTTAATAATTTCAACAACCACGCTTTTAATTTCTTGTAATTTTGCTCTGTTTAATTCTCCAGCTACACCTGAAAATAGACTTTCATTAGCGGTAAACAATTTGGATGCGCGAGCGTAGCTAATTCTTTGCAAGTTACCCGAAACAAAATCTTCCTCTGCAATACCGATTGCTAACGCATCAAAATAGGCTTTGCTCGTAATCTGACAAACAATCCAATCACCACGTCCAACGCTTGCTAATAGCAAAGCAGGGCGAATTTTGTTTTTTTGTAAATCAGAAAAAGGAAAGGGTAATACAATTACTTGACCAACTGTAAATGTTCCCATGCTTCATCCTCTTCTGGTTTGAGCCAATCTTCTGCAAGTGCGCGTTCAGATAGAAATGCTGTTTCATTGCTAGGTGGCTCTAAAAGCGTTAGAAAGGCACGTCCGGCAGGTAGCTTATCGTTTGATTCTATAGGATGTACAATACCATCGTAGTCGATTTCTACTTCAATAGTTTGTAGCATGGCTGATACTCCAAATTAAATTAAAACTAAATATATGGTGAGAATTGTAGCCTATTCTAATAAAAAACCATATAGATTTGCACTGAAATGGCGGGCTATCAACATTTGACAAGCATTTTGCGAATGGACGGCTGAGTGGTTAAATAAGTTTAAAACCATTTATTTTATCATGCTCGCTAAGTATCTAATTTTATATTACAAAATAAATCATCCATTGAACTAAGTATAATTTATGCTTCAGAATTATCGGATGCTAATGTGTACCATTTAAATTCTCATTGAAATTAGATTGGATTAATCGCTATATTTGGCAGCAATTAATTGAAATTCATTTTCTAAGGCCAAAAATGCATCGACAATATCAGCATCAAAATGAATTCCTTTGCCCTCCAAAATAATTTTTTTAGCTTCTTCATGTGATTTAGGTTCTTTATAGACCCGACGACAGATTAAAGCGTCATATACATCAGCTACAGCCATTAAACGTGCTGAAATAGGAATGTTTTCGCCAGTAAGTCCTTGAGGATAACCTGACCCATCCCATTTTTCTTGGTGACTATATGCAATTTCTTTGGCTATTAAAAGAAAAGGAATTTCTACACCTAAATCGATTTCAGCTCGTTGAATACAATCACGTCCGAGGGTAGTATGTGTTTTCATGATTTCAAATTCATTAGGGGTTAAGCGGCCAGGTTTTAATAAAATATTATCTGGAATGCCAACTTTACCAATATCATGTAGGGGTGCAGATTTAAACAATGAATCGATGATTTCATCATTATCTAAGAAATGCGAGAATCGAGCATGGAAACGTAAATTAATAGCCAATAATTTAACGTAATGTTGTGTGCGTCGAATATGATGACCTGTTTCATTATCACGCGTTTCAGCCATTGAAGCCATAGCTTGAATTGTAACATCTTGAATTGCAGTTAGCTCTGCAGTACGCGTTCTAACAATTTCTTCTAAAAAAGCATTTTTATCATTAATGAAATCTTGAGCAGCTTTGAGTGAAATATGATTTTTCACCCTTGCTAATACTATTGCGGGATCAATTGGCTTTGTAATATAATCAACTGCACCCAATTCTAGACCTGCGGCCTGATCACCTGTATCATTTTTGGCAGTAAGGAAAATAATAGGAATATCTATAGTGTTTATGTTAGCTTTTAATTGATTACATATATTAAATCCTTTTAATTCTGGCATCATAACATCTAGGATAATTTAATCAGGCTTTTCATTATCTAATTTAAGAATCTCAAGTGCTTTGTAACCACCAGTAGCTACAATGACTTTATATTTGTCCTTGAGAATATTTACGAGTAAAAATAGATTTTCTGCATCATCATCTATCGCTAAAATAATAGGTTTTTTAAATACTGTTTTATCGTTCATTGTAATTATTAAGCTAATAAAATGTTTAAAAGGAATAAAAATAATTAAAAATACAAAATTATTTTAATAGAGGGCATTGATCTATGATTTTTAGAGCATAATCGAAATCGTATGATTCGATATATGTTTTTAAAAAATTAAAATTATCTGAATCAAAGAAAGTTTTAAAAATGTATTCATGTTGATCAAAAAATACCGTAGATTCTCCATTATTTTCTAACAAAAGTTTTTTTAGTTCGAAAAGTACAGTTAAATTTTTAGTAGAATCAGTAAGTAATGGTATTGAGGAATCATTATGATGATATAGAGCACTTTGAATGTTGATGATTAGACTTGAAAGTTCAATATCAAACAATAGTAACTGTTCATTTATTTTGAGAATATCCTGAGACACTTTAATCAAATTCTCAAGTTCACCAGCAAGTTTTTGCAAAGTAACTGCACCAATATTACCACTAGCACCTTTTGTAGAATGTGCTAAAAGTTCCGCGAGTTTGAAGTTTTTGGCATCTAAGGCATTTGAGATATCTTTAGGAGTGCTCTGTTGATTCTTAACAAAACGTGGAAGCAATTTAAAATAAATAGTTAAATCACCTAAAACAGGCTTTAAACCAAGCTGTAAATCTATACCATTAATAAAAATTGGTGGGAAAGAATCCTCATTATTAATATTATCGATAGTAGGCGTAAGGATGACTTGATTATTTAATTTTTTTGGTTCAATCCAAATTTGCAATTTATCAAATAATTCGTCTGGATTGATTGGTTTAGTAATATAATCATTCATACCAGCGTTAATACATCTGTTTTTATCTTCAGTCATA
>CAINHP010000044.1 GCA_903848905.1 uncultured Pseudomonadota bacterium
GAAACAACATTTACTCGGTTTATGGAAACAGTTGGATTGGCCATCAATAAAGGTGACTGAATCTCTGCCAACAGGTGAGGGCGTATTAGATGCCGGTGGGGTGAGCGCCTTAGAAGTTGACAATTTATTTGATGCGGTAAATTATGCAGAATCCGTTATTGGGCAATCTGTTTTATTTCGTTCTTTAGTGACACCTTTAAGCAAAAGGCACGATATTGAAAACAAACAGCTTGCGTTAGAAGAGCTGCGCGACAACACAGCATTAAAAACGGCTATTCAAAACATTATCGACATTGGCGTTGAACGTGAAAATAGTTTTTATCGTTTATTATTTGCTGATTTCCTTCCGATGTTTGGAAGTAGTAAAAACGGTAAAGACATTGAAGGTTATGGTTATGCACAATATAAACGTGGTGTGCGTTTTGTCACGAATTTTGTGACAGGCATTCAAGAGTGCCCATCTCCTGAAAGTGCTTATTTAAACGAATTATTCGACCATATTAAATCATTTGCAGCGAGTCGCACGTATGCGTTAATGACACAGAGTGTGTATTTAACTGAAACGAGTTTGCAAACACGCCAAGAACGCAGCAAATCGTGGTGGTTGCCCGCTGTGGTATTTTATCCGAGTCTATTTAAGCCATTAGTCCTTGCCTTACTTACCGGAGCATTATGCACATTGTTTTATTTTATTCCAGGGGTGATTGGTCAAGCTCTATTTTTATCTCCGTTCTTATTACTCTATTTTCCTTGGGTAGGTAATTTTGATCGGGATAATTTTATTATTCCCTTACGTGAGGAATATAAACAGTCTCAGGAATTAGCTAGTGCGTTGGATGCGCTTGGACAATTAGATGAATTATTGTCATTTCTGAAATTTGCTGATCATTTTGGTCAAACCACCGTACTGCCATCGATTGTTGATAGTGAACAACATCGTATGATTCTCTGCGAGGCCATGAATCCTATTTTGGGCAAAGAAAATCCTCAATACGTTGGCAATGATTTGACGCTTGACCACAATAAAGTATTAGCCATTACGGGGCCAAATAGCGGTGGTAAAACGGCATTTTGCAAAACTATTTCGCAAATTCAACTACTCGCTCAAATTGGATGTTTTGTTCCTGCTCGAAGTGCGACATTAAGTGTGGCGGATAAAATCTTTTATCAAGCACCTGAAATTAGCAAACTCAATGACGGCGAAGGTCGATTTGGTGCAGAGCTTAAGCGCACAAAAGAAGTCTTTTTAGCGTGTAGTGCGCGGAGTCTAGTTATTTTGGATGAGTTGTCTGAAGGAACAACGTTTGAAGAAAAAATGGAATCGTCTTTGACTGTATTAAGTGGTTTTTATCGCAAAGGTAATAGTACTATTTTAATAACCCACAATCATCAATTAGTAGATGAGCTTGTAAAACAGCATATTGGCGTGGCGCGGCAGGTTGAGTTTTCAGGTGATTTACCCACACATAAAATCATTGATGGTATTTCTCGGGTGAGTCACGCTGATCGCGTAGCGAAAAAAATTGGTTTTTCAAAAGAAGATATTGATTTTTATCTCACACAATAATCTGTCATTTCCAATGGAGATTCATTGGTAATTTTGCAGAAATATTTAATTGTGCAGGATTTAACGAAACTAATTAAATCCTGCACATTACTTAACTCGATTATGCTTGCAACGCTTTTAAAACGCCTTGTAACATGACGTTTGCATCTCCAAATAGCATGCGCGTATTTTCTTCAACAAATAAGGGATTGCCTACTCCGGCATAGCCAGAGGCCATGGAGCGTTTAAGTACGATAGTGGTATCACTTTTCCAGCATTCTAAGACAGGCATACCTGCAATAGGGCTATTGGGATCCGTTAATGCTGATGGATTGACGATGTCATTTGCACCAATAACAATTGATACTTCAACATCTGCCCAATCGTTGTTAATTTCATCCATTTCAAACACAATATCATAAGGTACTTTTGCTTCAGCTAGCAGAACATTCATGTGACCAGGCATACGTCCTGCCACAGGATGAATCCCAAATCCAACTTTTTTACCTTTTGACCGAAGAAATTTTGTCATTTCATAAACGGTATGTTGAGCTTGAGCAACCGCCATTCCATAACCGGGAATAATCATAATGGTTTTAGCTTCCATCAAAAGTTTTGCAGTTTCATGCGCTTCAATGGATTGAATATCGCCGATGACTTCCGCCGCCTCACCACCAGATACTGTGCCAAATCCACCTGCAATTACACTCAAAAAATGACGATTCATCGCTCGGCACATAATATAACTCAAAATGGCACCACTACTACCCACCAGCGCACCGGTAACAATTAATAAATCATTGCTTAGCATAAAACCCGTTGCCGCAGCTGCCCAACCTGAATAACTGTTGAGCATAGACACAACCACAGGCATATCTGCACCGCCAATGGCCATAACCATGTGAATGCCAAATGCTAATGCAACAATTGTCATGAGTAATAGAGGGAAGGTGCCTCCGTCAGTTTCTGCTGAACTTAAAAACCAGCTCCCTAATAAAATCGTCAAAGTCAGCAGACCTAAATTCAGTAAATGACGATGAGGAAGTAATAAGGGTTTTCCGCTAATACGCTCACTTAATTTACCAAACGCAATCACTGAACCTGAAAACGTCACCGCACCAATTAGAATACCTATATAAATTTCAACTTCATGTATGCTTTTTTCAACACCACTCAAACTTCCTGTATCCATGAAATTTGTATAACCGACTAAAACAGCGGCTAATCCCACTAGACTGTGCATGATAGCAACCAGTTCAGGCATTTGCGTCATTTCAACTTTTGTCGCCGCTTTTGCACCAATGACGCCACCAATTGTCAATGCAATAATTAGCATGACATAACTGGTAACCGATGCGCTTAAAGCTGTCGCACCAATGGCAATTGCCATACCCAACATACCGTAATAATTTCCGCGACGAGCAGTTTCTTGATTACTCAAACCACTTAAACTCAAAATGAAAAGAATCGTGGCTACAATATATGACATCGTAACTAAACTTTGAGACATAGTCCTTCCCCTATTTTCTAAACATATCAAGCATACGGCGTGTGACTAAAAAACCACCCGTAATATTGATGGTTGCAATTAAAATGGCCATTCCCGCGAGTAGACTCATGCTAATACTTGGCGTGGAAACTTGAATTAATGCGCCAATCACAATGATGCCACTGATAGCATTTGTGACACTCATCAGTGGAGTATGAAGTGAGGGAGATACATTCCAGATGACTTGATAACCAATAAAACAA
This sequence comes from uncultured Pseudomonadota bacterium, assembly GCA_903848905.1. Classification (GTDB taxonomy): domain Bacteria; phylum Pseudomonadota; class Gammaproteobacteria; order Methylococcales; family Methylomonadaceae; genus UBA10906. The sequence continues at coordinate 3,299 of CAINHP010000044.1, forward strand.
GCTAGAACAAAAACCGTGAAATGTGACATAAATGACGCAGGCGCCACTGATCCTAAACTCAATAACGCAAGACCACCAATAAGTAAAGGTAGAAATGGTTTAATAAAGGCGGGAATGAAGGAGGAGGATTCTTTTTTAACCACAATTATCGTTTCGGCTTTAGGCGCAGCAGCGGCAGAAAGTGTTGGAGGGGGAGGAGGCCATGTAATTTTGCCTTCTTTGATAACGGTTGCCCCGCGTAACACTTCATCATCGAAGTTGACGTGAATGATTCCGTCTTTTTGAGGTGTTAATTCAGTGAGTAGATGCCGTAAATTAGTGGCATAAAGCTGGCTAGATTGATTGGCTAAGCGACTTGGTAGATTGGTGTAACCAATAATGGTGACGCCTTCTTTAACTACAACATCATCTTTTTGGGTTAACTCGCAATTTCCACCTTGCTCCGCGGCTAAATCCACAATAACACTTCCTGCTTTCATAGATTTTACCATTTGAGTGGTAATTAACTTTGGGGCAGGGCGTCCTGGAATTAATGCGGTGGTAATAATAATATCGACTTCTTTTGCTTGTTGAGCAAATAGTTCCATTTCAGCGGCAATAAATTCAGGGGACATGGTTTTAGCATAACCACCCACCCCTCCCGCATCTTGTTCATCATGAAAATCAAGCATTAAAAACTCGGCGTCCATGCTTTCGATTTGCTCTTTTACTTCAGGGCGAGTATCGAAAGCGCGAACAATGGCTCCCATTCCCTTGGCTGTGCCAATAGCAGCAAGTCCAGCAACCCCTGCGCCAATGACTAAAATTTTAGCGGGAGGAATTTTGCCCGCTGCGGTAATTTGTCCTGTAAAAAACCGTCCGAAATGTTGAGCGGCTTCTATCACTGCGCGATATCCGGCAATATTTGCCATTGAACTGAGTGCATCGAGTTTTTGTGCTCGTGACATTCTAGGTACGCTATCCATAGCCAGAACGGTCACTTCTTTTTTGGCAAGATGGTCCATTAACTCTGGATTCTGAGCTGGCCATATAAAGCAGATTAAGGTTTTTGCGTTGGGCATTAAATCGAGCTCAATTCCCTCTGGCGCGCGCACTTTTAAAATAATATCAGCGTTTTTCCAAAGTGTTTTGGCTGTTTTTACAATTTCAACGCCTACTGCTCGATAAGCGTCATCGGAAATGTCTGCAGTGACACCCGCACCGCTTTCAATGCTAACACTAAAGCCCAGTTTTATGATTTGTGCTGCGGCTTCAGGGGTGGTGGCGACACGTTTTTCGCCATCGTGAATTTCTTTTGGGATACTAATCTTCATACATACACCATTTAGTAGTTATTTTACATAGGATGATATGGGTAATCAGCACGGCAAGTGATCTTTTCTATTTTTTATATGCTTTTTGATACTGATTTTAGAGTCTGCAATGCCAATCGATTGCTATTATGCCATTAAGTTCGTTCGAGTAAGTACAATTAAACACAAGGTACCTTTTTGTTTAAGTAAACGGACGATTAACATAAAATAATGCGGCCTGTGGATCGAATTAGAAGTGGGGTGTAAATGAGTTATAGATGCTGTTTTGTAAATGTTTGAATACTAAATTTAGCCACTTTTATAAGTCACTTTTTCAATTCGTATTTCCTATTCCAATATAACCTATAATTATTGATAGCATTATGGATATCATCCAAATAAGTATAAACCACTGGAATAACAAGTAAACTCAGTAAAGTAGACGTTATTAATCCACCAATGACTGCAATAGCCATAGGACTTCGAAAAGAAGCGTCTGAGTCACCAAAACCTATCGCAACTGGAAGCATCCCAGCACTCATAGCAATCGTGGTCATCACAATAGCGCGGGCCCGTTTATGACAGGCGTCAATTAATGCTTCATGGCGTAGCAAGTTTTTATCTCGCCTAGCAACAATCGCGTATTCCACGAGCAATATCGAATTTTTAGTTGCCACGCCCATTAGCATAATCAGTCCAATTAACGACGGCATAGAGAAGGCTTTTCCGGCAAGGAGGAGGGCGACAAACCCCCCACCAAACGAAAGCGGCAATGCAGCAAGAATGGTAATAGGTTGTAGAAACTCTTTGAAAAGTAATACTAATACGACAAAAATACATAGCACTCCCGTCATCATAGCAAGTCCAAAGCTACCAAATAATTCCGCCATCATTTCAGCATCTCCCATGTTAATTTGTTTTAACCCTTTGGGGAGACTGAGAATAGTTGGTAATTTTTGTACTGCACTTGATACATCGCCAAGTGCCATGCCAGAGAGTTCAATTTCAAAATTGACGTTGCGTGAGCGGTCATATCGGTCAATCATTGCAGGACCACTTGAAAGCGATAAATCAGCAACCTGACTTACCATAACAGAGCCGCCTTTACTCGAAGGAACGGCCAATCTTTCTAGAATACTTAAATCGCTGCGTCCTTGCTCTGAGAGTTTAACTACTATTGGAATTTGTCGTTGAGATAGGCTTAATTTAGGCAATAACCAATCATAATCACCCAGTGTTGCAATTCTAAGTGTATCCGCAATAGCGGTAGTGGTGACACCTAAATCAGCTGCACGTGAAAAATCGGTTTTAACAGCAATTTCTGGGCGTGTTAATGCTGCACTTGAAACGATATTTCCCAAACCAGAAATACTATGAAGTTCTCGTTCAACGCTCTGAGCAGCCGAACTTAGTGCTTTTGGGTTATCTCCACTGATGACCAGAACATATTTTTCACCAGACCCACCTAAGCCAACCTTGATACGAACCCCAGGTAAATCTTTGAGTGCTTGGCGAATGTTTTTTTCAATCACTTGTTTGACAACAGGTCGGTCTTTGCCTTTTTCGAGCATAATGGTCAATGTGGCTTTTCTGACTTCATTATTTGCGCTACCGCTTCCTGGTTTTGGACTGACTTTTCCCACTGAGCCGCTACCAATCGTGGTGTATATGGATTTGACATAGGGCACCTTCGCAATAAATTGTCGTGCTAATTCTGCCGAATGTTGTGTTTGGGTCAGTGTAGAACCTGGGGCTAATTCGATGAATACCTGCGTTTGCGGCATGTTGTCAGGTGGAATAAAACCTTTTGGTAGTAAAGGAATTAATAAGAGAGATCCTATAAAAAACAAGGTCGCTACAGCCATCGTGGTTTTTCGATGATGTAAACTCCAATTTACTAGCGTGAGATAGAGCGTCATGACGCGCCCATCTTTTGGCTGAATATGTGGGCATTCTTTGAGTAAATAGGCCGCCATCATAGGCGTTAGCATTCTGGCTACCAAAAGTGAAGCGAGAATAGCTAAAACTGCGGTTAAACCAAATTGTTTAAAAAACAGGCCTACAATGCCACTCATAAACGCCGTAGGCAAGAAGACAGCCACTAAGGCAAACGTGGTTGCAATAACGGCAAAGCCAATTTCTGTTGCCGCATCTGACGCTGCTTGGTAAGGCGTTTTACCCATGCGCAAATGCCGAACAATGTTTTCAACTTCCACGATAGCATCATCAACTAAAATACCAATCACTAAAGACAGTGCTAATAAACTAATGCCATTTAACGTAAAGCCAAAATACGCCATGCCTAAAAAAGCGGGAATAATGGACAAAGGCAATGCGACGGCAGAAATTAACGTTGCTCGTATATCCTTTAGAAAAAGCCACACGACGAGGACGGCAAGTAAGCTACCTTCATACAGCATGGTCATTGAACTTTGGAACTTTTCTTGAATGGGATCAATGAAGTTAAAGGCTTGCGTAAACGTCATTTCGGGGTTGGCAGTACGTAAGTCGTTTAATGCTTTTTGGACGCCAATACCCACTTCAACGTCACTTGCGCCACGACTTCGGGTCACTTCAAATCCGACAACTTCTTTGCCGTTAAGCATTGCTAAGGCACGGCGCTCAGAAAATGCATCTTCGATGGTGGCAACTTGCTCAAGGCGAATATGGCGACCATTCATCAATGCAATCTCAAGTTGTCGAATACCCTCAACGGACGTTGAATTCGCCATTGCACGTAAAGATTGTTCCCCTAGTCCTAAATTAACGCGTCCCCCTGTGCTTTCAGTTTGTATTTTGCGTAGTTGCTGTGATATTTCAGCGGCAGTGATGCCAAGTGCTTGCAGTTTTAGTGGATCAAGTGTAATGCTGATTTCTCGATTTACGCCACCTACGCGATTTATTGCACCAACACCTCTCACACTGAGTAATGTTTTAGCCACGACATCATCAACAAACCAAGACAGCGCTTCATCATCACGCTGAGCAGAAGAGGCGACTGAGAATGCTAAAATAGGCGATCCGGCAATATCAAGTTTGGTGATAATTGGATCGGGTAATTCGGTGGGTAAATTGGTGCGGACTTTTGCTACTGCTGATCGCACATCATCTAACGCTTCTTGACCTGGTTTTTCTAATTGAAATTCAGCGGTAATGGATACGCTGCCATCTTGAATTTTTGTGGTGATATGTTTTAGATTTGAGATGGTCGCAATCGAATTTTCAATTTTTTGTGCGACTTCGGTTTCCAGTTGCGATGGCGATGCACCGGGAAGTGAAGCTGAAACGCTTATTGTTGGCAAATCCAAATCCGGCATATTTTGCACTTTCATCGACTTGAAACTCATTAAGCCGGTAAAGCACAGTATGACAAACAACATCAATGCTGGAATTGGGTTGCGAATACACCATGTAGACATATTCATGGTTTGACAACTCTCACCGTATCGTTATCAGCTAAAAATGACGCGCCACTGGCGACAATGATGTCATCAATATTAAGTCCGGCGGTAATTTCAATATCGTCCGATGCTCTGCGTCCCAGTTGGACTTTCATTTGTGAAATTTTTGCAATTTCTTCGTTTTTCATTTCGCTAACTTTAAAAGCATAGCTAAAGCCTTCACGTTGAACTAATGCTGATTGTGGTAGTGTTAATGCGGCGCTATGTCCTAAATTAAATTCCCCACGGGCAAACATACCCGCACGCAACCCATACGACGTGGCATCAGGCACATCAACATAAATTAGACCATAACGACTTTTTTCATCTAAAGTGGGTGCAATTGCACGAATGGTCCCTTTTATTTGATTGCCAACATTTGGCAACTCAAGATTGACTGTCATAGTGGGCTTAAGTTTCACCATTTCCGAGGCCATCACTTCACCGCGCCATTCCAATCGATTTTCTCTAATCAATCGAAATAATTCTTGTCCTTTCGTAGTGACAGCGCCTAAGGTCGCAGTTCGTGAAGATATGACACCATTATCGCTAGCGAGCACTTTTGTGTATTTTAAACGCAGTAATTGAGCGTTTAATTTAGCTTTTGCTGAATCAACTTTGGCGAGTGCTGTTTTCTCTGCTGTGAAGAATTGATCGATTTGCTGACGGCTCAAGGCGCCTGATGTTGAAACTTGATTTGCACGCGTTGCATTAATTTGTGCTTCAGCTAAATTCGCCTCAACTTCATTGAGTGCTGCGCGACTTTGCGCAACATCGGTTAACACACTTTCATCAGAAAATACCGCTAATATTTGATCTTTTTTGACCATATCGCCAACTTCGACGTTAACTTTAATTAAACGCAATTCGCTGATTTCTGAACTGATAATCGCTTCATGCCAAGCTGCTATAGAACCGTTGGCGGTTATTTTAAATGGAATATCTTGCAGAGTGGGTTTAATGAGCGTCACAGAAAGTGCTGGCTTTGATTCAACACTTTTCTGCTCTGAGTCAGATTTCTTACTGCAACTTACGCTGATTCCAAGCCCCATTAAAAGGGCAATATATAAGCGATATTTTCCCTGTGTCATAATTTTTCTCTATTGTCGTCAACGTGAGGACTTAATGGCTTAGTCGTTTTGGATTGGGTATTATCTTCACTCCAACTACCACCCGCACTGCGATAGAGCGCAATCCATGCACTCACCCGTTCTTTTTCAAGTTCTTTTATAGTCATATCTGCTGACAGTAGACTGCGCCGTGATGTTTCAACATCCATTAAATTTCCTAATCCTGCTTGATATAGATTTCGCATGGCATCAAAATGACTCTGAAAATACGTAAATGATTTTTGAGCTTCAGGTAAGCGTTGTGACACAGTGTTTAAACGTATCAGTGCTTCCTCAACCTCTTTAACTGCGGTGCGCACTTTACTTCTAAACTTATTTTCGGCTGCTTCATACTGAACACGCGCTAATTCCACGTCAGCAGCGCGTTTACCCGCATCAAATAAGGGCAAACTCAGTGTGGGTCCAAAAGACCATGTTTGCGCTAAAAAGAAAGCGGCACCGTTTATATTCTGTAAGGTCGGCGTGATATTGCCCGATAAACTTAGTTTAGGAAAGCGTTTTGCCTGCTCAACGCCAATTTTTGCGCTCGCTTCAGCAACATCACGTTCAGCGGACGCGATATCGGGTCTTTGAAGTAACACGTTTGCTGGAATTGCATCAATACTTAAGGTAGGTGGCGTGGGTAATTGAGCAATTTGCGTTGGATTTCCTGTGAGTAGGAGAGTGATTTTTTCTTCGGGCAATCCTGTCATCGCCACTAAACCTTGAATGGCCTTTTTACATTGTGATTGCTGTTGAAATAAAAGATGATTTCCTTCTGCAACACTGGCTTTTAAGAGTTCAATATCGCTAATGGCTTTAAGTCCAGCTTGGACGGCAATCTCACTTAGCCTAGCAGACTCCATTTTTGATGCAGCGTCTTTTTGACGTGTGTTGACTTGCAACTCACAATAACGGTAATCCACATACGCATTGGCAACTTCTGCTGCAATGGAAACTCGCGCGTCATGCCACGCGGCTTGTCGTGATTCTAGTTGACTTTGAGCGGCTTCTTCTTGACGTGCGAGTCCGCCAAATAAATCAATTTCCCAGCTTGATTGCAGGCCAGTGGGGAGTTGATTCCAAACAAATGGGTTTCCACCAAATGAAGCGGACGAGCGTTTGCCTCCACCACTAAAATCTAAGGTGGGTAGTAACGCGCCTTCAGCGCCAACAAGCGTGGCTCTTGATTGAGCAATCCGTGCCTTTGCATCCATCACGGATGTATTGACCTCTTGCGCAGCGGATAATAATTGATTAAGTACAGGATCTTGAAAACCTTGCCACCATTTTTTTAAATTTTCAGGATTGCCTTGATGAGGACTCGTTGTTAATAATGAATCAACTTTAGATGTTTCTGACCAATGAGAGGGGGCATTTAAATTAGCTATTGAATAATCTGGACCGACTGTTGCTAGAAGGCCTCCAGTACATCCAGATAGGTATACCGAAATGAGATAAAGAAATATTTTTTGCGGGTTTTCAGGCTTCATTATATTGTGGCTTGGATACCCCGTAAATTTTATCAGGGGAGGAGGTCATAGTTGATGCTTAAGTCATATCATAATAGTGGATTAATCATTGCAATTAACCGATGCGTTGTCAACAAAGCGCTATTAATTTTATGAAATAACTTGGTTATTGTTTGGAATGATTGATTTCTGATGTATTGCCCTTTAGTGTTGAAACGTAGTTAGATTGAAATTAAGCTTTTTTCAAAAATTGCCCAACAATTTTCCCAAGTCCACTTAGCAGAATTAAGTTTAATACTTTCTGTATTAAGCGTTAAACATTTTTGAATGGCAGTTTGCAAATCATAATCTAAATACCCATCAACACCATTTTCAATTATATCAATTGGACCGGGCACTGGATACGCGGCAACAGGGCATCCCATCGCTAAGGCTTCAATAATCACAATGCCAAAAGTATCAACTTTGCTTGTAAAGCAAAACACATCCGCATCCTGGTAGTAGTTTGCTAAATCGCCATTATGCTTATATCCCACAAATTCAACATTAGGGTAATTATTTTGTAATTCAGTGCGATGGGGGCCATCGCCAACGATGGTTATTTGATAGGATAAATCCGAAGAGAGTTTGCATAAATCCTCTAAACTCTTTTCTTTAGAGACTCGACCCACAGAAAGCAATCGAATTTTAGAGCTAGATGTTTTTGGTCGAGTAGGTTTAAGTAATTCTCGGTTAACGCCACGCGTCCAAGGAATAATCGTATTTTTAAAACCATGGTTTTTTAATTCGCAAACCATGGTTTTGGTGGTTGTGATCACTGTATTTGAGCGTGCGTGAAACCATCTAACATAATCATAAGTTAACGATTCAGGGATGCCATAGATTTTATATAAAAATTCGGGATACTTAGTATGATAGGAGGTATTGTAATTGTAACCTCGTCTACAACACCAATGTCTCACCGCTAATCCAATAGGGCCTTCTGTACAAATATGGATATAAGTCGGATTGATTTCAGTAATTAATTTGGTAATTCCTAGCGCCAAACTAACTTTAATTTCAGGATAGCCAGGAGCTGAAAAATGCCAAAAAAAAGAAGGATTAATGTGTTTTACACTGTATCCATTTAAAATGGCCTGATTTTCAATATTGGTAAACGTCGTCACTACGCCATTTACTTGATTTGATAAATTATCTGATACTATTAAAATTATTCCCATAATGACTTTACAGTATCTGATTAACATGACAATATCATTAAATGATCTTTTAGTAGTCTAACGTAACTGCCTGACGGGACCTCATTCGAATTAAGAATGTTTGATGTGGTGAGGTTATTTGCCCTACTGCATGATTTTTAACGCGTGTCGGATTGTAAACAGAAATTTTTTTTCATGGCGTCGATAACTAATGCAGGATGACTCATGTGCGCACAGTGACCTGCAATATCGAAAATAGTTAATTGACTATTTTTAAGTTGTCGGTGCATATACTCTCCTACGCTAACTGGGGTAAGTGAATCATGACTATTTTGTAAAATAAGGCAAGGCTTGTGAACTCTTGCGAACTCATCTCGGTTATCTGCAAAAAAAGTAGCTTTTGCGAAAGTTTTTGTTACCAAGGGATCTGTTGAGCAGAAACTATCAGATAATTCACCACTGATGGCTCCATTTTGCTGTTCACCAGCCACAATTGGGGAGAGGTAATTTGCCCAGCCAAGATAATTTTGATCCATGAGCGCTAATAAATCTACTAAGTCTTCACGTTCAAATCCTCCCATATAATCTGGCGGGAAGTTAATAAAACAGGGGGATGCGCCAATTAAAATAAATTGATTAAATAACTGAGGGCGTAATAGGCAGGCAATGAGTCCAATACTACAGCTCACCGAATGCCCGACAAAAGTAACGTTCTCATGTAAATTTAATGTATCACAAATATCAATTACATCTTGTGCATAACCGTTCAGACTTGAATAGCGTTCAACGTTAAACGCGGACAAATCAGATTGTCCGCTACCTACATAATCAAATAAAATTTGTTTGTGAGAATGGTTGAACGCAGGTGTAATGCGATTCCACATGGCTTGACTGCAGCCAAATCCATGAGCATAAAGTAATATTGCGTCACCATCACCTTGAATACACACATTATTTCGCTTGATAAAGTCCATCGAAATTCTCCAAATATAAATTTTAGTGAAAGAGTATTTATAAATAAAAACGAACTACTACTTGACTACCTTGATTAGGTAAACTTTTAAAATGAATTTCACCATTTAAAAACATCATAATTTCCTTCGCAATCGTTAAGCCTAGACCGATACCGGGGATGTTACCACTTTTATCTACACGAAAAAAACGCTCAAAAAGATGCGGAATGTCTGTCTCTGCAACCCCAATTCCTTCGTCAGTAATTTCAATATCTAATGTATTATTAGCGTTATTAAAGCTGGCGTAAAGTGACACTCTGCCTTTATTTGATGAATATTTATAAGCATTATCAATAATATAGAAAATAACTTGTTTAAACTTAATTTTATCAACATAAAGCTCAATATTTTTCAGTTCGGGTGGCAACGATAAACCAATTGCTTGACGCCCATTGGGAACGGCGAATTCAGCTAATGTTTCGTGTATTAAATCTGTTAATAAATAGTTATATTTTTCAAATCCGATACCAGCCCGTGTTTCGATACGATGCAAATCGAGTAATTCATCCACCATGGCAATTAACCAAGTCGACTGTTCATATATCATATGAGTAATACTTGACTGACTTTCTACAGAAACAATTCCGTTATCTAATAATTCGCTGTACCCATGAATTAAAGCAAGAGGTGTACGTAATTCGTGGGATGCGTGAGTTAGGAATTCCGATTTAATACGATTGGATTCTTCTTCTTTTGTGATGTCATTAAAATAAAATAAACTGCCTAATGCATTTCCATTCGATAATACAATGGGTTGCATGCTACACATTAATTTAATGAGTCGTGGTTTGATGAGGTCAATATAATGAGTTTCACCTATTTCCTGAGGGATAGAAAAGTTTTTTTGACTGTGGCGAGCTAAAGAATTCCAAAATTGATGGCTGGATAAGGCATACAAATCATTAACTGAATGCTCAATTAGCCGGGCAATCATGTCATTTGCAAACAAAATGCGATGACTATCATCTACCAATAAATAACCATTGGGACTAATATGAAAAATCGTTTTCAACATGGATTCAGTACGTCGTTGCGATTCTAAAATTTCAACTTCAAATTTATCTCGTTCAATAGACACAAAAAACGTCCAAAAATATGACTCTATACCTTCAAATATGCCTTTTTTACAATTGAGAATAACTGGAATGCGGGCATGATCTTGACCACATAATTTTAAATGAATTTCATTCACATTTTCTTGATGGCAAAGCATCGGCCAAACATGCGTTTGGAGAAAGATGCGACTGGCTGGTGGCAATAATTCATTTATCGATTTTCCCTCAACATCCTCTCTTTCCTTTCCAATCAGTCGGAGTAACTCTGAATTTGCTTTTAAGATAATGCCATTAATGTCGGTGATTAAAATTAAACAAGGCAGATAATCAAAATCATCGAGCTCAAAATGCAAAAAATGTTTTTGAATTTGAGTTAGGTGACGTCTAAAAAATTGACCTGCGGGATGATTTTTGAAATCGGTAAGGCCCAATAAACTGTAAGTTTCATGATCATTTGTCCCATAAAATCCCATTTGCCAATTTGGAAATTCACGTTTAAGTGCATAACCTTCATTAAATACGGAAATATGATGGTGGCGTTTATCATTTGTGATTTGTGAATAAAACAAGTCGATGATGTCCGCTTTCTCTCCCTCGATAATTTGAAGAAAGAAACCATGATGATAAATCAACATCCCAGTAATATAACTCAATTGATTGAATTTACGAGCCATCGTCAGGATAGCGATTAAGTCATTTTCACCTAAATTATCTACTGCCTTGCTCGCATAAATGAGTTGATAAACTGGGTTTTCATTCTCTTTATTGACGTCACTTATGGTGAGATATTCTTCTGCAACGTCACTTAGCCAATTTCCAATCGTTTTTAGCGCGTTGTAATTTTTATTTAATAAATAAAGAGAAGTTTCATTAGAAAATTTTAATTCGGTGGATTGGATATTCTCTCCCCAAATTAAAAATGGTATATGAGGTATACGATCAAAGTGGTTTTTAATTAATGTTGTAGCATCATCATCATTATTGAACGGGGGGAGGGATTTAAGTATATCAAGATACTTTTGATCGATAATAATAACGTCAAAATTGAGTGGATTAACTTCATATACTTTCAACGCTTTAACAATATCATTGAAAGCAAAAACGGAATGCCCAAAATAGGTTAATGATTTATTTAATAAGTCGAGAATTAACGATTCATCAATGACTAAAATGTTCAAACAACGCATTGATTGATTCATAGGCATAGTTAATAATGTGATTCTGTATTTTATTTAGTAGTCAAAATTTTTGCTTAAATAAATATGGTCAATTAATTCCTTAAACCATTTAGGACGTCTAAACAGAATGAAGAGTGAACCAAAAGCAGTTACTGGAATGGGACCTACGTCAATCAGAATTAACCCAATGATGACAAGGAAGCATTCTAGTTTTGTTAAGAAAAAATTTTCTTTTTGCATATTGTTATAATAATAAAGTTGTATTCACGATGATGATATTAAACTCGATATGTATAATATCATTTTACATTGTAATCGATAAAGCATGCTCTATAGTGTTTGTAAAGCGCAAAGCTTTATAGATTTAGCGAACGTGTCATGAAATTGATGGCAAGCAGAATTGATTTCTGATAAATTGACTTATGCTAATCTTGTTCCCATTTTTTGGCAACATAAATTGCTAGCAACACTCGAAAATATGAGCAATTCGTCTCAATTCATATTGACTGCAACACCATATGCGATTGCGCCCTGCAACGCATCTCCTACTCCAGTGGTATCAATCGAGTTAATAGTTAATGCGCTGAGTTTACCTTGATTATTTCCTTTTTATCAAATCAAACCTTTTTCAGTCAACGTAATGACAACAGTGGGTGTCCTGTCAGAAATTTGCTTGAGTGCTTCTTCAACATTTCCAGCTCGTAGCACACCAATTTTTCTGAACAAACAGCGTAATCGACCTTTAAAGGAGAGAGTAAATGACGATCAGCGCACATTGGCAAATGCAGATTGAGAAATGGGGAACGAGTGGATTAACGCTGGTCATTTTTTGTCAGCAAAACGACCTTAAGTATTCGACGTTTTGTGCAAGGCTCAGTGAATATCAAGTCCGCCATCGAACGTTGCCAACATAAGCGTGGGTTAAGCTCATTCCAATAGAAGTGAAGCCCGAGCTTAAGGATGAAAGATTATTGGTCTTTAATCATGGGCATCAACTTATCTTGCCTGTTGACGCCTGCGTCTCTTGTATGGATGGGATGTTTACGAGGTTGTGCTTTAAATTAAAGGCGAATAAGACATTGACTGAAAATAGATAAATTAAAGGCTCGGGTTTGATCTATGTGTTACTGCGTAAAAAATTGTAGTGATGTGAATAAAAATAGTTGACTAATTTAGTTGGTTTTTATATTCTAGAGGCTATGTTGACGTTGTGGCGTTTTAATTAAAACGGGTTTAACGATCAACGCCTAAATAGTTATGTTCAAAAGCATTATTTGTATTACATTAAGGAATGACTATTATGTCAAGCTCAATTTTTTACACAATGATAATTTATTACAATTGCATAATTTTCCATTATGCTTAAGTCTGAACTACTCAATTTAATTGCAAGCAAGCAAACTCAGTTATCACACGCAGATGTTGTAGTAGCTGTAAATAATATGCTTGAGCTTATGAGCAAGGAATTAGCAAATGGTGGTCGAATTGAAATTAGGGGCTTTGGTTCATTTTCACTGCATTATCGAGCACCTAAAATTGCTCGTAATCCTAAAACTGAAGAAAAAATAGCAGTACAACAAAGACACTCAGTCCATTTCAAACCAGCATTAGAATTACGAGAGCGCGTCGATGATTCGTCAAAACAATATCCGATACTTTAATTCAGTTAGTCATAAAGGGGTTTATGAACATTTTTACATTTGACTGTATACATTAATTGGTTTAGTTATTGGCGTAATGATTGCTGGAACAGCAAGTGTTTGATTGGCTTTATATTAAGAGTTTTCGTTTATAATTTTTCAACTTAATTTGTTTCAATTGATCAAAGGTAGTAGCTATTTTTAAACAAGAGTGAGTGCTGGCAAGTTGTAATTAGTAAATTTAGACCAATGAAAAAGAAAGATATGAATTGAACAACACGCAACATTTAAGTAAAAGGGTTGTTATTCGACATTCAGCATATCTTTTAAAAATATAACAATTATTAACCTTTAAAAATTAAAATAAATAAGAATATTGGCTCAATCTGATAAATTCTTAAAATAAATCAAAATGAGCCATTCAAAATTAACTTAGCATTTAATGTACAACAACAACATCTACTCTAATTGTAAAATTTTATAAATAATTTAATCAGTAATGTCAATCAAGTTTGCTGAATTCCTTATAAGTTAAAAATAAACCAACAAGTGTAAGTGAAAAAGCAACGACTCCTACAATAAAAATAAGTATCATGACTATTTTCTCCCCATTAGTGCACACAGCTTAAAGTAAATGCCAAAACAAAAAATTGACGGAATCCATATTGCTGTAAATATTGCTTGCTCTGCATCTTTAACGATAAACCATAAATAAGCTGAAACAAAAAAAGATAACATTACCGCTAAAAGAATAAAGTAATCCGATTTCTTAAACATATGTTTGTCCTGTTTTTTTAGTAATCAAAATAATCAATAAGTCCGTGACCTATTGCACTCAGTAAACAACCCATAATAGCTATTGTCGCAATAACTCGTATACCTGATGACAAACCTACAGCAAACATGTCTAAAGGAATTAGCCCAATCAACCCGAAGACTATGACTGAACATCCAAAAATTATTAGCGTATTGCCTATGTTTATTAGTAATCTATAGTTAAATTGATTTGAAATATTCATTCGAAATCCTAATGTTCAGTTATTAATAATAACGAATGTCTGTTTATAAAAACTAAAAATAGTTATGTATTTTAAGCAATATTTTCATTATTCCGTATATTATAGTCATCTTAAAAAAAATGTTTTTGATAATAGTGGTAATTAAAAACTTATAACTAGCTAATGACCGTATTAAACGTAGATCCAATAAAAATTTAAAAAAAGAGTATTGAAATATTAGCACTTTACTTTTAATGATTTAAGCTTTAGGTAATTAATTGCTCTTCAAAAAGTCCAAGTTGTCATGAGAAGTAGCTTGTGCATGTTTTTTGTTGCTTTTACAGTTCAGTGCCGCTGCAAAATAATAAAATTTATGAGGAGGATTTCATAAATTACAACGGCACTTATCTTTCTACCATTACCGTCATTTATAATATCAAAATCTAAAATATTATAAAGTTAATAAACGCTATAAAATATAACTAGATTATTTTATTCATAAAAATCAATTTCTTATAATTAATAACCAACTAAAATACTTGGAATTTATTATAAATGAACGCACTAAATGCGTTTAAGAGCGTATGCGAGTTTAAAAGGTGTTGGTTTTACTCGGATATATAAAGTAAAACTATTTAACGATGTGGACTGAATCTAAAAGAAATAGACCATTGTATTTACCTATTTCCTTAAAATATCCTTGCTATAAAAAGCAGGCTTGACCCAATAAACGACAAAAATTCCATTTATCATAGGCTTGAGTTAATGCTAGTTACTATTTTTAACGAATTTGAAAGTTAGTCAAACCTAGGGTTGCGGAATATTTAGTGAATCTTTATGACATGCTAGCTGGTTTATAAAACGTATTTTTTGAAAAAAAATGGCGATACAGCACACAATGAAGTTGCTTATTTTTATGGAATTAGGTTTAACCTTACTTATAAGGATGAAGGTTTTCAGGGTTTACAGGTTAACCTGAAGGTGTGCAGGGTATTGAGTGAACACTTATAAACTAGAGGCTCGTGTGTGATCTAAATCTTATTGCATAAAAAAATGGACTAGCGTGTAAAAAAATAGTTGACTAAATAAGTTGGTTTTAGATATGCTTTAGCCATAGTGAAATAAAAAAATTACGAGTTGCTCTGCCGGGCATTTATTTTAAGGGCGTCGCGTATAACTTTTTCATTTTGTGTTAGTGATGAACGAAATTGATTAGAGGGGTTGCGTGATGCGTATTTTAATAATAATTTTGCTTGTACCACTTGTATCTTTAGTAGGCATAGAGATATTAGAAAACCATACGTCAGCAGCGGTTTTGTACGCAATCTTATCGCTTTTGATTGCACCAACCTTAATGAGTAGTTAGTTGTTAGTGAGGTAGTTGCTGCATTTAAAATTGAAGCTGCCACTAAATTAAACCATACGTTTTTTTCTTAAACTGAAACAGAGGATTTGATTATGGAACTTTATTTAGAAAACTTATTATTTTTACTTGTTTTTTTGACATTAATTATGGCGTTTTATATTTTAAAAAACGAATAGTAAAGAGGTTGAGGTGTATTAGAAAATTAGAATTGAGCGTGTTTTATGTTATGCAAAGAGTTGAGTTTTTTTGTTTTTATTTCCTTTTGACATTAAAAACGTAATTATGCGCCTCTCAGCTCTTGCACCCTTAAATATTGATGTAGTCTGATGCAGGTTTAAAAAATACAGAAAAGCATAATCAAGTTATTATTTGATTAAGAATATATATGTTATGAAAAATTTTTTTTTATGCAATGTGAGGGGCTGGAGTGTATTATTTCTGTTGTTTTTCGCTCAAACAACAGTCTACATTCCTTTATTGCACTCTAGCTTTCTTGCTCCATTAAAATACATATCAAGTTTCTTTAACTCGTAAATAAAAAATTGGATTATGGAACTTTTGTATTTGGTCTTATTTTCTTTAGTTATTATAATATTATTCGTGCCATTTATTTTGCTTATTATGAAATAGAGTAGCTAAGAAAAGAGGAAGTTGAGAATACGGTAGTTTGTGAATAATTTAGGAGTAGAAACTCAGAGTTGATAGTATGTTCCAAAAGTAAAAAAATTTGACATGTGCATTATATATTTTATTCGAAAAAAATAATGTCCATAATCAAAAATAGTGGAATGGATAGTTAAGTATAATTAGTAAGATAAAATGTCGTTATGACTTTAGCAGGTAATTTTTTTAGGTGATAATTCATGAAGAATATGGCAGTAATACAATATGAAGATGGCGCTAATATAGAAATTACTTATGATTTCGAATCATCATTATTCAAGTTGGTTGAAAGAGATGATATCGATTTTATAATAGTATCAACTGTTTTGGAATTTTCACCATTAGGAAAAAATTTAGACTATTTTTCTAATGAACTTAATATCGATGGAGAAGATATTTCTAATTTAGCAAATTGGAATAGATATGAAAATTTGGAGGTATCCTTCATTGTATTGCCGAGTAGAAATCCATTAAGTAAATTGCGCGGCCTGATTATAGCCGCAAATGAAAACTCCAAATGCTATGAAAAATATGAATCGGCTTCTTCTTTAAAACTAAATAGGGATTTTCATTACAATGTTGCATATGAAAGTATCTCCTACGCTGCGCGTGTATTAGGTGCTCAAAAAATTTCAATGTCACATTTATCAAGTAGTGGTCATTTTCATGAAGAAACAACTACTTTTGTTGCTGAAGCACTTGCCGACTTTTGTGATTTTGATGGAAGATCAAAAATTGATAGATTTTTATTTGTTGGGTGCTGTATGAATGAAAAGCATTTTTCAGAAATAAAGGAGCTAAATTCAGATGGTAATGCAAATGGTAATAATGTTACTACCAGTGTTCATCATATAAATGGATTTGAAGTAATTAATCTGATTTGGTAAGAAGCAAGACAGCGTTAATTTGAACAGAAATTCCCTTTGTTCAAAGAGATTTGATAATGTCAGTTCTATCAACTGACAAGTATTTTGTAACATACTACTTTCAAACGATGACGTACATTTTAAACACTTGAACTTTATTTCCGAGATATTTATTTTTTTCGACGAATTCGTTTATCCTTGTGAATACATACCCTTTTATTGTCGAATCCATTTATACAACAAACCCACTTGAACTTCTAAATTTTCTGAAACTTTGTCAGGCATTTTTCTTTATTCCAATATTATTTTTACTGCTGACATTTTATACAGTTCTGTATATTTATTTCTCATTTTTGGATATTTCATTTTGTTAATGCTATTTTACAAAATTTGCGTCCTGTTTAGTGTAGCGGGATGCGTAAACTCCCAACGCAAGAAACTTATCTTTTCCATTAAAACTTTATCGCAAATCAAAGTATTTACTGCCATTAGGATGAACAAAACTAATAAACCTCGGGTATCAGAGTATTTCTTCTCCTTGCTTTCTGGCTTGATTGCTTTAATATCAACGTTTGTTTGCGGTCTTGATTTTTTCACGTTCGTACTGGGATTTTGGATAATATAACCACTTTTATACCTATTAAAACTGTGGGTATCTATGAATGTGTACGGACATAAACGTACACTAAAAAGCGAAAAACCCTTTATATTAGCAATTTTCTGAATGTTATTGGGATTTGTTGAAGGTGTATCATAACGCTGATTTGGCGTACATTGAAAATTATGCAAATAGGTTCAAACATCAGAAAAATGGACAGTAACGTCTTTTATAGCCTGCAAGTTGTGAACACGTCACCTTAAAAAAACTATCGAGAAAATTTTCCATATGGCTATCAGTTCAACAATCAATAAAGTGTCACTTAATATTGCAAATATGGACAGGAATTATTACCAAATACATGATTTAACGTTGGCACAACATCCTTCTGAAAATGATTTTCGGTTTATGGTGAGAATAGTTGCTTTCATAATAAATGCCAGTGAAAACCTAAATTTCACTAAAGGCTTATGTGATAGTGATGAGCCTGAACTTTGGCAAAAATCCCTCACTGATGAGATTGAGCTATGGGTTGATTTAGGACAACCCGATGAGAAACGTATTCGCAAAGCTTGTGGACGAGCAAAACAGATGATAATTTATACTTACAATGACCGCAAAGCTAAAGTGTGGTGGACGCAGCAGCGTGATAAATTAGAGCGATTTAAAAATTTAAATGTTTGTCATATTAATGCGCAAGGGATTGAAGTGCTAATTAAACGAACGATGACACTGCAATGCACCATTCAAGACAATGAACTGTATTTAAGCGATGATATCAATAACGTCATTATTACCTTTGAGCTATTATCTTAAATACTGAATAGACATTTATGCTTTTTGAAATACGAGTAATCGATTATTGGCTGGCATTTCCACATCCTCAATGAGCTTAATATTCGATTCAAGCGCCAACGCAACAATCGTTTCAAAATGTCTTATACCGCTTAATGGATGTTGATGTTTAAGCCATATATCAAATTGAGCATTACTTTGACTGGTGTAGGCGCCAAAATAATTAAAGGGTCCATAAATACATAGTTTGGCTTGGGTGCTGAGATAGTTTCCAAGTTGCATAAACATGATTCGAACTTCCTCTTCACTCATAATATGAAGTGTATTTGCCGTAAATATAGCTGCTATAGCACGACATGGCCAAAGGATATCGGTGACATTGAGTATTAACGCAGGATGCAAATTAGGTAAATTGGATTCTTGCTGCCATAAATTAATGCCTGCAATATTTTCAGCTCGATCAGTAGGGTGCCACTGAAGATAGGGCAGGTGTTTTGCAAAATAACAGGCATGCTGACCAGTTCCACTTCCAATTTCCCAAACGTGGCAAGGCTGCGTGAAAGCACGGCGTATGATTTCCAGAATAGGGGCTTTATTGTTTTCGCAGGATTGAGAGAAAGGTTTGTTTGTCATGTTGATTGCCTAAGTAAATATATTAGGTTGCTCTTTTTATAAAACTTTACGCACTATAAAGATGAAAGTAAAACAAATACAGAGTATGAGCCAAGTTGATGCGGCAATATGGAATCATTTAGCAGGTGAATTATCGCCTTTTATGCGACATGAATTTTTATTTTCTTTAGAACAAAGTGGTTCTATTGGAAACAAAACGGGATGGCAATCTGCACACTTAGTTGTTTTAGATGAGAGCGAACAGGAATACCTCGCGTTGATGCCGCTATATCTTAAGGGGCATTCATGGGGTGAATATGTTTTCGATCATCAATGGGCGCAAGCCTATCAACAGCATGGTATGGCTTATTATCCTAAGTGGTTGACAGCAATTCCTTTTACGCCGTGTCATGGTAATCGTATGATTATCGCGCCATCATGCAATGCGATTGAAGTCATGCAAGTATTATTGACTTTCATTCAATCCGCATCGAAGAATCAGAATATTTCCTCGTGGCATTGTTTGTTTCCCTCCCAAGTAGAAGTTGAATCTTTGCAAGAACTTGGCTTATCTATTCGAGAACAGGTCCAGTTTCATTGGTTTAATCGGAATTATGGGAGCTTTGAAGATTATTTGAGTTCCTTTAGTTCGAGTAAACGTAAAATGCTCAAACGCGAACGCCGTCGTATTCAAGAGGATGGTATTCAATTTGTGAAAATAATGGGGAAAGACGTTAGCGATGAACAGTGGCAAGTATTTTATGCGTTTTATGCTATGACCTATGTTAAAAAAGGCTCGCTGCCGTATTTGAATCTGGCATTTTTTCAACAGATCGCTCAAACAATGGGTGAGAATGTCCTATTAGTATTTGCGGTTAAAAAAGATGAATATATCGCGGCAGCTTTGAGTTTTATTGGACAAGATACGTTATATGGTCGCTATTGGGGATGTCTTGAGGAATACAGTGGTTTGCATTTTGAAACCTGTTATTACCAGGGAATTGATTATTGCATTGAGCAGGGTTTAAAACGTTTTGATTCGGGCGCACAAGGAGAGCACAAAATTTCACGTGGATTTGAGCCTATTACGACTTATTCTGCCCATTGGATTCAAGATGAGAATTTTAATACGGCTATTAATCACTTTTTAGTTCGTGAAACAGAAAGTATACGGCACTATAAAATGGATGCTGCTAGCTATCTTCCATTTAAGAAGAAAGATTCTTTAAATGATTGAACTTTTATGTGTATTCATAATGCCCTTTATTGTATGAATTAATTAAGGACTTTTTAAAAGTGTATAGGGGTTGCTTTAGCATCACGTTCAGTTAGAGGCAGTAAATTAAAGTGAGTTTCAATTAATTTCAAAATTGAGGTTGTATCGTACATCGTGTGATCAACGTAACCCTGTTTTGCAAATGGGGAAATAATCAACGAGGGCACACGATTACCCGCACCCCAACGATCCAGTTTGGGTGGTGGCACATGATCCCAAAAACCACCAAATTCGTCATAAGTGACGATGACAACACTGTTTTCCCAAACTGAACTCTGTTCAATTTTATGTAAAATCTCTGCAATATGTTGCTCACCAGAAAGTAAATCGGAATAACCGGGATGTTCATTAAAATCACCAATCGGTTTATAGAAACTTACTGCAGGTAAATGACCTTCTTCAATACCTTTTAGAAAGTCCGCTTCATCTTTGAGGTGTAATTCACGAGCCTTGGTCCCTTGTGCATAATTTTTGAAATAAACAAAGGGTTGGTGATGATACTGGAAATTTTCTGCTGGATGTCCAGCGACGGCGTCATCCCATCCCCCTGCAAACCATGCCCAAGAAATAGATTGATCGGAAAGCCGATCACCAATTGTCACAGCGGTTTGCAGTGGCAAATGTTTTTCTATATCGATTTCTTTGGCATCAGAGGGTTGCTCTATGGGTTGCAAGGTATTGACGACAAAACTATCGGGGGTCACAGCACCATCCTTAATCAATTCGCCCTGCTCATTCAATTGCACTTTTAACCGTTCAGGCGCATTTTCGTAACGTGGTGTGCAAGCGCATATTAACCATTGATGATTTAAAAATGAACCACCATACGCTGATTGAAAAAAATTATCTGCTAAAGTGAATCGTTTTGCATAAGACCAGAGTGGTAATTCTTCACTGCGATAATGTCCCATCGTCAAGGCCCCTGCATCGGATACAACGGCAAAACGGTTCATTTTCCCCTCATTTATTTGTGCTTGATGTTGGTAAAAACGATGGACTAAATCTCTGGTTTTTTCGTTAGGTGCAACAAATTGATTAATTTCAAATGGCTGATTGGGCAAGTTGCTTGGAAATCTTTTATCTTTAGGGACTTCAGGCAATGTTTGATATGGATTCCCTTTCGAATCAATTTGTTGACTTTGCTGTGGACTTGCTTGAGCAAGTCCATCTGCTCCTGGAAACGTGCCATACAAATTATCAAAACTATGATTTTCTAGGTAAATCACAATGATGTGTTCAATTTTATCCTGTTGAGTCGCTTGAGCGGGTTCTACCAATAATAATAAAACGGGCACTATCAACGGTAATTGAAGTTTCATAAGTATCTCGTGTAAGTTTGTTTGCGACGCTTTTTCGCTGGTGTCTGTTGACCATTAAACATTAGTCAATAAACTCAATCTTGCGATGGCTCTTCGATATTAAATCGACCACGTATAATCATCCTATTCATTTGGACTTTAATCCGGTCCAGTGCTTCCTCATGATTTTCAGATTCCTGTTGAAGAAAATAAGACGCTTTCATTGGGACAGTGACTTCATTTAGTTGAACACCCATCTCTGTTAAAGTTCGAACAGCTTGAAGTATAGCGTTTTCTGCTTTTTCATCATTTTGAATGGTATCTTCTGTCATGATTATGATTTTATAAATAATTGGGTAAAGGCCGTAATGGCGATAAATCTATTTAAGATTGGGTGTTAAAAATCATTGGTACAGGCTTTCAAATGGCGATTCTGACACTGACTACGTTACGATTCAAGAAAATATAATCATTCTACCTAAAATAAGGATAATAATAGATGATGACAATTTAACAACAAGTGAAAAGCAATTAGTCAATCCTTTGATGTGTTATGTTTTCAGAGAGTTCTAGCCGGTTTGTATTATCGTTCATTCTTAGATCCAGTTAATAAATCACTCACTGAATATGCTGAGGTAATGGCACCTTCGTGTAATCCATTACCTAAATAAGCACCTGCATGGAATGTGTGATTTTCACCATTTGTTTCAATAATCTCGTGGCGATAACGCAGGGCTTCAACTGAGTAAAGCGGCGTATTATGGTTTTGTTTGTGAATAATTGTTTTAGAGTCAATTTGTGCACCCAAATTATACGCTAAGCTGTAGTGACTATATTCAATAGGATCA
>CAINHP010000045.1 GCA_903848905.1 uncultured Pseudomonadota bacterium
GGGTATTTATTTGTCAAAGGCTTAAAACTGGAAAAGGTGTTTTTTCTTTATGGTGGTGGGGCAAATGGTAAAAGCGTATTTTTCGAGATCATCAACGGAATTATAGGCAGTGAGAATTTGAGCAATTATTCGCTGGAATCGTTAACCGATGACAAGGGTTATTCACACGCCATGATCAAGGACAAGATTTTGAATTATGGCACTGACATTCGAATGAATCACGTTGACGCTGGTAAGTTCAAGACATTGGCATCGAATGAACCCATTGAGGCACGATTACCCTATAAAAATCCATTCATGATGACCGATTACGCCAAGTTAATTTTTAACGTCAATAAAATGGACGGGGCAACCGTTGAACACACTCACGGCTTTTTTAGACGCTTTTTAGTGATTCCGTTTAGTGTGACGATTGAAGAAAGTCAGCAAGACCGCGAATTACACAAAAAGATTTTAAACGACCGTGCGGGCGTTTTGAATTGGATTATTGAGGGGGCGGATGAAGTGGTAAAGAATAAAAATATTTTTATTTCCGATGAGTGCGAACAATTCAAAAAGCAATTCATTAAAGAAACGGATTCCGTGGCTATGTTTGAAGAACAGTGCATTAAAGATCATCCGCTTTATAAAATTCATTATTCTCAAATCGTTTCGACTGTTTATGCCAAATATAAAGACTATTGCATCGAGGTTAATTTCAAACCGTTGGGGCGAAATAATTTTAAAAATCGAATGGTCGCTATTGGGTTCACTGAGAAGAAAACAGAGCAAGGCATTTTGCTAAGTAAACAGTATGAATTTTAACTCCCCCCATGCTTTAGTGAAAAACTTTATATTTATATCTGCAGAACTGCAGGAATTAACATAAACCATTGATTTAATTGAGCTGTAGTCCTGCACTTATGGGGTTTAAAAGTGCAGGATAACTGCAGGAATCGCTTCAAAAGTGCAGGATAACTGCAGGAATCACTAAATTTAACCGGTAAAAAGTGGACGTGTAAAAAATAACCATCCTGCAGTTATGAGGGGCAAAAGTGCAGGATTTTGACCATAAGTGCAGGATAACTGCAGGAGCAAAACTGAGTAAATACGCGGGTTTGAGGGGAATTCCTGCACTTCTGCAGTTTCTAATACAAAGTTTTTCACACACACTAGTTTTCAAAAAAATAAGGCTTAAAAATGAGTAATCGAGAACCCGTTGAAATAGACGGCATAACGGGAAAAGTTGAAGAGCTACCCCCAAGACGTGGCAAGCGTTACAGGTGCGAATTAAGCACAGTGCAGGACGTAAGGCGCGAAATGTCGAAAGTGTACCGTGAGTGTCGCTCAAACATGATGGACGCTCAAACAGGCACAAAACTCGTTTGGATGTTACAAGGGATTGCAAAGGTAATTGAAACCAGTGATTTAGAAAAACGCATTGAGGAGCTGGAAAATGTCAGTATTAAGCAAAAGAATTAAAGCGATTGAGAATGAGTTAATCCAACCAATACAGCCGCCATCGTTTGTTTGGATCTCAATTTGTGAATATGGCGATGATGATGTTTTGGCTTATGAGTGTGAGGGCGTGGAAGTAATACGAATTGAGAACGAAAGCATTGCAGATTTACAGGAGCGAACGCAAAAAATACTTATTGAGAATGATACGCGAGATTATCAGCATAGATATTTTTTCGTTATGCCGATTTATGAGGAGAGATCAAAAAAGTGAAAGTTAAAAACAGATTGGACAGAATAGAGGCGGCATTAACTCAATGTGAATGGCAACACATTGTTAAAATTGACGATAGGCATGGCGCGATAGTTACAGATTGGGAACACACAGACGGCACAATTTACCCATTCAATGCTGATTTATCTCACCTGAAGGGCGTTAATGTTTTATTTGGTATTTATGCCGCTTGATTGCGGTTTTTTTTGTGTGTGTAAAAAATCATTTATTGGGGTTAGATTAATTAAATGGCGGTATAAATGACGGTATATTTATTTTTTAAAAATCACGAATACAGTATTTAAACAGCATACAGAGCGTGATTATGTAGACCCCGCCAATAAAGATTTAAAGCTGTTCTAGGAAGTCCATTAAACCCGCGAATCATAAGGTTCAGCGGGTTTTTTATTGCCTAGAATGTCCGATAACGTCCGTTGACATCCAACTATTTTTAAGGGGTATGAAATCGGGGTATGTTCACTTTTTAATAAACCGATACCCCCTAAATGCCAATATCTGATCCCGACATTAAAAAAGCCAAACCAGAAGAGAAGGCACTATCGCAATCAAGCCGGTCGAGCAACTCCCTTGTTTTAGGCAGGTGATAAACTATTTTTGCCACAAAGGCCATGGCTATCGCTATCGCCATTCAATCTTTTGGTGGACGCCATGGAAAACCGAGGCTTGAATAGATAAATTCTTCAATGCGTATCAGCTCTACTATTGCCACCAATGCTTGTTGTTTCTTGGTTAGTGGTCCTAACTCTTCTGATAACTAGGGGAATAAACTGATTTGAATGCTCAGCCATGTTTTTGATAAATTTTCTGGTAGCCCACTCATGTTGTTGATAATAATAGGTATTTTACGATGCTATTTTATCATTTCTGAGCGGATGTTTTTCTTTTTTTGGCCAATCTAACCATAAATCAACTCACTTTCAGCCGTTTTGCAAGTGGCTCAAATAACAACCTCACTTTATACTTATTTACACGTGTTTTAGATTATAAAATCCTCATAATGGATCAAACTTCACATTACTGATTATTTTGTTCAGTTAATTGCATAACCATTTTTTCTAATTCATAAATACGTTGTTCTTGAATAATAATTTTCAATAGTTTATGTCTTTGCTTATCATTCATTGGTTCAATTTGCTTCACAAATTCTTCGATATCGATACTTTGAGTGTCATCAGTATCTACTTTAAGCATTGCTCCTTTTCCTGTTAATAACCATTCAATATTAATATCGTTAAAAGCATTCGCAATACTTAAAATTACAGGAGTCGATGGCATATTACTTATTCTGTTTTCAATTTCTGATAATGTGCTACGTGAAACTTTTATTAGTTTTGCAAACTCAGCTTGTTTAAGAGATTTATATTCTCTAAATATCGTAATTCGCTCGTTTATCTCTAATGTCATTTTTTCTGGAAATTAATTTTAAAAATCTAATTATACAAAATATTTATTCAATGTCATCACCTGTATGGGTGAAAAAAAATCGATGTTGCGAATATAAAAAATGATTGCTATATCGAACCTAAAATTCGTAATAGGCAGTAATTGCAATTCGTAATAGGCAGTGATTGCGACGATTGATGAATTTATTTAGTTATTTTCTCATTTATCTTATTCGTTATGCCGAACAA
>CAINHP010000046.1 GCA_903848905.1 uncultured Pseudomonadota bacterium
AAATGTTCCTTTTCTTTATTATAAAATGTCATGCAAAATAATTTGATAGGATTAGAATCGTACTATAATTAGGAATTACTGGCAATTAAGCACCTAAATCATCATGTTTACAAGCATCCTCATGCTTTAAGACTTAATGCTCATGCAATAAAAAATGATTGTTTGAATCAGTTTTACCTTATTTTAAAAAATGAATACAACTACGGGCATTTTAGACGTAAAATGCAACCTTAAAGCAGTTAAATCAAGTTATCCAGCTGCATTTGCAATTTTCTCAAATTAAGCCACAATGGAATATAAATGTTAACAGGTGAATTACGTAGTCAGGTAGATGCTGTATGGAACAGCTTTTGGTCAGGCGGCATTGCAAATCCATTAGAAGTGCTAGAGCAAATCACCTATTTATTATTTCTACGTAGGCTAGATGAGTTACAAACGCTAGAAGAAAGAAAAAGCGCAAAGCAAAACAAGCCAATTGAACGTCATATTTTTCCACAAGGCGCAGACAACAAGGGTTGCAGCTTTGAAAGCATGCGCTGGAATAAGTTAAAAAACAGCGAACCACAAGAGATGTACAACATTGTGAGTGAGCATGTTTTCCCATTTTTACGTGAATTGGGTGGCGATGGCAGCACCTATAGTCAGCAAATGCAAGGTGCACGCTTTACTATTCCAACGCCTGCGTTATTAGCGAAAGTAATAGATTTGCTGGATCAAATACCCATGCAGGAGCGCGACACAAAAGGCGATTTGTATGAGTACATGCTAGGTAAAATTGCCAGCGCAGGACAAAACGGACAATTTAGAACACCCAGACATATCATTCAGTTAATGGTTGAATTAACTGCGCCAACACCAAAAGACACAATATGCGATCCAGCTTCAGGTACTTGCGGCTTTTTAGTTATAGCGAATGAATATGTACGCGAGCATCATGCTGAATTGTTTTTTGATAAGCAGCTTGCAGAGCATTTTCATCATCACATGTTTAACGGCTACGATTTTGATAACACAATGCTGCGAATTGGCAGTATGAATATGTTATTGCATGGCGTTGAAAGCCCAACAATTACTTATAGAGACTCATTATCACAATACTACGCGCTGCAAGAAGAAGCATTTAGTTTGATTCTAGCCAATCCACCATTTGCAGGCAGTTTAGATTACGATGGAACAGCACGCGATTTATTGGCAATTGTTAAAACTAAAAAAACAGAACTGCTATTTTTAGCACTGTTTCTGAAATTATTAAAAGCGGGTGGACGCGCTGCTGTTATCGTACCAGACGGTGTACTGTTTGGCAGCAGTAAAGCCCATAAGGATTTAAGACGCATCATTGTTGAAGAACAAAAGCTTGATGCTGTTATTTCATTACCAAGTGGCGCATTTATGCCCTACGCTGGCGTGAGCACTGCCATTTTATTTTTCACGAAAACTAATTCAGGTGGTACGGATAATGTCTGGTTTTACGATTTGCAAGCGGATGGCTGGAGTTTAGATAATAAACGTCAACCCTTGTTAGATTTAGAAAAACTGGGTACAACACCAAAAACAGCATTAACAAGCGAAGAACACAGCAAAAACAATTTACCTGATGTTTTAGCACGCTGGAAAGAGCGCGAAAGCAGCGAACAAAACAATGCACGTACAGCGCAGAGCTTTACAGTGCCAAAAGAAGAAATTGCTGCAACTGGCTACGATCTAAGTTTGAACAGATATAAAGAAGTTGTGCACGAACATGTTGAACACATTGCGCCTGTTGAACTGATTGCTGAATTAAAGCAATTAGAATCTGAAATACAGACTGGATTGCTTGAGCTTGAAGGGATGTTGAAATGAGTTGGCAGACTGTAAAATTAGGCGATGTTTGTGATGTACGTGATGGCACGCACGATTCGCCAAAATTTATAGAAAGCGGTTTTGCATTAATCACTTCTAAAAATTTAATAAATGGAAAAATTGACAAATTAAATGTGTCTTATATTAGCGAGTCAGATTTTATAAACATTAATAAGCGATCTAAAGTTGATTGCGGTGATATTTTAATGGCAATGATTGGGACAATTGGCAATCCAGTTATTGTTACAGACGAAATCCCAAATTTTGCAATAAAAAATGTAGCATTATTAAAATTTAATAATGATTTACTAGACCGTTTTTTCATTAAACAGTTATTACAAAGTTCAATATTCAATAATTACATAGCTCAAACAAGCAAAGGCGGAACTCAGAAATTTTTATCGTTAGGTGATATTAGAAAATTTCCAATCCCACTCCCACCAATTTCAGAACAAAAACGCATAGCAGCGATATTAGACAAAGCTGACGAGATAAGACGCAAACGTGAACAAGCCATTGCCAAGCTTGAACAGCTTGCACAGAGCATTTTTGTTGAGATGTTTGGTGATCCTGTTACAAATCAAAAAGGCTGGAAGTTAAAAAAATGGGATGATGTATTAAAAATTATTAATGGTAAAAATCAAAAGAATGTTCTAACCATAAACGGTGCTTATCCAATTTTTGGAAGTGGAGGAAATGAAATGGGGAGAGCTAATGATTTTTTATGTAATGAAAATACAATTATTATTGGTCGTAAAGGTAATATCAATAAACCAATACTTATTAAAGAAAAATTTTGGAATGTTGATACTGCATTTGGTTTACACGCTAAAAAAGAAATCTTATCATTTCAATACCTGTATTGGTTCTGTGTGTTTTTCAATTTTGAAAAATTAAATAAAACAGTAACAATACCTAGTCTAACGAAAAGTGATTTATTACAAATTCAAATCCCACTCCCACCAATAGCATTTCAAGAAGAATTTG
>CAINHP010000047.1 GCA_903848905.1 uncultured Pseudomonadota bacterium
ACTTCAGCGTTAAGTTGAAAAATACTGGTGAGCGCTGGACGAACCATTTTAAGCACTTCATCAATAACTTCGTGCGTCGGTTTAACTTCCATTTCTTTATTAGCTGTATTTTGACGTGAATAGGACATCATTTTTTTAATCAATCTAACTGCCCGCTCACTTGCCAAGTTCACTTGCTCAGTGTTAAATAGTATTTCGTCTTTCAATTTACCATCTATACAATCTTCGGCAGAAAATCTATTCAATTGGTTATAGCCGATAATCGCACATAGTATATTGTTAAAATCGTGGGCAATACCTGACGTTAAGCGACTCAGGCTTTCCACTTTTTGCATTTGGTTAACCTGTTGATTTAATAGTTGATTTTTGTCTACTGTATTGACTAGTTGTAGTCTATTGTTTTCTCGCTCTGTAATATTTTCAAACTCCGCTACTGAACCAATTCGTTGCCGGCTTGCATTCATTATTGGCGTGGCATTCACCGTAATAATTTGATCGCCAATATACATTTCAAGAGGAACTGTGTCCGTTAAACCATTAATTAAATTAATAGAATATGTCGGATTTCGATGAAAAAATTCAATATTTTTTCCAATAATATTATTCACACTAAAATCTGGAATTATTTTTCTCAGCTCATCTTCAACACGTGCAAAAATCTCTATTGCAGCAGGATTTATGTAAATAATTTTACGCGCACTATTCGCTATAACTATCCCTTTTGTTAAATTATCTAAGCCAACTTTTACTCGACGTAATTCATCAGCTTGTTTTTTATCATTTGCAATATCAAAGCCCAAGCGAACCGACGTAGAACGCAGTGCTTCGATCATTCGCCCTATTTCATTTTTTGATCTGTGTTTAATTGATACGCGATAATTACCACTCGATATTTGCATCAGCACGGAAGTAGCTTCTTTTAATGGGTCAGTAATGCTGCGAATAATAAAATCACATAATAATATTAGTAAAGTTAAATAAATAAAGGAGATAAGCAGATTTTTTTGTTGTTCACTTTGCAACTCGAGATTTGAAATAGTTCTCGCTTGATAAAAAAAGTCACCTAACGTCCTTTCTTCTTCAGATTTTTTTAATGCACCTTTCTCTGCAAGATAATCTTTATTACTCAATATTGCTATCTGTTGTTTTAATGATTGATTTTCATTCTCAAGCGCTTTTAATTGATTAGAATGAACTTCTTGAACTTGGTTTGAGTAACGTTGAATTTGAGTGATGACATTTAGGTGATTTTCGTTAAGTTCATCTAAATTTATGTGAGTTGAAGCAGTTAAAAATAAAATTACAGCTCCACTTAAAATAATTAACAGCCCTAACTTGTTTGCAATTTGTAAATTATTAAATTTATAACGTATTGATTGAAAACAAACTCTTTTTGCTATTTGCCCGTAACTTAAATAACCTTTAAAACAACCTGCATGCATTTGCGCATAAGCTATTTCAGCTTTTTTTACATCTTCAACAGCAGGTTTACGTCTTACAGACATAAAACCCACTAACTTGTTATCTTCATAAAGTGACGTAACATCCGCCTGCACCCAATAAAAACCGCCATCTTTTGTAGTATTTTTGACTATACCTGTCCAAGTGCATTCATCAAGAATAGTTTGCCATAAATTGTCAAATACTTCTTTAGGCATATCTGGATGCCTAAAAATATCATGCTTCTTTCCAATCACTTTTTCACGCGTATATTTCGAAACACGTAAAAATTCATCATTAACGAACGTTATTACACCTTTTAAATCCGTTTTTGTGACGATAATGTCTTGCTCTGCCATTACGTATTCGTATTCTTTCTCAATATTTACCATATTTATTACCTTGCGATCTAAAGCAACTAAGACAAAGAAAAATAAAAAAATCGACAAAGTTCGTAAAATCGATTTAACATTAAACGGAATTTATTAAAAAAAACGACTACTAGTATTTGTGTTTCAAAACTATATAGCAACAACTAATAAAAAAAACCAAACATCTAGACAGACAGACAGACAGACAGACAGACAGACAGACAGACAGACAGGCAGGCAGGCAGGCAGGCAGGCAG
>CAINHP010000048.1 GCA_903848905.1 uncultured Pseudomonadota bacterium
GTTGCATTTTTACTTCAATGTGCTTTTCATAACGGATCATTTGATATTTTGCCCTGAGAAATAGTTAGGGTCTTATTATCTCATTTCTCCTATTCATATCGGGATGTTATTTTTGACTGTATCCTAAGTGAAGTTTTTCTTAATCATTATCACTCTTAGAAGTAAGGAATGAGTGAATAGTGAATCTGATTATTGACTATAAAAAACAACCAAAACTTTACTCGCAGCAAGTTACTGGCACTGCGTATTTACAACAACGGAAATTCAAATTAACGACTCATGATTGAACCTGTTGCTTTAGAAGATTTCTTTATTACATTTTTTTCATCCGCCTTAATCATACTAGCAGGTGCAAGTTACGCATTATTGTTTGCATGGTCTAAGGTGAATTCTGCAACTAGTATAAAAGTTGTTACTTATATTTCATATTTTGCGCTGATATTGTCAGTAGCTGAATTAACACGGGCGGCACATTTTCAAGGCTATTGGCTAATCATTTCCTTGGTGATGGTGATTGGTTATTTTTTTGCACCAATAGGCATATGGCATCTGTGTGTTAAAACAAATGCTGATGATTTAACTCCAAAAACAGAGGAAAAACGATGAATGAAATACCCTTATGGGCTTCGGAATCATTCTGGAAAAAAATGGCAATTTGGGTTACTGCGGGATCGTTTTTGATTTTAGTGGTATTGACTATGGATTCATTAAGTAAAACCAGCGCAGGCAGTCAACGAGTTCCAGCTTACAGTGTGATTAATAAAAAAATTGATTATCAATATAACAATGTATCACATAAATTCATGCCGATCATTGGCGAAAATGAGTTTTTATTCGGTAAAGAATTCACTGATGAAGAAGCATGGCACTTGGTTGATTTAGGCAAAAAAACGACGCAAGCAAAAAACTGTATGAACTGTCATACGCTATTAGGTAACGGTGCTTATTATGCACCTGACTTAACTAAGGCTTGGTTGGATAAAGGCTGGATTTCCAAAGAATTGCGTGAAGACATGATGGTTAAATTTTTAATGGATCCTGAAAATAACGCTCGCACCTTTGGTAGCAATCGAAAAATGCCCAACTTAAAGATTACAGAACAGGAAGCTAAAGGGATTACTGCCTTTCTAAAATGGATGTCGAGTATTGATACTAATGGTTTCCCTTATAACTTTAAAACCATTAATGCAGAGGAATGAGCATGAATACAAGTGGATCAAATAAAGTCATAGAAAATACGAATACCTTATGTGAGAAGTCGCGCATCTATCGAAATACTTTCAAAGCTTGGGTGCAATTAGACGGTAATAATTTAAGCGATGGTCAGCAATTAGCTGTTAAATACTTTACGGTTGCCGTTATTCTGTTTTTCGCGCAAATTCTATTTGGGATGTTGGCCGCTACTCAATTTATTTATCCAAGCTTTTTGTATGAAATTTTGGATTTCAGTGTTAACCGCATGATACATATTAATGCCATGATTATATGGATGTTATATGGATTTATAGGCTGTGTTTACTGGTTTCTTGAAGATGAAAGTGGTACTGAAATTGTTGGTTTGAAATTAGGCAATATTGCGTTTTGGTTACTGACGAGTGCTGTCACCGTAGTGGTACTTGTTTATCTGTTAGTTCAGATTGGTCCTGGTAAGGATTCCAGTCTTTGGTTTATTAATGAAGGTCGCGAATATATTGAAGCACCACGTTGGGCTGATATTGGTATTGTGGTGGTTATGCTAATATTTTTCTATAACGTAGTTGCTACTTTCAGTAAAGGCAAATGGTCAGGTATTGCTGGCGTATTAACTCTAGATTTAGTTGCATTAGCTGGTTTATATGTTGCTGGTATGTTTTATATGACAAACATCACCCATGAGCAATACTGGTGGTGGTGGGTGATTCATTTATGGGTTGAAGCAACGTGGGAAGTGCTGGTAGGCGTTATTATGGCGTGGTCTCTGATGAAGTTACTGGGTGTCAGACGTAAAATTATCCAAACTTGGCTGTATATTGAAGTTGCTTTGATGTTCGGTTCGGGTATTTTAGGATTGGGACATCATTATTTTTGGATCGGTACGCCAGAATACTGGCTGACCATCGGTGGCTTTTTCTCTGCGCTTGAACCCATTCCCTTGGTGGCTATGGTGGTGCATGCAGTTTATGATTCAGGTACTCACGCTTTTAAGAACGGCAACCATCCTGCATTAGCCTGGATTATTGCTCAAGCTTTTGGTAATTTTTTTGGTGCAGGCGTTTGGGGTTTTATGCACACGCTGCCACAAATCAATATGTTTACCCATGGTACACAATGGTCAGCCTCACATGGTCATTTAGCTTTTTTTGGCGCATACGCGACGATTAATATTGCCTTCTTTTATCTGGCCATCCAACATTGGCGTGGTGATGTCTGGATGGGCGGTGGCAGTCAGAATGCTTGGCGTTGGAAATGGGCTTTAGGTTTACTTAATGGGGGTGTTCTCGGTATGACCATTGCGTTATTGATAGCCGGTTACGAACAATCCTTTATCGAGCGAGCTATAGAAGGGTCAACATGGGCCGGTTATTTTACTGCTCAAAATCACCCCTCATTTCAAAGTGCGATGATTTGGCGCTTGTTTTTTGGAGGGATTACCTTTGCAGGATTTATTTTGTTAGTATGGGATTTATTAACAATAGGCAAAGGCGAAACGAGAAAAGCGCTGATGATTGTTGAAAGTTAAATAAGTTATGTCAATTCACTAAAATTTATTACAAATATTATTGAATAAATCATTTGACGTATTGAGCTAATTGATTAATTTATAGAAAGTATTTACGAGTGTTTTATAGTTTTTTTGAGTGTGTTTGAAATAAAAGCTCTCATTGTTGCAAAGCAGTGAGGGCTTTTTAGTGTTTTGCAGATAGCCAACGTCGATCATGTGTTAAGCAGGTAAATTATTTTTGAGTGTAATGGTCAAGTAAAACTGGACACTTAGATAGACCTGTTTTGATAAAAAGCAAAAAACGCTCTGTTGGCGCATTATCCCAACAATTTCCCCGATGACTCATATTTTGCTCCATTTTCATCATATTCAACATCTGACGATATTTCAAACTCGCATACTGACTTCCATGATCAGAATGATGGCGTAGCGAGGGAGCGGGTTTTCGACGCCAAAAGGCCATTTGCAAAGCTGTCGCCGAGTGTATGATGATGTAAGGAGATTAAATGAGCTTCAGTTGATTCAATCCAGGCACAAAATCGACAATGGCAAACGAACGATTATTGTGGGACTATAGCCGTATTTTCAATGTGGCTCATTAGCTGAGTATATTTTCAATCCATTAAAATGATAGCATAATAAAAAATCAGGAGAACCAATTATGATAAAAACAAAGGCTTATGGTGCGGTAGATAAAAACAGTGTGTTAACCAACATGGAAATTGAACGCAGAACCCCTCATTCAGGTGATGTACAAATTGAAATTCTCTACTGCGGTGTGTGTCACTCCGATTTGCATACAGCGCGAAATGAATGGAAAACTACGCAGTATCCGTGTGTGCCCGGTCATGAAATTGTCGGACGGGTGACAGCAGTTGGTGACAACGTACATCGTTTTAACGTTGGCGATTTAGTGGGTGTTGGCTGTATGGTCGATAGTTGTGGAACGTGTCCTTCATGCGCTGAAGGCGAAGAGCAATACTGTGAAAGTGGATTTACGGGTACTTATAATGGTCCTGTATTCGGTGGTGAAAACACTTACGGTGGGTATTCTCAACAGATTGTTGTTAAAGAAAGTTTTGTTTTACATATTAAACACAGCGAAGCCCAACTTGCCAGTGTCGCGCCATTACTTTGTGCTGGGATTACCTTGTATTCACCACTTGTGCATTGGAAAGCAGGTCTCAATAAAAAAGTAGGCATCGTAGGGCTCGGAGGTCTGGGGCACATGGGTGTAAAACTCGCGAGAGCAATGGGTTGTCATGTTGTATTATTCACAACTTCCTTAAGTAAAATCGAAGATGGCAAAAAGTTAGGTGCGCACGAGGTATGTGTTTCCACAGACGTTAATCAAATGCAGAACTATCACAATCAGTTAGATTTAATTATTAACACTGTATCCGTACCTCATGATTTAAATGCCTATTTGCAACTTCTAAAACGAGATGGCTCTTTAGTTCTAGTCGGTGCACCAGAAGAGCCACACCCATCACCTGAGGTGTTTAATCTCATTTTTAAACGTCGGCAATTAGCGGGTTCATTGATTGGTGGGATTGCGCAAACGCAAGAAATGCTTGATTTCTGCGCTGAGCATAATATTGTGTCCGATATTGAAATAGTGCCAATGGATTACATTAATAGCGCTTATGAGCGAATAGTAAAAAGTGATGTAAAATACCGTTTTGTGATTGATATGAATACACTATGAGATAGAAATATGAGTGATACAAAAACTTGGTTAAATAATTTTGTCAGTGGTGATGAGCTTGCCAAAACAATTGAAGATTTCGATACGGCATTCACCATAGCAGCAAGCAATTTTGAAAATGAGGGCTGGTACGTTGATGATTGTGTCAATTTTATCTACGACCATATATCAGAAAACTTAGAACACATCAGTGAAGAAATCATCAAAAATGCCATTGAGGTTGTTTTTGTTGAAAATGTGGTTGATGGAAGTGCGTCAGACGATTCCCTTGAAGATGATGAACAAGATAAAAAACTCACCCAAAGTCAGCGGGACTTTATGGGGGGAACGTATCGTGACGAATATGACGAAGATGAATACGGAGATGACGATGATGTTGAAATCGACGATGATATCTATGATGAATAATAGGGTAGCATTGATTTTTTGAGTAGTGTAACGGATCA
>CAINHP010000049.1 GCA_903848905.1 uncultured Pseudomonadota bacterium
AAATGCCAATCAAATACCGAAAACACAACCCCCATGGAAATTGAAATAATCAACGGATTAGTGATCAAACGATGAACAATGCCGCGCATAATTAAAAACCAATGCGCTTTTGTTTTTCTACCCAGCTCAGCAAGAGTAAAAATCAAAGGCAGCATAATTAAATTTTCAACACTGACATACACCGCTAAACTCGCACTCGCCGCACTCCCCATCATTTGTTGTGCAATGGGAAATCCCATAAAGGCACTATTTGACATCGTCATTCCCATGGCCAAAATGGTTGCCACTTGAAGCCCTTTACGCTGAATTATGTAGCCAACAAAAATACCGAATGCCAACATTAAAAGTGAGCCGAATGTGTAAGCTAAAAGCAAATCCACATTCAGCAATTCCCCTAAAGGTCGCTGTGAAAGCGCTTTAAATAGCAAGGCGGGTAGTGCATAGTCAATAACAAAAACACCCAGTGCACGTGTATCTTTAGGCCCAAGCATCCCGCGTCTTACTGTAGCAAAGCCAATGGCAATAATAATAAAAATTGAACTGGTAATATTGAGTACGGTTAACAAAATGCCTTCCTTTTCATTGTTTAAAGTCTTGCTGTAATAGCGATTGAATTTATTAAATAATATATCACTGTCAAAAGTAAAAACATGAAAAACAAAACAAAAATTCACCCCTAAACATCATTTTTCAATGTCCAAAACAGTGCATTCAAACACGCAACCCCTGTTTTTTTGGTGCATAAACGCATTTATCTAGCGTTGCCTTGTTAACGCCGTCACAACTAAATCAGAAAATAACTATTTTATTCAATAAGTTAATTATTGTATTTTTTAAAAAAGGTGCTGGCATAAGAGTTGCGATGGTATTCACTAACTGTTGTAGACATTAAATTTTAGGAGTACAGGTTGACTACCCCATTTTTTAAAAATGATCTACCCGATACCACTTGGAATCATGACGTAGAAAATCAGCTTGATGCGTATTATCGCCAAGTCAAAAATATTATTCTCAATCGTCAAGATTGTGTGAGCGGACTCTTGCCTGCCAGTACCGCAATTAATATTCACGGCGATTACACAGACGCATGGGTGCGTGATAATGTTTACAGTATTCTCGCCGCATGGGGACTTGCCTTGGCTTATCGTCGCCAAGCCAAAAAAGCGGACAGAGCTTATCAATTAGAACAAAGTGTTGTCAAATTGATGCGCGGACTCCTCACCGCGATGATGCGCCAACTCCCTAAAGTGGAAGCGTTCAAACATACGCAAAATCCACTCGATGCACTTCACGCAAAATACGATACCAAATCAGGCAATATTATCGTTGGGGATACACAGTGGGGGCATCTTCAACTTGATGCAACCTCACTCTTTTTATTGATGTTAGCGCAAATGACCGCCTCGGGTCTGCGTATTGTGTTTAGTCTGGATGAAGTCAATTTTGTTCAAAATTTAGTCCACTACATTAGTCGCACCTATCGTACGCCCGATTATGGTATTTGGGAGCGTGGCAATAAACTCAATCACGGTGT
Source organism: uncultured Pseudomonadota bacterium (assembly GCA_903848905.1). GTDB lineage: Bacteria > Pseudomonadota > Gammaproteobacteria > Methylococcales > Methylomonadaceae > UBA10906. Next base: position 1,535 of record CAINHP010000049.1, read on the forward strand.
TGCCGAATTAAATGCCAGTTCTATTGGCATGGCAAAGGCCGCATTGGAGGCAATGAACAATTTTAATTTGTTTGGTAAAGATGGTGGGCAAAGTTCTATTATTCATGTGGTAAGCGATGATATCGCGCGGACACGTATTGCACTTGAATCACTACTGCCTCGTGAATCCATTTCTAAAGAAGTCGATGCCGCTGTTTTAAGCATTATCGGTTTTCCCGCGTTTGCTGTTGACAATGAAACACTGCGACAACAAACTCAAGCGCAAATTATCGAAAAACTGCAAGGTAATTACGGTTGCAAACGTTTTCTGCGTGATGGTCATCAAACGGTACTCGAGGATTCACATCGTCTGCATTATGAAGCTCATGAATTAAAAGAATTTACGGATATTGAATGCGAATGGCCACTGTTTTTTTGCTATAACTTACTTAACAGTTTATGTGCAGGCGATAAAAAATCTGCAGAGGAATATCGAAAAAAACTCGACGCCTTAAGCGTGGATGTTTTAGGGCAACGACTTTTACCTGAACTTTATCGTGTCCCGCTCGAAAACATCGATGCTGAAAAAGCAAACCCTAAAAGTCAACCGCGTGTTCCCAATGAAAATATTCCGCTCGTTTGGGCACAAAGTCTTTTTATTTTAAGCTGTCTTTTGCAAGATGGTTTTATTGAGGTAGACGATATTGATCCGCTTGGACGCTATCGAATAGCGAATAAAATAGATAGACCGACCGTCAAAGTGGCGCTACTCGCTGAAGATGAAGAAATTTGCAACGCACTACAAAAATGGGCGATTCCCAGTCAAACCCGCTCGGATATCGCACCGGTTCAAGTGCGTGATGCAAGTGAATTATCAGCGGCTTATATCCACGTTGGACGTAATGACCGACTGGGATTAACGGGCCGACCACAGCGTCAACTACGAGCGCTATCTACGTCAAAACTCTATATTCTCGCAGGCGAGCCGTTACTATTTCTGCCACAATGTATGGATCAAAAAAGTTTTTATCTCACAATGGATAATAAACTACTCATTGAGCGACTTCGCATCGAACTGCAATATATTTCGCAGCATTGGGACAAACTCGCGCCACCTTTATTAATTATCAACATTAAAGATAATATGTTGACAGAAAAAGAGGGGCATTTACTCATTAATTTTCTAAAGCAGTTACAACAAAACAAGTTAGAGGTTGTCAATATTGACCTAGATGTCATTACTTCATTTTTAAATACGACAAGTTATGAAAAAATTGGCTATTTGCACGATTTCCAATTTTCGCCCGTATGCTGGGAAACTCCTGAGCGTCTTTTTTCCACTGTCATGCCCAGTCCAGTAACGCCTGCGCAACCCATTAGCGCAATCGAACTCAGCCAATGGGAACATAAAGCAGACATTGACTTAATTAATGACTTAACGCGTAGTGACAATTTGTATGCACAATTAGAAGTGCTCATTATTATTTCACAGCGTCATGATTTGAATTTTGACTTGGGACTGAGTGAATTACATGATGTACCTTGTCGAGTGCGTTATTTATTCGAGGAAGTTTACGCGCGAGCAGGCGATCAACATTTATGGGCAATTGTGCGTCGATGTGCCAGTGTTTTAGGTAAATACGATATTAACCTCGAGCAATCAGCCACGGATATTTTAGTTCGCCAACATCATTTAACTGTCGGTCGCTCATATAGTGAACAAGCCACTCTCAAACGCCCCATCGATTCTCTTCAGCTTCTTGATTTGATTAAAGAGTTTAACGAAAACGATGGTTGCCAGCAAATATTGATACAGGAATTAATCATTCATCTGGGTATGTTAATTAAAGCGAATCCCCTTTTATTTAAGGATATGCACACTATTCGAGTTGGCCATATTTTGCAGCTTATGATTGCACAAGAAAAACGCAAAATTAGCAGCTCGTGGGATCAAGCTTTCAGCGACATTTTGGCTTTAGCACCCCATCAGCTGGCGCAGCGAATTGAGGAGGTACTGAGGGATTATGACCATAATGAAAATCAACGCGTCCAATTAGAATACATGTCCTATGATGGCTCTAAACGTGATTTGGCCTCGGCACGTTTTCATCCGAGCATGAATCCACATTTGGTCAATTTCGCCGATTGGTATGATTGGCGCGAACATCAAGGCAGTATCGGACGAGAAAGTGATTTATTTCTTGCAGGTGTTTGGCGTTTGTTGCATCATTGCAAAGGGTTAATGGTAGGCGAGAAATACAACCGGAGTCGGCGTATTGATAGCGAAAATCTGCTAGGTCAAATGACATCAGGGGAACAAAGTTTTAAACTGCATATTAACCATATATTAAATAAAATTCATGCCCCTGTGTATCGTCAACTTTGCGTGGAAGCGTTGAGCGCATTGGCCATTATTATGCAAAGTAATCCTCAGCTGATTATTGATGATACGTTGGTGGTGGATATTTTAATTGGTCATGCCGTAAGGCTTTCGTGGCTGCAATGCTATCCTGACTGCGAAGAAGATTACGACGAATATGTCTCCGTTGCATGGCAGTCTTTCTACCAACTTCCTCCTCATAAAGTGGCGAATGGGGTACTCGACGCATTGATTTATCTTCTCAACAATCATGCGTGAGTCACCTAATAACGCCACCGTTTAACCAAACTTAATAGTGAGAAAATGATGATTTTAGCGGGTGATATCGGCGGGACAAAAACACTCTTAGCCATTTTTGATGATGAGCATTGCATGCTTAAAAAGCGCTTTGAAAGCGCGGATTACGCGACATTTCATTCCTTATTGGCGGACTTTTTAACCTTTATTCCAGACATAAAAATAGATGCCGTCTGTATTGGTGTGGCAGGACCTATTATTAACGGTGATTGTGAAACTACCAACTTACCATGGAAGTTAACTTGCTCAGACATTAGCCAACAGGTAAATACGTCCAATATTAAATTACT
>CAINHP010000050.1 GCA_903848905.1 uncultured Pseudomonadota bacterium
GCAACGAAATTAAAGCCTTAGAAGAACACGCGAAAGCAGCTGAAGAAGAAGGCATGGTCGAAATCAAAAAAGACGGTGGCATCGAATTCAAAAGCCGTGATGGTAACTTCAAAATGGCTATCAATGGTCGTTTGCAAGTGGATTCGCAAAGCAACGTAAATCAAAGTTTACCATCTTCATTTTCAGCACTTGGACAAGATGGTGGTGGCTTTCAATCTAAAACTGGTTTGCCAGCAACTTTAGATGACGGTACTACACTTCGTCGAGCGCGTATTGGTGTTGAAGGTACATTCTTTAAAAATACCGATTATAAATTTGAGTACGATTTCACTCGCGGTAATGGTATGAATGCGGGTGGTATTACTGATGCTTATGTTAGACAAAATTTTTCTAAACCGTTTTCAGTTAAGTTCGGCGCCTTTAAAGAACCGTTCAGTATGGAAGAAGCAACAAGTAACCGTTACACCACTTTCATTGAACGTAATATGGCTGTTAACACATTCGTTGATAACTTAAACACTTATAAAGTAGGTATTGGTGCGAATTGGGTTGAAGAACGCTGGCAGGCGGGAACTTCTTTCCAAACAGAAGGGATCGGTGGTTACAATAACGCTTATGGTTCAAATAATAAATTTGAAACACAATCGACTGGAAGTGCCTCAGGTGTAAATGGTGGTGCAAGCCGAAGCAACGGAACTGGTTCAACCAGTTGGGAAGCTAATGGACGTTTAACAGGCATGCCTTGGATGGAAAGTAAAACCAAATTTTTACACATTGGTGCATCAGGATCATATATTAATTTAAACAATAATTTAACTGCCGATGGAACTTATACTAACGGTGGTGTTATGTTTGTTAATGGTATTGGTAGTAACGTTGATAGATCAGGTTTGTTCAGCACAGGAAATTTGACAGGTAACAAAAAAGGAGCATTAAATTTCCGTGAGGCTGAATATTTAACAAGATTTGGTGCTGAGTCAGCTTTAGTATATGGACCGTTCTCTGCACAAGGTGAATATATTCGTACAGATGTATCTGGTAAAGGCTACGATAAAGATGAGTCATTAGATGGCTATTATGGTTATGCGACTTATTTCTTAACTGGTGAATCACGTAATTATAAAGCTTCAACGGGTGCATGGGATCGTATTAAACCAACACGTAACTTTGACCTTAAAGGCGGTTTAGGTGCATGGGAAGTTGCTGGTGGTTATGATTATATGAACTTAAATGACGGTATCATCAATGGTGGTCGTGTTTCTACAGCAAAATTTGGTATTAACTGGTATCCAAATCCACATGTTCGTGTGATGACTAATTATGTACATGCGCTCGATATCGATACACACCTTACAAATATTACCACTAATGGTTTAGCTACTGGTGCTAAGTCATCAGGTTTAACTGCTCAATCTCAAGCTTTCAACAATGCTGACTTAGATATGATTGAAACACGTATTCAGTTAGATTGGTAAAAATGAGTAAATAGCTTACCTAAGCTTCTAAGCCTCGCTGATCTTTGATCCGTCAGCGAGGCTTTTTTTATTTAGCTTGGGTGGAAAAGTTAAGCATAAAAAAAGCCGCGTTAATTTGAACATTAACGCGGCTTTTTTTATGTGTTGTTGTTTTTTAATTAACGCTAAAGCTTGGGTTCGGGCGAAGCATGGATGTTTTGCCTACCATGATATCAAGCGTTTTTCGTAAACGGGTAAATACCGATTCTTGTATATAGGGAATATTGTGTTTTTCACAAAGGGCTTTCACCAGCGGCTGTGCTTTTTGATATTGACTTGCCGTCATTTCTGGCCACAAATGGTGTTCAATTTGATAATTGAGCCAGCCATGTAAAAAGTCTAAGGTATTGGTGCCGTTTGGATAATTAACCGAACCGACAATTTGACGTAAATAAAATTCGCCTTTCCCTTTCGCTTTTTCTTCAAACATCATGACGTCTTCGCCTGTGTGATTAGGACCAATCACGAGGAAAGAATGCAGATTGGTAATGACTTCAGCCATTAAAACGTTAATCAACACGTTGGTTGCAGCAACGACGCCAAAAGGAATAAATAGCAAAGGAATGACAACGAAATTCACAATACTGTAGGGCAGCATGCAATTTACCCACAGATCTTTTCCGGCCGGTTTAAGCGGGTTCCACATATCAAGGCGCGAAACTTGACCGCGTGTGACGCCCGTTTGCTTATCTTGAATAGCACGGTATTCGGTTAGCGTTGATGAGGCATAATAAATAATTTTCCAAGTTGATGCCATAACCGCTAAAAGCGCATATCGTCCCCATGTTGGAATGGGTGAATTACGCAAACCTTCCATATTGAATTCAACTTGATCGGGATCCACTTCTTCCCCTAGATGATAATGATGCACGTCATTGTGCTCTGCATCCCATGCCTCAGGATACATCCAATCTAGCCAATCGAGGTAACGTCTCCAGCCTTTTGCAAAACCTTTACTGGTGTAGTGCGCTGGAATGCCTTCAATTCTGTCATAACCGCGATGCAATACGTGATGCGCAACGGTTGTCCAGCGGGTAAAGTTACCTTGGCTAATTAAATAAGCTGAAACAGGGTTGGGAATAATCCAAGCGGTCGCATAACCTAAACCAGTACAAATTCTACCCCAGCGTTCAATTTTAAGTAGATGATGAAAATCAGAGATATCAGTTTTATTTAATAGCTCTTTTTGTAAATCATCAATGTCTTTTGCAAGTTGTTTTCTGTCAACTGCGTGGTATCTTTCAACGTTCAAAGCACTCTCACTTTATTATTTTTATAGTAAAAAAAAATTGCAGTCTAAATCGACTGCAACTCTGTAAAACACGTCTACAAACGCTTAATAAAAACGCCTTTTAAATAGCAGGTTCGTATTCATGAATATGCGTATTCATTAACGTTTGTAATTGCTCTTGATCGAGCTTTTGATTATCGACTTTTAAATATAAAACAGCATCTTCATGGCGTAAAACAACTTCTTCAACGCCTGTTACACCTAAGATTTTATCAGAAAAATCTTGTGCATCACTTAAACTCATGGTTTCAATAGAAATCAACAAGTTGGCGACATAACGAGGTTCCTGCATTTTCAGTGATAATAATAACCAACTTGACGCCAAAATGCCGCAAATTATAAAGACAGCAGTAACACCAAATTGCCCATTAAACCAACCACCAACGATTCCGCCCATGAAGAGTCCCATAAACTGTGAACTTGAGTACGCGCCCATTGCCGTTCCTTTTAAATCACCAGGTGCGGTTTTAGACACGAGCGAGGGTAGGGTGGCTTCAAGTAAATTAAATCCGCAGAAGAAAACACCAAGCAATAAAATTAAGGCGACTAAGTTTTCATGAAACAAAGCAAAACCAGCAGTTGCAACAATTAAAGTCGCTATCGCGCCAATGAATACTTTCTTCATTTTGCGTTTTTTCTCTGCCAAAATGATAAAAGGCACAATTAAACCCATCGAAATAACAAAGACCGGTAAATAGACTTGCCATTCACTTCCCGCTTCAAGTCCAGCGTCACGCATTAATTTGGGAACGACGACGAAAATCGCCATTAAAATTAAATGTAGTGTAAAAATTCCATAATCTAAGCGGAGCAATTCGGGGTTTTTGAGTGCGCTCGACATTTGTGAAGGCACAAATTCTGCATCACGATGCAGTTTGGTTTTTTGAGGATTAGGCACCACAAAAATAATCACCAAAATAGCAAGCAAGGTTAAAACGGCTGTTGTCCAAAATACACCGTGTACACCACCAAAACTCGCAGCAATAATCGGCCCTGCCACAATGCCCACACCAAACGAAAATCCAATACTTACGCCAATGGTTGCCATGGCTTTTGTGCGGTGGACTTCTTGCGTTAAATCTGCCACTAATGCCATGACAACAGCTGAAATCGCGCCCGCGCCTTGCAATGCACGACCAATTAATACGCCATAAATATCATGTGACATAGCAGCGACAACACTTCCTGCGAAAAATAAAAGCAGACCAATAATGATCAATTTTTTTCGACCGAATTTGTCAGACAGCAAGCCAAAGGGGATTTGCAAAAGCACTTGCGGCAAGCCGTAAATACTCATTGCAAGCCCAATTAACGCGGGCGTTGCCCCTTCTAATTGCTGAGTAAATAACGACAAGACAGGCAAAATCATAAATAGCCCAAGCATCCGCAACGCATAAATGCTCGCAAGTGAGGCAATTGCACGTTTTTCTGGCAAAGTCATTGAA
>CAINHP010000051.1 GCA_903848905.1 uncultured Pseudomonadota bacterium
GAAACCCATGTGGGGAACATGGTGGGTGTGGGATGCACGACTCACGTCAGAGTTGCTTTTATTATTTTTATATTTGGGCGTCATCGGTCTTTACAGTGGCATTGAAGATAAACGCACAGCGTCTCGCGCGGTGGCGATTTTAGCGCTGGTGGGCGTGGTCAATATTCCCATTATTCACTATTCGGTAGAATGGTGGAATACCCTGCATCAAGGTGCAACAGTGACAAAACTCGACAAGCCGTCTATTCATATTGATATGCTAATTCCTTTGTTGTTTATGGCGGGTGCGTTCAAGGTATATTATTTTATCGCGTTGCTTTTGCGCTCTCGCAATGAGTTACTTGAACGCGAACAGAATGCAAAATGGATTGATGAATTATTGGAGGATGTGAAATGAGTGAGTTTTTTGCTATGGGCGGCTATTCGTTTTATGTATGGACGGCTTATGGACTAACGTTTGTATTAATGCTACTGGGAATTATTAAACCGCTGCTCACCAATAAGCAGATTTTACGCAGCTTAATCTTAAAACGTAAGCGCGAGAAAACGTCATGAGAATTGTAAAGAAAAAACGTTTGGCGCTCATATTATTGATGATTACGGGCATTTCCATTGCCACCTTTTTTGGACTTCGTGCCTTCAATGATAATTTGATGTATTTTTTCTCGGCAACAGATGTTGTGGAAGGTAAAGCACCCAAAGATCATTTATTTCGTTTAGGCGGCATGGTGGTGAAGGGGAGTGTTGTTCGTCAACCTTCGGGTTTAACCGTGCAATTCGTGCTAACGGATATGGCCAAAGAAGTCACCGTGCAATATACAGGCATTTTGCCAGATTTATTTCGTGAAGGGCAGGGAATTGTGGCGAATGGCAAATTAGACGCAAACGGTGTATTTATTGCGCAAGAAGTGTTAGCAAAACATGATGAAAATTATATGCCGCCAGAAGTGGCTGGCAGTATGAAAAAAGTGCCAACGGAGCCAAAACCATGATGTTACCCGAATTAGGACAATTCGCTTTAATTCTCGCTGCGTGTCTTTCGATTACGCTGTTTGTTGTACCGTTAATGGGCGTGCAGAAAGGGATTGCCGGATGGATTTCGCTTGCGCGTCCAGCCGCGTTTGGGCAATTATTTTTCATGATAGTGGCCTATGGAATTTTAACCACCTGTTTTCTTCAGCATGATTTTTCAGTGCTTTATGTTGCCTCAAATTCCAATACGCATTTGCCAACCGTCTATTTAATTGCTGGCGTTTGGGGTTCACATGAAGGATCACTTCTGCTTTGGGCGTTAATTTTATCGCTCTGGACTGCGGCAGTGGCCATGTTTAGTAAAAGTTTACCTACTGAACTTGTCGCACGTGTACTCAGTATTATGGGCGCTGTGGCAGTTGGGTTTTTACTCTTTATTATTTTTACGTCAAATCCGTTTGAGCGTTTATTTCCAGCGCCATTGGAAGGGCGTGATTTAAATCCACTACTACAAGATCCCGGAATGGCAATACACCCGCCGATGCTGTATATGGGTTATGTGGGTTTTTCGGTGGCGTTTGCGTTTGCGATTGCCGCGCTCATCAATGGAAAACTCGATGCCGCGTGGGTGCGATGGACTCGGCCTTGGACAACGGTCGCATGGTTATTTTTAACTTGTGGGATTGTTTTAGGAAGTTGGTGGGCGTATTACGAGTTGGGTTGGGGCGGTTGGTGGTTTTGGGATCCCGTTGAAAATGCCTCGTTTATGCCATGGCTGGTGGGGACAGCGTTAATTCATTCGCTGGCGGCTACAGAA
>CAINHP010000052.1 GCA_903848905.1 uncultured Pseudomonadota bacterium
CGCTTCTTGTTGAATGGCTGGAAGTGCCAAAATATCAAGCGCAGAAAAACGCGCTGGTGCTGGCATCAAATGTTCGATTTGTTGTGTGATTTTCAGTAATGCAGCAACCGCTTCTAAATTGACATTGAAGCCTTGGCCTTCGCGATTTTGTTTTCGGTAGCTAAGTCCACATTCAATTTTGCCGCGATTGAGTTTTGCGCTTATTAAGGTTCGTGCATCACTTTCGATAAAACGGAGTCTTTCTGGAATTTTGACACTCACGTCACAATAGCGATGATTAACGGTGCGCAATTCGCAATTAATAATTAAATCACCAATTTCAGCTTCGCTACTCGCAAAAGCAGTCATACTCTTAATCATGGTATCTCTTTCTCATGTTGATGAATAATACGCTCATTCTACCTTGCAGAAGGGAGACCGTGCACTCTTTAACTGTATCTTCTGCACTATTAGCGTTGCGTCGCGTTGGGGGCTTTAGGCTTTATGCGTTATACTGTACGGTAACTTTACTTTAGGAATAAATTTTTATGAGACCCAGCGGGCGCGATGTTGCACAATTACGAGAAATAAAATTCACTTGCGGTTATACCAAGCATGCCGAAGGTTCTGTTTTAATCGAATTCGGTGAGACTAAAGTGTTGTGTAATGCGAGTGTAGATAAAAGTGTACCGCGTTTTTTAAAAGGAAAAGGCGAAGGCTGGGTCACGGCAGAATACGGCATGTTGCCACGCTCAACCCATACGCGAATGGGACGCGAGGCCAGTCAAGGCAAACAAAGTGGACGCACTCTTGAAATTCAGCGTCTGATTGGGCGCTCACTTCGCGCTGTAATGGATTTAAAAGCCTTAGGTGAGCAAACCATAACCATTGACTGTGATGTCCTTCAAGCAGACGGTGGTACGCGTACAGCGGCGATTACAGGCGGTTATGTGGCGCTGATGCTTGCGGTGCAAACACTTTTGGCGCGTAAACAAATTAAATTTAATCCGATACATGGTCAAATTGCCGCTGTTTCGGTGGGAATTTGCAATGGTGTTCCCGTGCTGGACTTAGATTATCTTGAAGACAGTAGCGCGGAAACGGATATGAATGTGGTGATGAACGATGCTGGCGCATTTATTGAAATTCAAGGAACAGCTGAAGGGCATGCGTTTCGTCGCGAAGAATTGGATTTAATGCTTGAACTCGCCAGTAGCGGCATTGATGTTTTATTGGCTAAACAGTTAGCAGCGCTACAAAATTATCAAAAATAATTGAAAAGGGGAAAAGCCATGTCACACAAGATTACTCAAAAAATTGTTGGCTATAAAGTGGTCAATAAAGAAGAGCAGCAAGCGCAATACGAAGCGCAAATGCAGCTTGAAGCGGATGCAGAAAAGCAAGATTTAGAGTCCATGCACGAAACGCTAAAGCGTCCTGACGTGTTATTTGGAACCACTTATAAAATTAAAACGCCTCAATCCGAGCATGCTATGTATATCACTATCAACGATATGGTGCTCAATGCAGGGACAGAATTTGAAGAGCGTCATCCGTATGAAATTTTTATTAATTCAAAAAATATGGAGCATTTTC
>CAINHP010000053.1 GCA_903848905.1 uncultured Pseudomonadota bacterium
ACAAGATCAGTTCTTATTCTCTACCGATTTTTCAGTTAATTTCTAAAATCATTTCTAAATTTCCAAGGGGGAAAAATGAAAGCACTTTCGCGCTGTCTAACTGCATTAACCTTGCTAAGTGCCTCTGCGCTTAGTTATGCCGACGACATTGCCGCGCCTATCGCCAATAAAGGCGATACAACGTGGGTGATGGTGTCAACAATTTTAGTTATCATGATGATTATCCCTGGATTGGCATTATTTTATGGCGGCATGGTTCGCGCTAAAAATATGCTTTCTATTTTGATGCAAGTATTTGTCATTTTTTGCATGATTGCGATTCTATGGGCCATTTATGGCTATAGTATTGCTTTTACAGAAGGCAATGCGTTTTTTGGTGGATTTAGTAAAGTCTTTCTAAAAGGAATCACACCTGATTCACTCGCGGCAACCTTTACAAAAGGGGTTTATATTCCTGAATTTGCCTATATTGCATTTCAGCTGACTTTTGCTGCGATTACACCAGCCATTATCATTGGCTCATTTGCAGAGCGTATTAAGTTTTCAGCGGTGCTTGCATTTACTTTCCTTTGGTTTACTTTCTCTTATTTACCGCTTGCGCACATGGTGTGGTATTGGGCAGGCCCTGATGCTTACACCGATGCGAGTGCTGCTGAAGCGGCTGGTGCAACAGCAGGATTCTTATTCCAAAAAGGGGCATTAGATTTTGCGGGTGGCTCAGTTGTTCATATTAACTCAGGCGTTGCAGGCTTAATTGGCGCTTTATTAATTGGAAAACGTATTGGTTTTGGTCGTGAATCCTTAGCGCCTCATAGTGTGACGTTGACTATGGTCGGTGCGTCTATTGCTTGGGTAGGCTGGTTTGGCTTTAACGTAGGCTCTAATTTAGAAGCCAATGGTTTAGCCACACTGGTATTACTCAATACATTGCTTGCTGGCGCTGCTGCAACGCTCTCTTGGATGGCCGCAGAGTGGCTGATTCGTGGCAAACCTAGCATGCTAGGTGGTGCATCAGGTGCAATTGCAGGTTTAGTTGTTATTACGCCTGCTTGTGGCTGGTCTGGTGTCATGGGTGCAATTTTTCTAGGTCTAATCTCAGGAGGCGTCTGTTTTTGGGCTGTGACGATGCTTAAAAGCAAATTTAAATATGACGACTCGCTCGATGCGTTTGGAATTCACGGCATTGGCGGTATTTTAGGTGCGCTGGGTACTGCGGTTGTTGCAAATCCTGCTCTTGGTGGCACTGGCGTTTGGGACTATGTATCAAATAGTGTGGGTGAGTATAGTTTTGCAACTCAATTTACCAGTCAATTATGGGGAGCAGTTGTTGCCGTTATCTGGTCAGCTGTCGTATCTTACCTTGCTTACAAGATAGTTGATATATTCATTGGCCTAAGAGTTAATGAAGAAGATGAACGTCAAGGTTTGGACGTTTCAGCACACGGTGAAACGGCTTATCATTCGTAACAACTAGGAATCCGTGCAAGTGTGGAAATTAACTTTTCAATTTTACCTTTTCACCTTGCACCGAACTTAGTGTTTCACTATGATTAACAATAAATTAAAACACTTGTTTTTACCCTTAAATATTTAAATAGAGAAAACTTATGAAACTCATCACAGCAATTATTAAACCATTCAAAATGGACGATGTACGAGAAGCCTTATCTGAAATTGGGGTTGCAGGTGTTACCGCAACGGAAGTAAAAGGATTCGGTCGCCAAAAAGGTCATACTGAGTTATATCGTGGTGCTGAATATGTAGTCGATTTTTTACCCAAGGTAAAACTAGAAATCGCCGTCGCAGACAGTGTGGTAGATAAAGCAGTTGAAACCATTGTCAAAGCTGCAAATACTGGCAAAATTGGCGATGGCAAAATTTTTGTTTCAAATTTAGAACAAGTGATTCGCATTAGAACTGGCGAAACAGGTGAGGAAGCAATTTAAAATGATTCGGCTAAATAAAAATTTTATGACGCTGCTTTTTGCAGCGTCTTTTTTTATACCTAAAATGGTATTTGCGACAGAATTAAACCAAGCCAATACGGCTTGGGTACTTACTTCAACAGCCTTGGTATTGTTTATGACAATTCCAGGGCTTTCGTTGTTTTACGGTGGATTAGTTCGCAGTAAAAACGTTCTATCCGTCTTAATGCAATGCTTTGCCATTACTTGCGTTGTTTCCATTTTATGGCTTGCAGGTGGTTATAGTTTAATTTTCTCAGACGGGGGCATTTGGCAGGACTGGATTGGAGGCACTTCAAAAGCCTTTTTACCTCATATTAATACAACAGATTTAATTGGTGATATTCCCGAGACAGTTTATTTTATGTTTCAAATGACGTTTGCCATTATCACCCCTGCGTTGATTGTTGGTGGTTTTGCTGAACGAATGAAATTTTCCTCAATGCTTTGGTTTAGCTCACTGTGGTTGATTTTTGTCTATTTGCCGATATGTCATTGGATTTGGGGCGGCGGATGGCTCGCAAAACTTGGTGTGATGGATTTTGCAGGGGGTATAGTGATCCATGTCAATGCGGGTATTGCCGCATTAGTCTCTGCGCTAGTTTTAGGGAAACGAAAAGGATTTCCCCATGTTGCCATGCCACCACACAATATGACAATGGTAGTCACCGGAGCGGGCATGCTTTGGGTCGGCTGGTTTGGCTTTAATGGCGGAAGCGCCCTCACATCAGATGGGCATGCAGGTATGGCTATTTTAGTGACGCATATTGGCGCAGCAACAGGCTCTCTTACCTGGATGATTATTGAATGGTATCGTTTTGGAAAACCCAGTATGCTTGGCATTGTAACGGGCATGGTAGCGGGATTAGGTACCATTACACCTGCATCAGGTTTTGTTGGGCCTTTGGGCGGCTTTATTATAGGTTTAGTCGCTGGTGTTGTGTGTTTTTATGCGACGCAGATTATTAAACGTAAATTCAAGATTGATGACTCACTAGACGTTTTTCCTGTTCATGGTGTAGGAGGAGTTATTGGTTCACTCTTAACTGCCGTATTTGCTGCAACTGAATTTGGTGGTCTTGGTTTATCGCAAGGGGTTAGCATTAGCCAGCAAATAGGCGTACAAGCGATAGCAATTTTAGCTACTGTTATTTGGAGCGGCTCCTTTAGTTACCTTATTTTAAAACTCATTGATAACCTCATTGGTCTCCGCGTCACAAGTGATGAAGAAGTCCAAGGACTTGATATTGCACTTCATGAAGAAACCGGTTATCACAGTTTATAAAACCAACTAAAACAATAGGCATTGACGAATGTGATAGAATCCAACAAAATTCACTTTTAAAATTCTTAATACTTAATTACAAAAGAGAGAAAAATGCAGATTGTTTTAGCTAATCCCCGTGGTTTTTGTGCTGGTGTTGATCGCGCTATTGAAATTGTAGAGCGCGCCTTAGAATCGTTTGGCGCTCCTATCTATGTTCGCCATGAAGTAGTTCATAATAGAACGGTTGTTGATGCACTTAAAGAAAAAGGTGCCATTTTCATTGAAGAATTATCCGATGTTCCTACGGGTTCAACGCTTATTTTCAGTGCACATGGCGTTTCAAAACAAGTTCAAAAAGAAGCAAAAGAGCGTAATTTAACCGTTTTTGATGCCACTTGCCCGCTTGTAACTAAAGTACACATTCAAGTTGCCAAACATGCAAAGGCCAACCGAGAAGTTATTTTAATTGGCCATGCTGGTCACCCTGAAGTTGAGGGCACAATGGGACAATACGAAAAATGCTCTGAATCGGGTGGCATTTATTTGGTTGAAACACCAAGTGATGTTGAAAAACTAGTAGTCAATCATCCTGATGACTTAGCGTATGTAACGCAAACGACCCTTTCAATGACTGATACCAAAATTATGGTTGATGCACTACGTAAGAGATTCTCCTCAATACAAGAACAAAAGAAGGATGATATCTGCTACGCAACCCAAAATCGTCAAGATGCGGTAAATGAATTAACCAAATTTGCTGATATTATTTTAGTCGTGGGTTCACCAAATAGTTCGAATTCTAATCGTTTGCGGGAAATTGCAGAGCAACTAGGAAAAACCGCCTATCTCATTGATACAGCGAAAGATATGCAACGCAGTTGGTTTTCAGACACAAGTGTTATTGGCGTGACAGCGGGTGCCTCTGCTCCTGAAGTATTAGTCCAAGAAGTCATTGAACAACTCAGAACTTGGGGTGGAGATGTAACAACTGAGATTCAAGGAATTGAAGAAAAAGTTGTATTTTCGTTGCCACGTGAGTTAAAAGGGTAAAGTCGATGAGCGAATTGCTAGATTCAATTCGCATTGACAAATGGCTGTGGACAGCGCGTTTTTTTAAAACGCGCTCACTTGCAGCTCAAGCCGTTTCTGGTGGAAAAGTTCATGTTAACAAACAACGTGTTAAATCAAGTAAAGAAATTAAAATTGGAGCTATTTTAGCTATCCATAAAGAAGGGTTTGAGTGGGAAATCACCGTTACAGGAATTGTTAAACAACGCGTCAGCGCAAAAGAAGTATCTGCGCTTTATGAAGAAAGTCAGGGAAGCTTAGTCAAGCGAATCAGTCAAATTAACATCAAACGTGAAGAGCGACAACTATTAGGATTTGTAAGACCTGAAAACAAGCCAAACAAAAAAGATAGACGATTAATTCATCATTTTAAACGTGCTGAGTAGATTTAGAGTAGATTTATAGACAAGTTGGAGGCTTCGGTAAACCAGCTATCTTGCACGTATATTTTAAAGGGGATTGTGGAAATAATTTTTGCAAGTAAAGACTATTGCCAATTTCTTTTCCAAATTCATTTGAAATAGCTTTTATAAAAATACGCGTATTAGGTAAGTATTGATAATTTTTATAATATTCACGCATAAAATACAAAATAGTCCAATGAGCCTCTGTTAATTCAATTGATTCAACTTTAGCTAGCTGAATAGCAACTGATTCGCACCAATCGTCACCATTTATTAAAAAACCATCCTTAGTTAGATTTAAAATTGAATTTAATTCCATGAATAAATAGGCGTGTGCTCAATTGTCATCTTAACCAGTTCTGCGTTATTTATACAGACAACCCCTTTAATTAATTTATTCTGTAATATGCCCCGAAAAACCAAATCGTCATACAAAACATAACACGGCACCAAATGAATCAGACCGAGTAATTTATCTTGAAAAATGGATTGTTCTAAAAGATGCAAAACAGAATTATCTAAAAATACAATGATCGAGTTTTGATTGTATAAACGAGTAAATATAGATGTATCAGAAAAATTAAATACGAGATGAAGCATAATTACGTTAGTACATATCCGTCAACTTTAACCCAGCAATTCCAAATATCACAAAAGCAATTGATATTAAACGAAATATATCCATCGACTCTTTAAACAAAACAATCCCTATAATTGCAACGCCTACCGCACCCATTCCTGTCCAAACAGCATAAGCAGTTCCTAAGGGTAACGTTTTGATAGCAAGCATTAATAAATAAAAACTTGAACCACCTGTAATAGCTGTTACTAAACTAGGTAATAACTTGGTAAATCCTTCATTATATTTCAAACTTAAAGCAAAAATAATTTCCATGCAACCTGCGGCAATTAATAATAGCCAATCCATGTGTTATCTCCAAATTTAGGTCGAAAATATAGTGAAAAAAAAGCCCAACTATAGAAATTGGGCTTTAGGGTATAAGAGCTTGGCGATTCCCTACTTTCGCATGGCAAAGTGCCACACTATCATTGGCGCTAAGCGGTTTCACTTCCGAGTTCGGGATGGGATCGGGTGGTTCACG
>CAINHP010000054.1 GCA_903848905.1 uncultured Pseudomonadota bacterium
AATCACAATCTGAACAAGATCCAGATTTAGCGATTGCTGAGCCGTATTTTTACTATGAACGAAATTCATGGGCACTTCCTGCAACTGAAGCTGAATACGAAAAAGGGATTGAAGCGTTACATAAATATATGGCGCGTTTGCAAAATCCAAATGCGGGTAAAAAAGCGCAATTTTATGCACGTGCTGATAACTTATGGCAATATACTGAGATTGTAATTAAACGTTTAGGCGATTTGTCGACACGATTGAGTTCAAATAGTTCAAGTAGTAATTTTTCACCAGGTTTGACTGATTTAGAAATTCAAGAAGCAAGCGGCAAAGGAGCAACGAAAGTGCCTTGGCTTGAAATTGATAACGTCTTTTATGAAGCGCGTGGCGCTAGTTGGGCATTGCTTCATATTTTGCGTGCGATTAAGCACGATTTTCATGATATTTTGCTAGATAAACGGGCTATGCGTACCGTGGATATTATGATTCGAGAATTGGAAAGTAGTTTAACACCCATTATGAGTCCGATGGTTTTAGATGGTAGTGGTTATGGTTTATTTGCTAACTATTCATTGTCGATGGCAAACCATATTGCGCGTGCGAATGCGGCGGCACTCGATTTACGTGATATTATGAACAGAGGTTAATAGCAATGGAAGAGCAAATCAACGGTCATTTATCTCATTTGCAGACATGGAAACGCATTTTTTTAATGTTACTATTTGCGGTGGTTGTGACAATTGCACGCTGGCTTGCATGGGCAGTGATTTTAATGCAGCTGGTGTTTGTCTTGCTGAGCGGTGAAAAGAATGAAAATATCGTCAATTTTGGACGTAGTTTATCTATTTACGAGTACCATATTTTACTATTTCTGACGTTTTCAACCGAAAAATTACCCTTTCCATTTTCACCATGGCATATGTCTGCGGATTTAAAAGATCCCAAATAGATTGTATTTTTTGATATAAAAAAAACGCCCTAGAGTTTTCGATTCTAGGGCGTTTTTTTAAGTATGACTTTATTGATTAAAGTGCATAATGTCGCTTTCAGGTTGCTGAGATGGAAAAGCGTGATTGTATTCGCCGTCTCCACTAGGGTAGTCGTTTCCATTGCCTAATTGATAGTTAATTTGCTGAGCAACTTCCAAGCCCATATTACGTGAAACCTCTGAAATGATTTTACCGCGACTAGGCATTATCTTACTGCCAGGAGTACCCACTCTAACATCTTGCCCTTCAGTTGAAGCACTAAATGACGATTTTATTTCATGGGTTTTCGTATTGATCAAATTAAATTCAGTTACAAGCATCAAACTGAACGTATTTGCCACGTTGTGGGTGCCGATGATAGGGTTGGCTTCATCGCGAAATTCTAAGTCGCTAACCGTGCCAAATAGCACATAGTCGGCATTTGGATAGTAACCTTTTTTGATGCGGCCAATGACGTCAGAAATTTTTTCATTTTTCGCTGCAGTGTATGGCTTCGCTTGAACTACTTGTAAACCGCTGTGTATTAATTCGTCTCTAATGTCGCCAACAAATTTATGTAGCTCACCGTATTCAATATAACTATAAGAATCTTGTGAATCAGCAGAGCCAATTTGCGGTTGGTTGCTCGATTTTTCATGATAATTAATGTCTCGAAAATACTGATTAACGGTTTCAGAGTAGGTTAAATCAGTCACAGCAATTTTCATTGCCTGAGCTGTTGTCATAAATCCTAGTGCCGCAATTAACGACACACAGCGTAAAAGTTGGCTATTCATCTTCCGTCCTTAAAACATAGATAGATTGATCAGAGGTTTTACGAATTTCGTTTTTATCTGTCCATTACATAATTAAATGGCTTGTTTAATGCGTTGTAGTGCATTTTGTAAATTTTCCATGCTTGTAGCAATAGAGATGCGAATATGCCCCTCACTTCCAAAAGCAGAACCGGGAACAAGGGCAACGCCAGCTTTTTCAATTAAATAATCCGAAAAGGCTAAATCATTATCAATTCCATCTAAACGTGCTATCAATCTTTCAACATTGGGAAAAACGTAAAATGTTCCATCCGTTGGCAAGCATTCAATGCCATCAATCGTATTTAATTCAGCAACAACAAAATCGTGACGTTTTTTGAATTCAACACACATTTCGTGAATAAAACTTTGATCGCCTGTTAGCGCTGCAACTGCTGCGTGTTGCGATATGGATGTTGGGTTAGATGTGCTTTGTGACTGAATGGTACACATGGCTTCAATTAATTTTTCAGGGCCTGCTGCATAGCCAATACGCCATCCTGTCATGGAATAAGCTTTTGAAATGCCGTTCATGACAACGGTGCGATCGTAAAATTCTGGATGCACATTTAAAATATTTACAAATGTACCCGATTTCCAGAGGATATGTTCGTACATATCATCCGTTGCAATAATGATATTTGGGAAACCAGCTAGCACATCTCCTAGCGCTTTTAATTCGTCTAATGAATAGGCGACGCCAGAAGGATTAGACGGGCTATTAATAAAAATTAATCGTGTTTTAAGTGTAATCGCTGCGCGAAGCTGTGCGGGTGTTATTTTAAAATTGTGTGATTGCGTAGTATTAATAATGACAGGTACCCCCTCTGCCAAAATGACCATATCAGGATACGATACCCAATAAGGAGCAGGAATAATGACTTCATCACCGGCATTTAATAATGCTTGAGTAAGATTATATGAACTTTGTTTACCTCCACAAGAGACTAAAATTTGTTTAGGTAAATATGTTAAACCGTTATCTTTTTTGAATTTGTTAATGATGGCTGTTTTCAAACTCGCAATACCATCAACAGGTGTGTATTTAGTGTAACCTTTGTTAATGGCGTCAATAGCAGCTTCTTTAATAAAATCTGGGGTATCAAAATCTGGTTCGCCCGCACCAAGACCAATAATATCTTTGCCTGCTGCACGCATTTGAGCTGCTCTGGCGGTAATGGCTAGCGTGGGAGAAGGTTTGACTGCGTTGACTCGATTTGAAAGTGAAATGCTCATGATTTTTTATATATTCTGTAAAAAGCGAAAAGGGGCGAGTTGTTTTAAACTCGCACCAGTTTTTTTTATTTAACGAAGATTTTGCAATGCGGCAATACGTTCTTCAAGTGGTGGGTGAGTCATCAATAACTTCATCATGCTACCACCACTGTTAATGCCAAAGGCAGCAAGCTGACCTGGAAGTGCTTCTGGTTCGTGAGCACGTTGCAGAGCGCGGAGTGCGTCGATCATTTTTTCACGTCCTGCTAAATTAGCGCCGCCTGCATCCGCACGGAATTCACGGTAGCGTGAGAACCACATTGTGAGCATAGAGGCTAAAATGCCTAGAACGATTTGTGCTGCTATTTGTGTAATGTAATACGCCATGCCATAACCACGTTCTTCATTCTTTAAGATGACTTTATCAACAACGTGTCCAATGACTGTTGCAAAGAAGTAAACAAATGTATTGACGACACCTTGCATCAACGCCATAGTAATCATGTCGCCATTAGCAACATGGCTAATTTCATGACCGACGACGGCCTCGATTTCATCTTGGCTCATTTGACGAAGTAGACCAGTACTCACAGCAACTAAAGCATTGTTTTTATTTGCGCCAGTGGCGAAAGCATTTAAATCATCAGATTGAAATATACCCACTTCAGGCATTCCAATACCAGCCTGTTGTGCTTGACGTGCAACGATATTCACGAGCCATTGCTCAGTTTGGTTTTGTGGTTGCTCTATAATATGAACGCCCATCGCACTTTTTGCAGACCATTTTGACATCAATAGAGAAATAACGGAACCTGATGAGCCAATAATGGCAGACATAATGAGTAATTTCGTTAAATCTAAATTAACACCATTGGCAGCGAGTGAGCTGTGCAAACCGAGTACATTAAAAATAATCCCAATCACTAGCATGACTGCTAGATTGGTGACTAAGAATAAAAAAATGCGTTTCATAAGTAATTTCCCCAAAATAGTAAATAAATTGAAAATATATGCTAATTTTGACACAAAAAACTGAAGCTGTCGCCTTAGTACTTTTCACTAAATACAAAATATACCGCTATAAGTGAATAAAAATTGTCTATAAATAATCGAGCTTTATCGGTCCACGCAAATAATAAATTAAAAAAGGATCAATAAATTGAATGTTATGACTTATTTTATAGTGTTCACACTATGCAGACTTTATCATGCCAATGTTAACTATGATGGGGTTTGGATGACGAATTGCAATGACGTTAATCCAATTCATTTTTCATTAAAGCGTTAAAATCATGTATTTTTTTAATGAGGACTTTAAATTTATCTTCAATTTTTTCTAATACTTCATTTAAAAATTGGGTGAGATCGTCATCCTCATTATTTTCAGTGCGTGTAAGAATATAGCTTTCTAATTCACTCATGATGTCTTCATCTACAATATCATCGAAAAATATTACTGAAGAAGAGGACGCTAGTACAGCGCTTAAATCATCTGTCGTATCCATTTCCTTTTGCAGTGAGTCCACGGATTGCATGGATTTTAACGCCACCTGATGCGCAATTTTTAGCCAATTCAATTTGTCTGTAAAGAGATATACATCTGCTGCTGCACGTCGAATGGCTGTTAATGATGTTTTGAAATTGATAGCACGACTAGTAGAAGGTTGCATGATAAAACTATCCTTAAGCAATAATAATGCGTTAATTATAGGCTAAATTTAAATAGTTGGACTACGAGGTAATTATTTTTTTCGAGGCCTAGTGTTTGTTAATATTTTTTAAGCAATAAAAAAGCCCTTAAGTATAAAACTTAAAGGCTTTCGTATTTCTTTGCGTCGTCTCTCTCGGAAACCTATTTAGTACCGAGGGCCGGAATCGAACCGGCACGGAGTCACCTCCACAGGATTTTGAATCCAGCGCGTCTACCAGTTCCGCCACCCCGGCAAAGTCTGTAAATTATAGCAATTATTTGGAAAAATACTAGTTTTTTTAAATAATAATTCATTCTCAGTTAAAATAATCTTTTGATGTTAATTTTAATTTATCTTAAATAAGAGGAAATCACATGAGTCAGTCTGCTGCAATTGCGTTAATTGAAAATTATTATGCCGCTTTTAACAAAGGCGATATGGATACATTTTTAAGTTTACTTACTGATGATGTTGTTCATGACATCAATCAAGGTAAGCGCGATATGGGTAAAGACGCATTTACAAAATTCATGTCTGGCATGAATGTAAGCTATAAAGAACAGTTGGTTGATATGGTTATCATGGCTAGTGCGGATGGAACAAGAGCATCAGCTGAATTTGTGGTGCTAGGTGAATATTTGCAAACAGATGAGGGATTACCTCTTGCGCAAGGCCAAAAATATAATTTACCCGCAGGTGCATTTTTTGATATTCGTGACAATAAAGTGGCTCGTGTGACAAATTATTACAATTTACAGGATTGGATTGCACAGGTTAGTGCATAATTTGTTGCTGTTGCAAAACGTGCGGCACTCCATGTCGCACGTTTTGACGCTAAAATGGTTTTATGACAGCTAAAATAATTATAGCGACTAGAAATATCACAGGTATTTCATTCATCCAACGATAAAAAATATGGCTACGCGAGTTTAGGTCGTCACGAAAATCTTTCAGCCATTGCCAACAAAAATAATGATATATCGCAAGAATAATTAACATCGCAAATTTAGCGTGCAACCACCCAGCAGTCGCATAAAGTTGCCATGATCCCGCAAGCAGTAACCCTATTCCAAACGCAAACGTTGCTAGCATCGAGGGCGTCATAATGCCGTAAAACAATTTTCGTTCCATAACTTTAAACCGTTCACGACTTTCGTTGTCGTCACTCATTGCATGGTAGACATATAAGCGCGGCAGGTAAAACAATCCCGCAAACCAACAGACCATTGCAATTAAATGCAGTGCTTTAAACCAGAGCATGATATTTCTTCATTTGCCTAAAAAAGCATCAATTTTAGGCTGAATTTGCGTTAATTCAAACAAACCTGTTTTTTTCCAACCTATTTCACCGCTTGGAGTCAGCAAAAAAGTCGTTGGTGTGACGCGGGTGTTTTCAAAAGCCTTGGCAATTGATCCGTCAATATCAAGCACAATAGGATAGGGGAGTGAATGTTGTTTGTTAAATTCAACAACATGGTTTGGTGGGTCGTAATACATAGATACACCAATGATTTCGAGTCCCTGCGAGTGATAATGCGAATATAAATCTAAAAATACTGGAATTTCTTTTAGGCAATTTTCACAATCCGTTGCCCAGAATGTCACTAATACGGGTTTTCCGTGTAAACGTTCTAACGCTATTGATTGTCCGTCTAACGTCGTGAAAGTGAGGTTTGGTGCTTTGGGGTGTGAAGCTAAGATGAAAATACTGACTGCGAGCAAAGCAAAGAAAAGCCCACCGAATAGAATATGTTTAAATTTAATTTGCATAGCAGGTGGGGGGCTTTAATCAGTTAGCATTAGCGCGAAAACAATTCAGTTATCGCGCTAAAAGTGCGACTCTACAGTTGAGGTCCAGCTTGCGTAAAGTCGAAATCGTGATTGGCTTGTGTGTATTTTTTGAAGTTTTCGACA
This sequence comes from uncultured Pseudomonadota bacterium, assembly GCA_903848905.1. Taxonomy (GTDB): domain Bacteria; phylum Pseudomonadota; class Gammaproteobacteria; order Methylococcales; family Methylomonadaceae; genus UBA10906. The sequence goes on from CAINHP010000054.1 coordinate 6,592, forward strand.
AACATACTCGCTAGCTTTTGCGCTGTTTCATCAAAATGCGTTTTATCTTCCCAAGCATTGCGTGGGTTAAGGAGTTGGGTATCAACACCTTCGAGCGTTTTGGGTATATTAAGATTGAAAAATGGCATCACTTCGAATTCTGAATGGTTAATACTGCCGTCCAAAATAGCGTTAATGCAGGCGCGAGTGCCTTTAATGCTCATGCGTTTACCTACGCCATAACCACCGCCTGTCCATCCTGTATTGACCAAATACGCGTGTACACCATGATGCACCATTTTTTCGCCTAGTAACGTGGCGTAAACAGTTGGGTGCAGAGGAAGGAAGGCTTCTCCAAAGCAAGCTGAAAAAGTGGCTTGTGGCTCGGTTACGCCGCGCTCTGTACCCGCAACTTTTGCGGTATAGCCTGAAAGAAAATAATACATTGCCTGTTCTTTGGATAATTTAGAAACAGGTGGCAATACACCAAACGCATCGCAGGTGAGAAAAATAATATTTTGCGGGTGACCTGCGCTTAATGTTTTTTCGTGATTATCAATATGGTCAATGGGATAAGAAACACGTGTATTCTCAGTCTTGGCACTATCATTGTAGTCAGCGACAAAGTTTGCGTCATAAACCACATTTTCTAGTAATGCATCACGTCGAATGGCGCTAAAAATTTCAGGTTCATTTTCTTGTGACAAACCGATACATTTAGCATAACAACCGCCTTCAAAGTTAAAGACGCCTGCGTTATCCCATCCATGTTCATCATCACCGATGAGTTTGCGCTCTGAGTCTGTTGAAAGTGTGGTTTTACCCGTCCCTGATAAACCAAAAAATAACGCAACGTCGCCCTCTTTGCCAACATTGGCACTGCAGTGCATCGACAAGATTTTTTCGAGTGGCAACCAATAATTCATCATGGTGAAAATGCCTTTTTTCATTTCACCACCGTACCAAGTGCCACCAATAATCGCGACATTTTTTTCAATGTTGAAAATACAGAAAACCTCAGAATTTAAGCCTTGTTTTCCCCATTTTTCATTGGCGAAATGACTGGCATTATAGACGCGAAAATCAGGCGAGAAGTGCGTTAAATCACCTTCAGTTGGGCGAATAAACATGTTTTTCACAAAATGTGATTGCCATGCAAATTCGGTAATAAAACGGACAGACTTGCGGGTGTCAGCATGAGCGCCACTATAACCGTCAGTGACGTATATATCTTTGCCTGAGAGGAACTCAATAACGTCCGCGTAAAGCTCATCAAAAATCTCTGCTGAAACCGGTTTATTGACATTTCCCCACGCAATATGGTCGCTTGAAGGTGTTTGTTGCACAAAAAATTTATCTTTCGGCGAGCGTCCAGTGAATTTTCCTGTGTCGACTGTCATCGTATTGCTACTCAATACGTGTCCTTCATTATTAGCGACTTCATGCTCGAAAAGTTGCGCATAACTTAAGTTATGAAATACTTTTCCAACATGCGCAAGTCCTAATTTTTCTGCACTCAATTCACTCATTATGACAACTCCTAAGATTTTTAATCGTTTCTATTACAGTAATTCGTAATTTCCTAAATGTAGCCTAAAAATAATTTTTAGACAAGGATTTGCGCATTGCAGTTAAGTTATTGCTGTTTGGTGTGCGTCTATAAATTATGGTATCTTTTCATTTATGATTCGTTTTTAGCCAATTAAAAGAGTGATTTTAAGCGCATGACTCCCGAACAATTTAACCAATATAACAAACAGGGTTATAACCGTATTCCTATTAGCCGCGAGATTATTGCGGATGTTCACACCCCACTTAGTGCCTATTTAAAATTGGCGGATGGTGCGTATTCTTATTTATTTGAATCCGTTCACGGTGGCGAGCAATGGGGACGGTATTCCATTATTGGTTTACCATGCAAAACAGTGGTAAAAATATTCGGCGATAAAATCACTGTTACGAATGAAGACGAAATTATTGAAACAGTTGATGACGTTAATCCCCTTGAATGGATTGAAGATTTTAAAGCACGGTATCGCGTGCCTGACGTCGCAGGTTTACCGCGTTTTAATGGTGGCTTAGTTGGCTATTTTGGTTATGAAACTATTTCCTACATTGAACCGCGTGTTTGCAAAGTTCAAAAAAACGATGAAATCGGAGCACCGGATATTGTTTTGATGGTGTCTGAAGAACTACTCGTGTTTGATAATTTATCGGGCAAAATGCTCCTGCTAACGCATGCAAACCCAGAAGAGTTTAATGCTTATGAGCGAGCACAAGAGCGTCTGCAAATTTTAGCTACGCGACTTCGTGAATCGCAAGCACAGGCGCAGCTTCATCCGAGTCCAAAAACGGTTAATGAAAGCGATTTTGTATCTGGTTTTACGCAAGAAGGGTTTGAGAATGCGGTGCGTCGCGCGAAAGAATATATTACCAATGGCGACATTATGCAGGTAGTACTTTCGCAGCGGTTGTCGATTCCCTTCACGGCAGCGCCGCTGAATTTATACCGCGCTTTGCGTTGCTTGAATCCGTCACCTTATATGTTTTATTTGGACTTGGGTGATTTCCATATCGTGGGATCATCACCGGAAATTTTAGTTCGACTTGAAGAGGATACGGTAACGGTCCGCCCGATTGCGGGGACACGCCGACGCGGAACTACGCCAGAGCATGATTTAGAGCTTGAAAAAGAATTACTGGCAGATCCTAAAGAAATTGCAGAGCATTTAATGCTTATTGATTTAGGGCGAAATGACACAGGGCGTGTCGCCGAAATTGGCAGCGTTCAATTAACGGACAAAATGATTGTTGAGCGTTACTCACACGTTATGCACATTGTGTCGAACGTCACAGGCACACTTAAAAAAGGCAAAAATGCGTTTGATGTCTTAGCAGCGACTTTTCCAGCGGGTACAGTAAGTGGTGCGCCCAAAATACGCGCGATGGAAATTATCGACGAGCTTGAACCCGTTAAACGCGGTATTTATTCTGGTGCGGTTGGCTATATTGGGTGGACAGGTAACTTAGACACCGCTATTGCGATACGCACAGCGGTGATAAAAGATAAAAAATTACATATTCAAGCTGGCGCGGGCATCGTTTATGATTCTGTGCCGCTGAGTGAATGGGAAGAGACGATGAATAAAGCCCGTGCTGTTTTTCGTGCGGTAGCAATGGCTGAGGCGGGTTTGGAAGGAGAGAGTCTATGAAAGTGGTCATGGTTGATAATTACGATTCATTTACCTATAACCTCGTGCAATATTTGGGCGAACTTGGCGCAGACGTGACGGTGGTTCGCAATGATCAAATTACGGTTGCAGGCATTGAAAAATTATCACCCGATAAAATTGTCATTTCTCCCGGCCCCTGCACGCCTAAAGAAGCGGGCGTTTCGGTTGAGTCGATTTTATATTTTGCAGGTAAAGTGCCGCTTTTAGGGGTTTGCCTTGGGCATCAAAGTATTGGTTATGCCTATGGCGGGAATATTATTCATGCAAAGCAAATTATGCATGGCAAAACCTCGCTCGTGCATCACGGTGATAAGGGTGTTTTTCAGGGACTTGGCAATCCCTTTACTGCGACGCGTTATCATTCACTTGTCATTGAGCAGACTAGTTTGCCAGATTGCCTTGACGTCACTGCATGGACAGAAGATGAGGAAGGTAATTTAGATGAAATTATGGGCGTGCGCCATAAAACGCTTGATGTGGAAGGGGTGCAATTTCACCCAGAATCGATTTTGACGCAACATGGACATGATTTATTGCGAAACTTTTTAATTCGATAATGATCGAATATGCGCTCAAAATACTGATTTCAGCCACTTTGTTGGTTGCCATCTCAGAAATTGCAAAACGCAGTACGTACTTAGCTGCTGCGTTAGCGTCACTCCCTCTCACCTCTCTGCTTGCTTTTATTTGGATGTATCTTGATTCAGGCGATACAGAACGCATTGCGCAATTATCGACTAGTATCTTTTGGTTAGTCCTGCCATCGCTGATTTTATTCGTGACCCTTCCTGCTTTACTGCAATACGGTGTCAATTTCTGGCTGAGTTTATCGCTAGCTTGTCTTTTTACGCTGATGGCTTATTTTTTGATGCT
>CAINHP010000055.1 GCA_903848905.1 uncultured Pseudomonadota bacterium
AAAATAAAAGGGTTTAAACAATAAATGAATAATAGGTTTTTTATTATCAATAATGTTAAGTAATCAACGCTAACTACTTAAAAATAACATATCGAAAAATCATATCATAATTGTATCAAATATCGTTAAAATCGTGTGTTTTAATGACTATGTATTTCAAGCCATGCTAATTCAGATTGTGAAAATCCGGCGGCTAGTCGTAATTCTTGATTAAAGCCACTTTTTAACGCGCCACCCTTGTAGTAAGTTAATAATGAAGTTTGATAGTGCTTTTCGCTTTCTAAATGTTGTGCATGACACAAGGCTTTAAACCATTTTGACCCGAGCCCAACGTGACCAATTTCATCGGTTAAAATTCGCGTTAAAATGGCCACAGCGTCATCATCACCAAGTTGTTTAAACTTTTCAATAAGCGGGGGTGTGACGTCTAAACCATGCGCTTCCATGCAACGAGGAACGAGTGCTAAACGCACAAGCACATCGTGCGATGTATCTTGAGCTAAATCCCATAAACCACTGTGCGCTGGCAATGAGCCATAATCAATATTAGCAGTGTTAAGACGTGTGCGTAGCAATGAAAAATGTTGTGCTTCTTCATCGGCAACACGAAGCCAATCACGGTAGAATTCGTCAGGTAAACCACGGAAACGATAAATAATATCCCAAGCAAGATAAATCGCTATAAATTCAACATGCGCAATCGCATGAAAAAATGCGTTGAGTCCTGCTGGTGTTGTCAGTTTGCGTCGTGGCATTTCACGTGGTGCAAGAAGAATCGGGTGCTCAGGAAATTTGACTTGCTCGATGGGGCGAACCACGTCGTGTGAATCAAATGTTAACACGCCTTCTTTGGCATAAAACTGCGCTTCATGGGTTAGGCTCAATAATTGCTCAACTGTGCTGTCGTGAAGACACTTCTGAGCGTAATGAAAAATAGTTGTCACGGGTTAATAGGTAGAAATAAAAGATTGAAGTAATGCGCCAGCGTTTGCCATGCCGTGATGTAAATTTTCTTCAATTTCAGCCATGGTGATTTCGCCCGCTGTTTTTCCTGCACCCCAGTTTGCAATAACGGCAACGCTTGCGTAGTTGATACCAATTTCTTTGGCTAATACCGCTTCAGGCATGCCTGTCATGCCAACAAGATCGCAACCGTCTCGTTCCATGCGCGTGATTTCTGCGGCAGATTCAAGTCGTGGACCTTGTGTGCTGCCGTATGTTCCAATCGGGCTTATTTTCAAATTCAATGTCGCGGCGCAATGAATTAATGCCGCACGCAATTTTTGGCAGTAGGGGTAACTGAAATCGATATGGGTGACATTCCCATCATTACCATCAAAAAAAGTATGCTCACGCCCGTAGGTGTAATCGATAATTTGATCTGGAATGGCAATATGCGCGGGTTGCATCTCAGCCGTGATTCCCCCAACTGCGGCAACGGCAATAATGTCTTGAACACCTAAATGTTTAAGAGCCCACACATTAGCGCGATAATTGATTTTATGCGGTGGAATCGTATGTGGATTGCCGTGTCTTGCGAGAAATACAACTTGTTTTTGATGGATTTCACCGATTAAAAAATCGGCAGAAGGATTGCCGTAAGGGGTGCTAACAGTTTCACGGTGCGTTATGTTGAGTGCGGCAAGTTGACCAAGTCCAGTACCGCCGATAATAGCTAATGTCGTCATGATTTTCCCTTATGAATTTTTTAAGGCGTATTAGAAATTTTTAATGATTTGAGGATGGATGTGTTTTGATTATAATCCAGCCTTATTTTAAAACGAGAAACATTGAATTGATATGACGAAGAAATTATTTATGTTTATGCTTTTATTTTCAGCCAATGTTTTTGCAGCGCCCGTGAATATTAACACGGCCGATGCACAAAAAATTGCAGATTCGCTCAAAATGATTGGAGAAAAGAAAGCGCAGTCAATTATTGAGTATCGCGTCAAAAATGGTCAATTTAAAAATGTTGACGATTTGAAAAAAGTGGCGGGTATTGGCGACAAAATTATCGAAAAGAACAAAGACGATATTCTTTTTTCAGATTCGTTTACATCAATGACACCAGTTAAGAAATAAAACGGTGCTCATAAATTTAGAACACCGTTTTTTCATATATTTAACGCTTCATTGATTCGAAGAATTCACTGTTGGTTTTAAAATCTTTTAATTTACCAATCAGGAATTCTGATGCAGCCGTTTCATCCATCGGTTGCAGAATTTTGCGTAAAATCCATGTTTTTTGCAATGTTTCGGCATCGACTAAATATTCTTCACGGCGTGTACCAGAACGATTAATATTTATGGCAGGGTAAATGCGTTTTTCAGCAATTTTGCGATCAAGATGGAGTTCCATGTTGCCTGTACCTTTGAACTCTTCAAAAATCACGTCGTCCATTTTTGAGCCTGTATCTACAAGTGCGGTGGCAATAATGGTTAAACTACCGCCTTCTTCAATATTTCGCGCGGCACCAAAAAAGCGTTTAGGTTTTTCAAGTGCATTGGCGTCAATACCCCCAGTGAGGATTTTGCCAGAAGAAGGGACAACCGTATTGTAAGCCCGAGCTAAACGGGTAATTGAATCGAGTAAAATGACAACGTCGTGTTTATGTTCAACTAATCGACGTGCTTTTTCAATGACCATTTCCGCGACTTGAACGTGGCGTGTTGCGGGTTCGTCAAACGTACTTGAAATCACTTCGCCGCGAACACAGCGTTCCATTTCGGTCACTTCTTCAGGGCGCTCATCAATGAGCAATACAATCAAATAACATTCCGGATTTCGCTCGGTAATCGCTTGCGCTAAACTTTGTAAAATCATCGTTTTCCCCGCTTTAGGTGGAGAAACAATTAAGCCACGCTGACCTTTACCAATAGGGGCAATTAAATCGATCATTCGCCCCGTCAAATCTTCACTTGTACCGTTGCCTTGTTCTAATACAAAGCGTTGATGTGCAAAGAGAGGGGTTAAATTTGAAAAAGTGATTTTGTTTTTGGTGTTTTCGGGCGGCTCAAAATTAATTTGATCGACCTTCAGCATCGCAAAATAGCGTTCGTTATCTTTAGGTGGGCGAATTTTACCCGTAATAGTGTCACCTGTTTTTAGCGAAAAACGGCGAATTTGACTTGGTGATACATAAATATCATCAGGGCCTGCAAGATACGAACAGCCCGGTGTACGTAAAAAACCAAAACCATCTTGAAGAATTTCCAAGACACCGTCACCGGAAATATCATCGCCTGCTTTTGCTTGTTTTTTTAAAATGGCGAAAATCAAGTCTTGTTTGCGAGATCTCGCGACATTTTCTAGGCCAAGAGATTCAGCAATTTCGATAACTTCACTGATTTGTTTTAGTTTTAGTTCGGTAAGATTCATAAAAGACAGCTCAAAAGAAAGGAAGCGTTAGGAAATAAATTCGCAACGGGGGATATAAAAAGAAAATTAAAGAATATTAATGAAATGATATGCTTGAATACGCACGAGTGTGAGTTGGCGAATTATAACCTAATCAACCTTTATCGTCCAACCTAAATACACAATAAAATGTATGGTGAATATCGATATTGTGTTACATTTTATGTTATTCATTGCGTAGATTACAGGCTGATGCTGGCCAGTTTTGTGGTAATTTTTGTTTGTTTATTAATTGGTTATCACTTTTTTAAAATTACTGTAAAAATAATTACATGAACAAATTAGAGACTGTTTGGATTGTTGATGATGATAAATCCATTCGTTGGGTGATGGAAAAAGCCCTGCAAAAAGCGGCGATGACAACGCGCAGTTTTGTTAATGCGAACGAATTACTCATTGCGCTTGAGCATGATGTCTTGCCCGATGTGTTAATTACGGATATTCGAATGTCAAGTATGAATGGATTAGAGTTACTTGAAAAAATTCAACTGACATATTCGCAATTGCCAGTCATTGTTATGACGGCATATTCTGATTTAGATAGCGCAGTGGCAGCGTTTCATGGTGGAGCGTTTGACTATTTGCCCAAACCATTTGATATTCAAGAAGTCGTTGATCTTGCTCGTCGTGCCTGTGTTCATTCAAAGCAGCAGCGAAGCATTGCAGAAAATCCAGTTGCCATAAAATCTAGCGCCATGGCAGATATTATTGGTGAAGCACCAGCGATGCAAGAGGTTTTTCGCGCTATTGGGCGACTAGCGCGCTCACAAATTACCGTGCTAATTAATGGTGAATCGGGTACAGGTAAAGAATTGGTGGCAAAAGCATTGCATCGGCACAGTCCTCGCAGTGAAAAGCCATTTATTGCCCTTAATATGGCAGCTATTCCAAAAGATTTAATGGAGTCTGAATTATTCGGTCATGAAAAAGGAGCTTTCACAGGCGCGGTTCAGCGAAGAGCAGGGCGGTTTGAGCAGGCGAATGGCGGAACTTTATTTTTAGACGAAATTGGTGATATGCCTGCTGAATTACAAACGCATTTATTGCGTGTTTTAGCAGATGGTGAATTTTATCCAGTTGGGGCGTATGCCTCGACAAAAGTGGATGTTCGAATTATTGCGGCAACGCATCAAAATTTGGAACTTCTCGTGGAGCAAGGGCGTTTTCGCGAAGACTTATTTCATCGACTGAATGTTATTCGTATTCATATCCCACCGTTGCGGGATAGAAAAGAGGATATTCCTTTGTTGCTACAATATTTTCTCCAGCAAGCGTCGAATGAATTGGATATGGAAGTGAAAATTTTAAAGCCTGATGCACTTGCGCTACTGGTAACATTAGATTGGCGTGGAAATGTGCGGCAACTCGAAAATATGTGTCGCTGGTTAACGGTGATGGCATCAGGTAGGGAGATTCATCTACATGATTTACCCCCAGAGCTTTTGGTGAGTAGCGAAAAAACGTCATCGGGCGACGAATGGCAACATTTGCTGCGCCAAGAGATTGAGCAACATTTGCGTAATCAAACCGCTGAAATTGCCAAGCATATTATTCCAGAAGTTGAACGGGTTTTAATTAAGGCGGCGCTGGACTTTACAGGGAATAAACGCTATGAGGCCGCAGTTTTATTAGGTTATGGTAGAAATACATTAACGCGAAAAGTGAATGAATTGAGCATTGATGTGATGGATTAAATAAAAAATGTATCCTGTCACACGCGCTGTAAAGATAGTGTGATACCATTCAGCGCATTTTTAAAAGAGGATTTTTTATGCAAGCAACAGTGAAATGGGTTGATGGCATGATGTTTTTGGGCGAATCAGGCAGTGGTCATACGGTTGTAATGGATGGACCACCCGATCATGGTGGTCGTAATATGGGCATACGACCCATGGAAATGCTGCTACTTGGTATGGGGGGGTGCTCGTCTTTTGATGTTGTGCAGATTTTGCAAAAAAGTCGAAGTGATTTAGTAAACTGCGTTGCGACGTTAAGCGCTGAGCGTGTTGATGCCATTCCAAGTGTATTTAGTAAAATTCATATCCATTTTGTGATTAGTGGACATGATTTAAAAATCGCCGCAGTTGAACGTGCTGTAAAACTGTCGGCAGAAAAATATTGTTCTGCGTCAATTATGTTGACAAATGCAGGGGTGGAAATTACCCATGATTTTGAAGTTATCGAGGTTTAAATAAGTTGAATACGAAATTACAATTACACGGCTTTAACAATTTAACAAAGTCGTTAAGTTTTAACATTTATGATATTTGTTATGCACCTGCTGAGCAACAACAGGCATATATTGAGTATATCGATGAAGCGTATAACGCAGATAAATTGACGCAAATTCTAAAAAATGTGGCGGATATTATCGGTGCTCAAGTGTTAAATATTGCTCGCCAAGATTACGATCCTCAAGGTGCAAGTGTCACTATGTTAATTTCGGAAGGCGACTCGCCACCACCGCCCAACATGAATAGTCAGTCACCGGGTCCACTATTATCTGAAACAGTTTTAGCGCATTTAGATAAAAGTCATATTACCGTACACACGTATCCAGAAAGTCATCCAGACAATGGTATTAGTACCTTCAGAGCGGACATTGATGTATCGACGTGTGGAAAAATTTCGCCACTCAAAGCGTTAAATTACTTGATTCACAGTTTTGAATCCGATGTTGTAACGATGGATTATCGTGTGCGTGGTTTTACGCGTGACGTTTCAGGTAAAAAACATTATATCGATCATGATATTACCTCTATTCAAAATTACATTGCGCTAGATACACAAAACAGTTATCAAATGATTGATGTTAACGTGTATCAAGAAAATATTTTTCACACTAAAATGATGCTTAAAAATAGTGCGTTAGAAAATTATTTATTTGAAAAAGAATGTAATTTATCCAGTGAACAAAAAATTGAAATTGAGAAGAAAGTGGATAAAGAAGTGACTGAAATTTTCTATGGTCGCAACTACCGTCAACAAGAATAAAGGCATTATTCAAGTCAACGGTTAGAGCAAAATTTATTAAATTTTAAGAGGCTTTAGCCGTTTTGAGTTGCCTAGCTAATAACACTATTGGGTGGATAACAGCGATATTCATGTTTTTTTCACGAAGTCCAGCGGCGATATGAAGTGAGCAGCCAATGTTTGAGCTAACTAAATAATCTGTTGATTGAGGCGATGTAATATCGAGTAATTCATCAAGCAGTGTTTGAGCCATTTTCTCATGACGTAGACTATAGCTTCCTGCTGCACCGCAACACTGGATCGTTTCAGGTAGTGTTGTTAATGCAATTTGAGGGATTTGTTGCAATAATTTCACGACACTTTTTTCGGTGCGCAATCCGTTTTTCAGTGAACAAGGTGAATGCAGTGTTACTTTTGCTTTAAGTGCAACAAGTAGATTGCTTAAATCAATCTCTTTTTGCATTAAGAAATGGCTAATATCCATGACTTTTGATGAAAACTCTACTGTATTGTATTCACGTAAAGTACTGCCGCAACCACTAGCGATACTGATAATAGCTTGTAAATTTTCCTGTGAAAAAGCGTTTGTATTTTGCGTCGCTAAATGGTCTGATGTATTTTTATCTCCCTCATGCAAAGCTAACGCACCACAACAGGTTTGATGCTGCGGTACATGCACGTTAAATCCCACGCAAGTCAAAATATCAATTGTGCTAAAAACCGTTTCGCTATCGGCTAATTCCCCCATACATCCCACAAATAAACCTACATCTCCTTTTGTTTCTTTTTTCTTGGTTGTTTTAGCTGGGTAGTAAGTTTGCAATATAGGTGCTTCTTGAGGAAGGGGGATGAGGCGTTCTAATTTTTTTAAACCAAATAATGTGGGAACACGTAATCTCCGAGCGAGGGCTTGAATGTTGTGTTTTTGATAAAAGTTCAAGGTTTGTTTCAAAATATGTAGTGAATTTTTATTTTGAACGATATTTTTGAGTAAACGTGCAGTAAAAGGCGGTTTTTTATCTTCATGAACTTCAGCGCGAAAATCATCAATGAATTTTCCATAGGGCACAACAGCGGGGCAGGCTTTTTCACATGCACGGCAAAGAAGGCAGCTATCGATATGATTGAGTAAATTTGGTGATATGGGTAATTGCCCATTTGACCATGCTTGAATTAATGCGATACGCCCTCTTGGTGATTCGTTTTCGTTTTGCGTATGTGTGTAGGTTGGGCAATGTGGCAGACATAATCCGCATTTCACGCAACTATCTGCAACAGCCAATAATTTTTGTTTGTTATTTTGATTCATTTTGCGTTTCCAACTGGGCTAAAGCATCAATAATATTTTGGTATTCAGTGATTTTTGGACGATACAGAAAAACGCCTAATCCTGCTACGCTGGTTAAAATATAAAGTGTGTTCACGTTATCACCTAGCAAGAACATGATTGCGCCAAAGCCGCCAATTAACACCATAATACTTTGCGAAACAGTCACTGTTAATGTGTATCGCGCTCTTGCAAGTCTTGATAGGTTTTGCATTGATTTTAATGGAGGCATGGTTTGGTTTAAACGCAAAAAAATGTACCGTAGTAAATTGGTTATGGGTAAGAGTAAAATAACGCTAATGTAACATCCTGTTCGCCATAAAATAAGGTCTTCAGGAGAGAAGAATTGGTGTTGCCAGTGGATGTTTTTTTGAGATAAAAACAATGATATGCAAAGTAAAATAACGACATTACTCGTTATAATCCAAGCAAAAAATAATGGATGCTGTGTGGAGAAAGAAGTGGATTTCAAAAGGTAAACTCGTTAAAAATTCAGATTGTATGCGCTTATTTTATGCGTTAATGTATCGGGCGTAAATTTTTCATGCAATTTAAAAATTTATGGCTTTTAATAAAATTGGTTTGCAGTGAACGCATTCCCGTTTTTTGTGCCTTGTATGTTGTGAAAAGTGCTGTAATAATGAGGCAATTAAAGTACAGATACGGGTTTAATTTTATGTTTGAAGTGGGTTTTTCAGAATTGGTGATGGTAGGACTCGTTAGTTTACTTGTTATCGGACCTGAACGGTTGCCTAAAGTGGCGAGAGTAGTGGGTTTTTGGATTGGTAAGATGCAGCAGATGGTGACGAGTGTTAAACTTGAAATTAGCCAAGAGTTGCATGCGGAAGAAATTCGCCAACTATTGAAAGAAAATGAAACCATGTATCAACTAGACGATAAAATTGCAGAAAAGACGCTTTCAGATACTGCGGCACATTCCACGTCACCGGCGATATCTAAAACACCACAATCTCATGAATAACAGCTCTTCTCATACGGATGATTTGCCGTTCATTTCACATTTAATTGAGTTACGCAATCGCTTGATGCGTATTGTTATTTTTATTGCGTGTATTGCTCTGCCGCTTTCGATTTATGCAAATGAAATTTATGCACTATTAGCACAGCCATTAATGGCGCATTTGCCGCAAAATAGCACGATGATTGCTACAAATGTTACGTCACCCTTTATGACGCCTTTTAAATTGTCGCTGGTGACGGCTGTTTTTATTTCGATGCCTTTTGTGCTATATCAATTTTGGGGATTTCTCGCGCCGGCACTTTATCGCAATGAACAGCGCACTATTTTTCCATTGCTCGTTGCAAGTACGATTTTATTTTATTGTGGTGTGGCATTTGCCTATTTTGTTGTTGCGCCTTTGGTACTTGCTTTTTTTACTGCTGCTGCGCCTACGGGTGTTACGGTAATGACAGACATTGAAGCCTACTTGGATTTTGTGTTGACCTTGTTTTTTGCGTTTGGACTGTGTTTTGAAGTACCTATTTTTACAATTGTAGCTGTTTGGTCAGGTTTTACAACGATAGAAAGTTTAGTAGATAAACGCCCTTATGTGATTGTTGGTGCTTTTATTGTTGGAATGTTTTTAACGCCACCGGATGTTCTTTCTCAAACACTGCTCGCTGTACCGATGTGGTTGTTGTTTGAAGTAGGATTGTTGTTTGCGCGACTCAAAATAAAGCATTCCCCTGATGAGAATGTTAGTGATGGAACGAACGTCATTGTCGCGCCGTTAAACACGAATAAACGTCGTCGAAAATCCAAGAAGTAAATTAGTCAATTAGGTTGTATTATGAAGAAGATGATGTTTTTACTTGCTTGTTATCTTGTGATTGCAGGATGTGGTGAAAAAGAAAATGCAGAGCCAATTGAACGTGTCACGGTGATGATTGAAAAAAGAGATAACCTTGCTTATGTGAAAGATGAAGATTTGCCCTTTACTGGGTTGTTTGAGGGGTATTATCGAACGGGCTATAAAAAGGCTGAAATTCATTTTAAAAATGGTAAGCAAGAGGGAACTGCAAAACTTTGGCATGACAACGGGCAGTTGAGTAACGAAGCAAATTTTAGAAATGGCAAACTAGACGGCTTATCGACAGAATGGCTTAGAAATGGCAACAAAAGTAAAGAGCGTTTTTTTAATGATGGAAAATTAATCGCCACGATGGAATAAACGATAAAAAATGAATGATTTTATTGAACTAAACATTGCTGTTTTAACGGTTTCAGATACGCGAAATGATACAAATGATATTTCTGGCCATACGCTAGTTGAGAGAATTCAACAAGCTGGGCATCAGGTAATAGAAAAAAAAATCGTGGCTGATAATATATATATGATTCGGGCGGTTGTTTCGCAGTGGATTGTAGAAGAGCAAATTAACGTCATTGTTACAACAGGTGGAACGGGGGTAACTGGTCGAGATGGCACACCTGAAGCGATTGCCCCACTATTAGATAAAGTACTGGATGGTTTTGGTGAAATATTTCGCTGGCTTTCCTATGCGGATATACAGACGTCAACTATTCAGTCGCGCGCCATTTCGGGTGTTGCGAATGGTACCTACATTTTTTGTTTACCTGGATCCTCAAGTGCGTGTCGTATGGCTTGGGATTCTTTGATACAAGCACAACTTGATTCACGCACACGTCCGTGCAATTTGGTTCAACTTATGCCTCGGCTTTTGGAAAAATAATTATGCCTTCAGTTTTTTTATTTCTCGGTACAACTTTTGCGTTTTTGGGTGTTGTCTTTGGCGCTTTTGGTGCTCATCTACTTAAAACAATGATTACGCCCGAACTCCTTGCTGTTTATCAAACAGGCGTAACATATCAAATGTGGCATGCTTTTGGATTGATTGCCATTGCACTTATGCAACAATACGATCCACAATCTTTGTTGCTTAGGTGGGCGGGTTCGTTGATGTTTTTAGGTATTGTTTTATTTTCAGGAAGTTTGTATTTGCTTGCCATACTTGATGTGCCTGAGTTAGGTAAAATTACCCCTATTGGCGGTGTAAGTTTTTTAATTTCATGGTCATTATTGGTGATTTTTTCAGGAAAAAAACAGACACGTCAACGCTATAAATCATCGCGGTATTAAAATTTAGGACAATAAATATGGAACTCGATACATTAACCAATCAGGTTATTGCGTTAGCAGGTATTGCACAATCAGTTGCATTAGTACATGAATTGGCGACAACAGGTAAAGTTGATTCACAAGGGCTTGAAACGGCGGTGATTTGCTTGCTCAAAACCGAATCGGATAATGTCCTTGATATTTATGGCAATGATTTTGCGAATCTTAAAATAGGGCTTAACCATTTAAAAAGCCAATTAACGGGTTATGAAATCGCCTATCCAGATCAAGCGCGTTACGCTGCATCGCTTGTTTTTTTAGAACAGCAATTGAGGGGTAACCCGTCAATGCTAAAAACTATTTCAGTTGGTCTTGATCGTGCTAAATCACAGACTGAGCATTTTAGTTTAACGCATGAAAATGTGTTGGCAAATTTGGGTAACTTGTATTTACAGACGGTAAGTAAACTTCAGCCGCGTATTATGATTAACGGTGTGCCAGACCATTTATCGAGACCTGAAGTGGCGGATAAAATTCGAACTTGTTTACTTGCAGGTATTCGCAGTGCGATGCTGTGGAAGCAATGTGGTGGTAGACGTTGGAAGTTTTTATTATTTCGTAAAAAAACGGTGGTAGAGGTTGAGCGTTTACTGCAACAATTGTAACCGTCGCTTACGACATTTTGTATGACTACAATTAAACAGCATTTAGATAATGCGTCTGATATTTTAGCGCATCATTCACTGTCACCGCGTCTTGATGCAGAAGTTTTGCTGGCATTTGTTTTAGGCAAAAATCGTAGTTATTTGCGTACTTGGGATGATAAACAGCTTGAATTAAAATCACTAGAGCTATTTGCAGAGTTAGTTGAAAAACGACGTGAAGGTGTGCCTATTGCCTATTTGACGGGGCAACGTGAGTTTTGGTCACGGGACTTTAAAGTATCGCCAGCAGTGCTGATTCCACGGCCTGAAACGGAGTTATTAATTGAGCTGTGCCTAGATAGCCTTTCTAGTAGCCAAAAATACGCTGTGTTAGACTTGGGGACTGGTTCAGGTGCAATTGCCATTACATTGGCTGCTGAGCGTCCACTAGTTGAAATGACAGCGTTAGATAAAAGTTTCGATGCGCTTGAGATAGCGAAAGATAACGCGGTTCGACATAATTGCCAACATATTGAATTTGTATTGAGTGATTGGTTATCTGCATTGTCGACTGATGTGACATTTGATTTTATTTTGAGTAATCCCCCATATATTGCACAAGATGATGTACATTTATCACAAGGCGATGTGCGTTTTGAGCCAATGTCTGCTTTAGTTGCCGAAGATAACGGACTGGGTGATATTAAGCGAATTGCAAACGACGCAAAAAAACATTTACGTCCAGGTGGGCAGTTATGGTTTGAGCATGGGTATAATCAAGCGCAAGAAACACAAGAAATTTTAAAAGCGTTGAATTATAAAAATATAAAAACCTATTTTGACTTATCGGATCAACCGCGTGTGACAATGGGCTTTATTTGAACATTTAAGCATAAAAAAAGCGCCCGTTTAGATTCCTAAACGAGCGCTTTTTGCGTTATGGATTAAACGTTACTTAGATTTTGCTTTATTACGTTCTGCGACTTCTTTAATCACTTCTTCAGAAACGTTTTTAGGGCAAGGCAAGTAATGTGAGAATTCCATTGAGAATTGGCCACGACCTGACGTCATAGTTCGTAAATCACCAATGTATCCAAACATTTCGCTCAAAGGTACTTCAGATTTAATACGAACACCTGTTGCACCCGCGTCTTGTGATTTAATCATCCCGCGACGACGATTTAAGTCACCAATAACGTCACCAACATGATCAGATGGTGTGAACGTATCAACTGCCATAATCGGTTCAATTAATTGTGGTGATGCTTTAGGAATTGATTGACGGAAAGCGGCTTTCGCAGCAATCTCAAACGCAATAGCTGATGAGTCAACTGCGTGGAAGCCACCGTCTGTTAAGTTTACTTTGAAATCAAGGCAAGGGAATCCGGCAAGTACACCTTTATCAAGCATTGATTTAAAGCCTTTTTCAACAGCAGGGAAGTATTCGCGGGGGACATTACCACCCGTAACAGTTGATTCAAATACGAAACCTGAACCAGGTTCACCTGGGGTGATGATGTAGTTGATTTTGCCGTATTGACCTGAACCACCTGATTGTTTTTTGTGGGTGTATTCGTCTTCCACTTCGCGTGTAATGGTTTCGCGGTAGGCAACTTGTGGTTTACCTACGATAACGTCAACACCATGCGTACGACGTAAAATGTCCACTTTGATATCTAAGTGTAATTCGCCCATTCCTTTCAAAATTGTTTCGCCGCTGTCTTCGTCGGTTTCAACGTGGAATGAAGGATCTTCTTGAATCATTTTACCAAGTGCAACGCCCATTTTTTCAGAAGCACTTTTATCTTTTGGTGAAATAGCTAGCGAGATAACGGGTTCTGGGAACACCATAGGCTCTAATGTTGCTGGAAATTTTGGATCGCACAAAGTGTGACCAGTTTGCACGT
The DNA here is from genome assembly GCA_903848905.1 of uncultured Pseudomonadota bacterium. GTDB lineage: Bacteria > Pseudomonadota > Gammaproteobacteria > Methylococcales > Methylomonadaceae > UBA10906. Next base: position 13,374 of record CAINHP010000055.1, read on the forward strand.
TTTTCATGCCTAAAACAGCAACGATATCACCGGCTTGTGCAGATTCTAATTCAATACGTGAATCGGCATGCATTTCAACAATACGGCCAATACGTTCGGTTTTACCGGTAAATGTATTTAAAACTGCGGTACCTTTTTCTAATTTTCCTGAGTAAATACGCAAGAAAGTCAACGCGCCAAAACGATCATCCATAATTTTGAATGCAAGTGCTCTCAAAGGTTTATCTGCGTCGACAATAGCAAAAGTTCCTGTAGCATTGCCATCTAAATCAACTTCAGGTTGTGGATTAACGTCAGTTGGGCAAGGCAAGTAGTCAATTACACCGTCTAATACTAACTGAACACCTTTGTTTTTGAATGATGAGCCGCAGAAAGTAGGGAAGAAATCCATGTTTATGGTGCCTTTACGGATACAACGTTTCAATGTATCAATGTCAGGTGAAATTTCGTCATCTAAGTATTTTTCATACACGTCATCGTCTTGATCAACAACATCTTCAACCAATTTTTGACGCCATTCTTCAGCTTTTGCTTGCATATCAGCTGGAATTTCTTCGATGGTGTATTTCAATGGATCGCCAGATTCATCCCAAACCCACGCTTTCATTGTGAGTAAGTCAACAACACCTACAAATTGGTCTTCTGTACCAATTGGTAATGTCATAACAACAGGTTTTGCTGCTAATACTTCTTCAACTTGTTTGACAACACGATAAAAATCAGCACCGATACGATCTAATTTGTTGACGTAAATTACACGAGAAACTTTTGAATCGTTTGCGTAACGCCAATTAGTTTCTGATTGAGGCTCAACACCGCCTGAACCACAGAATACACCAACACCACCGTCTAACACTTTTAATGAACGGTAAACTTCGATTGTGAAGTCAACGTGACCTGGTGTGTCGATGATGTTAAAACGGTGATCTTTCCAAAAACAGGTAGTTGCCGCAGATTGGATAGTAATACCGCGTTCTTGCTCTTGTTCCATAAAATCGGTAGTTGCAGCACCGTCGTGAACTTCGCCGATTTTGTGAATTTTACCGGTTAATTTCAAAATACGTTCGGTCGTGGTGGTTTTACCCGCGTCAACGTGAGCGAAAATACCGATGTTTCTATAAAGGGATAAATCTGTCATGTGTTTACTTACTCTAAAGGGAGATGAAAAGACTGGTTGAAAGTTCACTATTTTAACCTAAAAATAGGCAAATAAGATAAAAAACCGTTAAGTAGTTGGAAAAATTTAGGATGTCAAGTGTGAGAATGGCCATTGAATACATTAAATTTACTTAATATTTTGCTATGAAATTGAATGACTCTGTTGCAGAAGCAATTGCTTGCCATGCGATATCAAACATGAAATTTAATTCTTCGTATGTAATGGCGTAAGGTGGCATGAAATAAATGACATTGCCTAGTGGGCGCAGTAACACGCATTTTTTAATGCGTATTTATACATATGCAGGCTTCGACGCTCTTGCCATGGGTAGGGTTCGCGTGATCGTTTGTTTTTGACTAGCTCAATAGCTAAAACCATGCCTGTTTGACGGACGTCGCTGACGTGAGGAAGATCTATAAATCGTTTTGATAACTCGGCCATTTTTGCCGCTAAACGTGTGTTGTTTTTTAAAACGTTTTACGTTTCAAAAATAGTGAGTGTTGCTAAAGCAGCACGGCAGGCTAACGCATTGCCTGTATAGCTATGTGAATGTAGGAACGCTTTTTGGCTAGTATAATTATCATAAAATGCATCGTAGATTTTATCGGTGGTAAGCACTGCAGAAAGTGGCAGATAACCGACAGTAAGTCCTTTTGATAGGCATAAAAAATCGGGTGAAATGGCAGCTTGTTCACACGCAAATAAGGTTCCAGTTCGACCAAGTCCAACTGCTATTTAATTAGCAATGAGGTGTACATCATATTTATCGCAGGTTTCGCGTAGCAAAGTAAAATAAATAGGATCCTAGATGCGCATACTGTCAGCGCATTGTACAAAGGGTCCAATAATGACGGCACAAACATTTTCAGCATGTTGTTTTAGAATTGTTTCTAAATGTGCAAATTGACGCGTTGAATAATCTGCCCAAGTTTCGCTTTCTTCTCGAAAATAACAATCTGGGCTTGACGCTGTAATGACTTCCATAAGAAGTGGGGCATAGGTTTTTTATAAGGTTTTACGTTACCAACGTCAAGTGCTCCTAGCGTTTCACTATGATAACTGTTTTCGAGGGTAATAAATTTTGCTTTACGATACAGTCCATGATTCTGCCAGCTATGAAAGCTCATTTTTAGCGCAACTTCCACCGCAGAGGAGCCGTTATCAGCATAAAAACAACGTGATAATCCTGCGGGTGTTAAATTGACTGATTTTCCAGCTAAATCAATGGATTTTTGATGGGTAAAGGCTGCAAAAATAACATGTTCTAGTGTATCTTATTGAGTTTTTAACGCGGCATTGATATTAGGATTGGCATGTCCAAATAAATTTACCCACCAAGAGCTAATGGCATCTAAATAACGTTGCTCTTCAAAATATTCAAGCCACACGCCTTTGGCCGATTTGATGGGGATTAGCGGGAAACTTTCATGGTCGTGTATTTGCGTGCAGGGATGCCAAAGTACGTTTAAATCACGTTGTGATAAAATTCAATTTTTCATTTTAACTTTTTCTGTTGCCGCGCAGACTGATTATTTCCCATTTTTGTGTGACTGCAAAATCACGTAATTTTTCGTCAGGGTCAACGGCAAATGGGAAATCTACCAATTTTAGCAGCGGTAAATCATTATGTGAATCACTGTAAAAATAACTGCCTTCTAGTCTTTTATTGTTGAGTGTTAACCATTCATTGAGTCTTGTCACTTTGCCTTCTTGAAAGCAAGGAACGCCATTAACATTGCCGGTATATTTACCATCAATCATTTCTGGTGTGGTCGCAATGAGGTGTTCAATACCGTAAAGAGCCACAATAGGTGCGGTGATAAACGAATTGGTTGCGGTAATCACCAGCAATGTGTCGCCTTGTGCTCGATGTTTTTCGATCAATGCTTTTGCTTTGTCAAGTAAAAGAGGCTTGATTATGGTATTAATGAAGTCTTGACGCCAATTATGCAGTTGCTCGATAGGATGCGCCGCTAAGGGTGCGAGGGCAAAACGTAGAAATGCCATCATATCGAGCGTACCATTCTGATAATCTTCATAAAATTTCGCATTTATTTTATCGTAGACAAGGCGATCGACAATGCCTCGGTCAACTAAAAATTTCCCCCATAAATAATCGCTGTCGTCAGCAATTAACGTATTGTCTAAATCAAATATGGCTAAAGTCATGAATTGTTTTTATAAAAGTGGTTAAAAGAAGAGGAAGCTATGGCATCTCACGTTTTTTTATGGAACAATGCTGACATTATCGACAACCCGACCACACGGTTATTCTAACATAGGCTTAATTCAAAACAGTGTGCGGGCTAGCAAACAGGTTTTATTAACATGATAGACTCAAAAGGATACCGGCCCAATGTGGGTATCATCCTTTGCAATGACGAGGGTCGCGTGTTTTGGGCAAAACGAGTGGGTGTCAATTCATGGCAATTTCCGCAGGGCGGTATTAATCCAAATGAAGACCCAGAAACCGCGATGTATCGAGAATTGTGGGAAGAAACAGGCTTACAGCAACAACATGTACAGCTCTTAGGGCGCACACGTTATTGGCTGCGTTATCAGTTGCCAGAGCGTTATATACGTAAACATTCTTTGCCATTATGCATTGGACAAAAACAAATTTGGTTTATCTTGCGTTTAATTACGCCGGAGTCAAATGTGCGTTTTGACTATTGCGTCAATCCCGAGTTTGATGGATGGCGATGGGTAGATTATTGGGAGCCGCTTAAAGATGTGGTTTATTTCAAACGCAAGGTGTATCACAAGGCGATGAGTGAATTGGGTGAAATTCTGACCTTTGACAACGTACCAGTGAATCCAAGCGGCTATTTGGCAAAAGCCAAAGAATGGTGGTAAAGATGGTAATAATCGATTTTTTACATATAAAAAATCGATATTGCTTAATTGAATGTTTAATATTACCTGTTTTATGTTAAGATTGGCAGGTTTAACTGAATGAAATTAGGAAGATTTTATTCTCAATGTACTAAATTAAGAAAGTAGATACTTAGCCATTACATTAAGTAATGCAAATAAAAACGAGCCAAATCAATGACTAAATATTCTCAATCAAGCAATTCACAACCTTTGCTCTACAACGCGGATTTGTCGCAAGATAGTTGCGGTGTCGGCTTTATCACCCATAAGCGTAGTGTGCAAACCCATGATTTGTTGGCGAAATCACATGAGGCATTATGCACGATTCCACATCGCGGTGGAATGAGTGCTGAGGGTATTGGTGATGGCGCTGGTGTGAATATTGATTTGTCACTAAAGTTTTTCCGTAAAATCACAAGTAACCTGACTTTGGAGTTAGGGCAATTTGGGGTGGCGAATTTCTTTTTTCCAGAAGATCATGCGCATTACGATTCTGCGGCAAATGAATTAGTTGAGCGTCATTTCAAAGAATTCGATTTGCCGTTAATTTCACGACGCGTTATTCCTGTTGATAATTTAGTTATTAACGCTGCCGCTGTTAAGGCGCAGTTGCCCATTGAGCAGTTTATTTTCGGACGCCCGTCGCATTTGCAAAATGCAACGCATGATGAATTTGAAAAACATGTTCAACGCGCATTAGTGACTATTGAGCAAGAAGGTTTTAGCTGCACAGAATTGGCAGGTTTTTATCCGCTATCAATGAGTTCACGTACACAAGTGTATAAAGGACGTTTAAATTCGGGCGAAGTTATTCCTTATTTTACTGATTTGTATGACGTTGATCATGAAATTAGCACGTTATTTTTTCATACCCGTTTTTCAACAAATACTGCACCAGCGACGATGATGGCGCAACCGTTCCGCTATATGGCGCATAACGGCGAATTAAATACGGATAAAAAAAATCGGTTAAGTGAAAATGCGATTGCACGTCAGCACGGTAACACCGTTTGTTTTCCAAAAGGTCAGTCAGATTCAGGGCGTTTAGATCAAACTTTAACACGCAGAATTAATGAAGATGATTTGAACATTGTTGAAGCGGTTTTAGCAATGATGCCGCCAGCATGGGAAAATGATACAACGCTTTCGCCTCAAGTTCGCGCAATGCTTGAGTATTTTAGCTTGTACGAAGAAAAAAATGATGGCCCAGCTGCGCTCATTTTTAACGATGGTATTCGTGTCGGAGCAAGACTTGATCGACTCGGTTTGCGTCCGCTGCGTTCGGTTGAAACGCATGATTATTTAGCGGTGATGTCTGAAGCAGGGCAGATTGACTTTCCGCCTACCGATGTTTTAAAACGTGGGCGCATTGAGGCAGGCGGCATGCTGTACTTTGATCACAGTACCGGCGAAACCTACGACTCGCATCAGGTGATGGATCGTTTGGCAAAAGAAAAGAATTACACTGAGTTGCTTGCCCAGCGTTCATTGCATTTATCAGAGTTGCCCAAAGTTGAATTAAGTGAATTAAACAATGATCACGCCCTAGGCGTTCAGCAACGTTTTACGGCTTATTCGCATAACCAAGAAAGTTTCCGATTTTTGCTAGACCCTCTTTTGTCAACTGGTATGGAGCGTATCTCCGCGATGGGTTACGGTTTGACACCTAATGCACTGTCAGCAGGTGAAGGCGGGATGTCGCGCTATTTTAGTCAACGTTTTGCACAGGTGACAAACCCACCACTTGACTCAATCAGAGAAAGTGATGGTATGACTTTGCGCGTTGCGTTAGGCGCAAAGCCCAATTTTTCGGATAATAGTAAACAACTTGTTATCGAAAGTCCTATCTTGCAACGCACACAATTAGAGCAAATTCGTCGTCAAACTCAGGTCAAAACGATCACAATTGATGCACTTTACGCACCTAATTTCAATGATGCGCATGCTAATGAAATTCAATTGAGTGATGCGTTGAATATTGTTTGCGATAAAGTTGAGCAAGCGGCGAGAGATAGTACGGGTATTATCATTTTGTCGGATGTGGCTATTAGCGCACAGCAAGCAGCAATTCCTGCATTACTTGTTATTGCGGCGGCAAATCAACGTTTAGTGCAACAGGGTTTGCGCTTTAAATCATCATTAGTGTCAGAAACGGGGCAGTCAGCGAGTCCGCATGATGTTGCTACTATTTTAGGTTTTGGCGCGTCCGCTATTTGTCCCATTACGGTACATAGTCGCGCATTGACGCAATACGCCACTGCTGATTTGCAAAAAGTCCTAGATAAGTTCCAAAAAGGAACTGAAAAATCACTGATGAAAACAATGGGTAAATTCGGTTTATGTACAGCTGAAAGTTACATTGGAGGTGAATTTTTTGAGTCAAATTATTTTGATACAGATGAGCCAAAATTAAGCCCTTATTTCCCTAATATTCATTCATCTGTGGGTGGTGTGCGTTATGCGGATATCGCTGCAAGTGCAACGCAGTGGCATCAAAAAGCATTGGCCGTTAATGATGAAAAAGATATTCCATTTTTAGGGTTATTCAAAGAGCGTCAAGATGGTGCTGGGCATTCGTATGGTAATGTGGCGGTGCGTGAATATATTCACATGACCGATGAGGCTATTTTATATGTCCCACAGGAAAAATCACCGCAAGCAAGCGATACCGCTTATTTAGACTTAGGTTACGGTAAACGCACGCCTGAGCAAATTGATGCGTTTGGCATTACGCCAGCGTACAGTAGTTTTACGCAGAATTTATATGTTGAGCGTGATTCACGTCCAGCGGCATTGCGCGATATTATGGATTTCCCGGTTAATGTTTCAGGGGCGAGCAGTGTTGATGATTTTGACAGTATTTTAGGGAAACAAAATCTTCGAGGTAACGTTAATTATTTGATTCGTGGCTTATCGGTAACGAGAAAGGATAGTGAGTTTAAAATTGTATTTACCGAAAATAATACGCAAAACAGACTTGAGTCTTTAGAGGCGCATTTAAGAAAACGGTTTATTGAAGATTTTCATCTGGTGTCTTGCTCATTAAATGTCGTTGGTGATGCGTTAACGGTTACTAATGTGCCGGCGGGCAGTTTGTTATTTGATTATCTCAACACCATTAAAACAGCGCGTTCAGCCCTGGCATTAAGTGAAGTTCAACCTGCGCATGAAATTACGAAAACGTTAGCGTCAGGGGCGATGAGTCATGGTGCGTTACTTGGTGAAGCACATGAAGCGGTCGCGCAAGGGACTAATATTGTTGGGGCGCTGAGTAACTCAGGTGAAGGTGGTGAGCATTTCAGTCGCTTTAACAGTATTAAATCGAGCAAAATTAAACAATTTGCTTCGGGTCGTTTCGGTGTTTGGACGGGCTATTTAGCTGATCCAACTCTTGAAGAAATTGAAATTAAAATTGCGCAAGGTGCAAAACCAGGTGAAGGTGGGCAGTTGCCTGCAATGAAGGTCTCTGTTGAAATTGCAGCACTGCGTGGTGGTACACCAAAAGTTGAACTAGTCAGTCCGCCACCGCATCACGATACATACTCGATTGAAGATTTAGGGCAGCTTATTCATGATGCAAAAGCAGCGCGTGTCAAAGTTGGTGTGAAACTCGTATCTTCAGAAGGGATTGGGACGATTGCAGTCGGGGTTGCAAAAGCGGGTGCAGATGTTATCAATATCGCTGGTAATACCGGTGGTACTGGCGCTGCGGCAGTAACGAGTTTGAAAAATGCAGGACGCTCACCAGAAATTGGTATTGCAGAAGTGCATCAGGCACTATCGGTGAATGGGTTGCGTGATAAAGTAATTTTACGTTGCAGTGGCGCACATCAAAGTGGTCTTGATGTAGTTAAGTCGGCTATTTTGGGTGCAGATTCATTTGAATTTGGCACAACAGCGCTTATGATGCTACGTTGCGTCATGGCGAAAAATTGTAATATTAAATGCCCAGCTGGGTTGACGACAGCGCATGAAGAATTTAAAGGTGATGCACGCGTACTCGCGCAATACTTTATGAATGTGGCGCACGAAGTACGTGAATTGTTGGCATCTTTAGGGTATCGAAGTTTACGCGACATTCGTGGTAAAACAGACTTGCTGCATTTAATTGATCATCCTTGCATGGTAGGTCAATTGAATTTGACAAAAATGTTGCGTGAAGTGGAAGAAGTTAAAATTGAGAAACCTATTTATTTGGAAGCAGGTTTTAAAATTGATGATGCAATCTTATCGCAAGTAAAAGCTTTTTTAGAGAATGGTCAAGTTGAACAACTTATTATTGAAGGCGATAAATTTAAACTCAATAACAGCCATAAAACGGTTGGTGGCCAAGTAGCTATTGATATTGAACGTATTTTGAATTATGAATTAAAAGAAACGCCTAAGTTTATCTATACACATTCTAATGGGCGTCGTTATTTGGCGCCTGAAACAGTGATTATTCGCACGCACGGTAGTGCAGGGCAGAGTTACGCTGCGTTTTTAAATGATGGCATGAAATTACATCATTTAGGTACAGCTAATGATGGTGTAGGGAAGTCGGCGAGTGGTGGTGTGATAGTTGTTGAATCTCCAGGCGGTGGTATTAAAACCCAAGGCAATAACGTATTAATTGGAAACTTTGCGCTATTTGGTGCAACAGGTGGCAAGGCGTTCATAAATGGTGAGGCAGGGGATCGTTTTGCTGTTAGAAATTCTGGTGCGATGGCTGTTGTAGAGGGTGTTGGCGATTTTGGTTGCGAATACATGACTAATGGTGCAGTACTTAATATCGGAACTTTTGGTAAAGGGTTCTGTAACGGTATGTCAGGTGGTAATGCGTATCAATACGATCCAGATAATAAATTAACAACACTTTATGATAAAACGTCTGTTGAATTGCATGATTTAACCGAAGATTCTGATACAGCAAAAGCTCATGAGCAGATTGTACTATCAATGCTTGAAGAGCATGCGCAATACGCTAATTCCAGTAAAGCACGTAATTTGCTAACAAATTGGTCAAGTGAGCGTAAACATTTTAAATTTGCTGTACCACTTTGGCTTTATAAAACGCAAACAGCAAGTTACTTGCAATCCTCAATGGATGCAAAAGAAATAGTTGAAGAATTAGCCGTTGATTTAGCTCAGCAACAAATTGCAGGAATTAAGGTGGCTTATCAATCTGGTCGTTTTTTGTTTAACGGTGAAGTACCAGCTTACGGCGAAACAGATAGCGTACTGGCGGTAAAATTAATTAATAGTTTTGCTGTGTTTAAAAAAGCGCAGGCTGTTGCGAGCGATATGCTAAAAACAGTTCCTGAATCAGAGCGCACAGCATTACATATTCAGCAGGCGGCGAAAAAATTAATTTTAGAGCGCCCACGTAAATTACAAGATGCACTGCTAAAGACTACTCGTGAAGCTTATGCTTCTTACAGTCATGAGCAATTAGCTGTGTTGTTAGCACATAAGCGTTTAATAGATTATAAAACCGCACTCATTAATCGTTCTGTGCAAAGCATTAATTCAATGGGATCAACTGTTTGGATTATTGAACAAAGTCGAATCAACCGTGCAGCACTTACGCAAGTACCTTGTGTAAACAAGCAATTAGCTGCGTTGGTTGGATTGGAATTGACGCAAGATTTGGCTGGTTAAATTGGAAAAATAAATTTAGGTTAACGATAAAATGAATAGACATCAACTTCCAAATGACTCGCCCTATAGCGAAAGTCAATATGCGTGGCTTAGCGGATTTTTCGCTGGGTTGCATTCGCAATTAGTCAGCAACACAAATAATCAAACGCAAAGTGCGCATACTGTTCATATTTTATATGGTAGTCAGACAGGCACGGCAGAATCTTTGGCGCGTGATGTGGCAAAATCAGCGAAAGCCTACGGGCTTAATCCAATTATTAAAAGCATGGATGAAGTTGATGCAGGTGCATTAGCAAAAATAGACACATTGCTTATTGTGACCAGCACTTATGGTGATGGTGAAATGCCTGACAATGCCCAAGTCTTGTGGACAGAAGTGTCAGGTGATGCAATGCCGAAACTTGCGCAATTACAGTTTGCCATTCTTGCATTAGGTGACACGAGTTATGATTTATTCTGTCAAGCAGGTATTGATTGGGATAATCGATTAGAACAGTTAGGTGCGAAGCGTTTGCATGCAAGAGTTGACTGTGATGTTGAATATGAAGAATTGGCACAAAAATGGATGCAAACGGTTATTCCTTCTTTGGCGGGGAGTCATGCGGCAGTTATTACTGCTGAAGATACTAAAGACGTTTCGCAATATAACCGTAAAAATCCTTTTCCAGCAAAATTATTGATTAATCGTTTATTGACGTCTGAAAATTCATCCAAAGAAACTCGTCATTATGAAATTTCGATTGCTGGTTCTGGCTTAAGTTACGAAGCGGGTGACGCACTTTGCGTGGTAGCGGCAAATTGTCCTAAATTAGTTGCTGAGATATTAAAAGCGATAAATGCTCAGGGGAATGAATTTGAGCATGCGTTGCGTAAGCAGTTTGAAATAAAATTACCGAGTAAAGAATTATTAAAGGAAATTGCGGTACGCTCGGGCAATAAAGAATTAGCGAGAGTTTTAAAAGATAAAGAAGCTTTAAGTAATTATTTATGGGGAAGAGATATACTTGATTTATTGTTGCAAAATCCAACAGCAACTTTTTCAGCAGATGAGTTCCTTGCCTTATTGAAACCCCTGCAGCATCGCGCTTATTCAATTTCATCTAGTGGCAAAGCGCATCCGGAAACCGTTCATTTAACAGTGGCGAGTGTACGCTATGATGCGTTTGATCGTCATCATAAAGGGGTTTGTTCAACGTTTTTAGCTGATTTAACAGATGAATCAACTGAGGTTCGTTGTTTCTTTACGCCAAATAAAGTGTTTCGTGTGCCAGATAATAATGATTTGCCTATGATTATGGTGGGGCCAGGTACAGGTATTGCACCGTTCAGAGCATTCCTGCAAGAGCGTCAAGTGCGTGGAGCAAAAGGTAAAAACTGGCTATTTTTTGGTGATCGTAATGCGGCGACAGATTTTATTTACCGTGACGAATTAGAAGTTATGGGAAAAAGTGGCTTATTAACGCGTTTAGATTTAGCGTTTTCACGTGATCAAGCCGAGAAAGTGTATGTGCAAGATAAAATGCGCGAACACGGTGCAGAATTGTTTGGATGGATTGAAGCGGGTGGATACTTTTTTGTATGTGGTGATGCTTATCACATGGCAAAAGATGTTGATAAAGCGTTGCATGATGTGATTGCTGTTCATGGTAACAAAACAGAACAACAAGCTATTGATTATTTGAATTTACTGAAAAAAGATAAGCGTTACGTTCGTGATGTGTATTAATGCACGAAAAATATTTTGATATTACTTGCCAAAAATGTCCGCGTTTAGCGGCATTTTTGTGTGATGTAAAAGAAAAAAATCCTACATACCATGCAAAGCCTGTTGCGCCGTTTGGGGATGAGAATGCAAGGTTGCTTATAGTGGGTCTTGCACCAGGAATGCACGGAGCAAACGCCACAGGTCGGCCATTTACGGGTGATTTTGCGGGCATTTTACTTTATAAAGCATTGCATGAATTTGGATTTAGTAATTGTTCTGAATCGACGGCATTTAATGATGGTCTATTCTTAAAAAATGCACGAATTACCAATGCAGTCAAATGCTTACCACCACAAAATAAACCTAAAAGTGAAGAGATAAATACTTGTAATTCTTTCTTAAGTGCGGAATTGAGAACGTTGCCAGAAAACGCCGTTATTCTTGCGCTTGGGAGTATTGCGCATCAAGCGGTTTTAAAAGCCTACGATTTGAAAGTAACTAGCGCAAAATTTGCACACAACAGTTATTTTGAATTTGAAAATAAAAATTCACTTGTTTCGTCATACCACACAAGTCGCTATAACATTCAAACTAAAAGATTAACCAAGTCTATGTTTACAGACGTTTTTAAAACAATAGCGTATCTGTTAGCACGTTCGTAGATAATATTTGGTGTGATACAAATGAAAAGCCGTGTCTAAGAATATTTAGAGGCGGCTTTTTTTGTGTACAATGGATTTTTAAAAAAATAAAAAGGGCTCACTTAAGTTTATGGTAAAAAAATATTTTATTTGGGGTGGGTGGTTAATCGCATTAGCTCTAATTATTTTGTTAGTTAAGTGGTTTTTCGTGCTGGAAGAGCATGCTCGAGCTAGGCCTCCTGCGACGGTTTCTAGTAGTGCAGATAATGCAAATGTTGAAAAGCCGTGTACAGATGATCATGTTGAATGGCGAGGAGCTCAGGAAATTGAAGGTGTTTCTATATTGGCGTCGCCAGTTTGTGAGCCTGATAATCCGTACACTATTGCAGCGGCAACTAAGGGTACAAATAATGTGTCAATGTCAACGCTTATGCAAAGTCATTTGGCGCAAGATTCTATTGTGATGGGGGAAGATTTAGATCACGATGGTGATCCTGATGTTATTCACATTAAGTTAGAAGTTGTTGAGCTTAACGGATTTAGTCCAGATGGGGATTATTTGATGAATACATATAATATTGCTCCTGGATTACAGCCTTCATTGTGGGTCTATGCACCTAAAATGCAAGGGATGGCCGTAAAGAATTTCAATTCCCGTGTTGCTCATCCATTGCTTCGAGCTCCTTCTCCTGTTATTCGTGTTGAGCAAGGTGACAAAGTATATATAACGCTAGAGAATACGCATTACCTTCCACATACAATTCATTTACATGGAGTAGACCATCCGTGGTTAAACTCAAAGGGCCAAGATAATGATGGTATGGAGGAGCATGCGATTTTTCCAGGCAAACAACATACCTATGAAATTCAGCCCAGGCATGCTGGTACGATGCTATATCACTGTCATGTCCAAACTGCTCAACACTTCATGATGGGGTTGAATGGTATGTTTATTGTGGAAGAAAATCGGCCAAACAATTGGGTGCAAACATTGAACGTGGGTGCAGGGCAGGTGCGGCATCCTTCTGTCTCGGTTAAAAAACAATATGATCAAGAATATGATCTTCATTATCAATCTCTCGATAAGCAGTTGACAAAAATTCCACAAGAAGCGAATGATCCTCGCTTAATAAGTCAGAAAATGAGTCGTGATTACAATATGTCAACTTCAACGGAAAATTACTTTCTATTGAATGGGCATTCATTTCCTTACACATTAAGAGATGCAATGATTGTAGCGGGTGAAAATGAAAACATAAAATTACATATCGCAAATCTGCAGCGAACACCCATTGCTGTGCATTTTCATGGGCATAAGGCAACAATTATGGCCTATGATGGCGTAGATGCTCAGCAAGGCTCTCAGATAACACGAGATGTCTTTGATGTTTCGCCTGCACAGCGACTTGATCTATCCCTTAAGACACAAAATGATGGGTTAAATAGTTATGGAGCAGGGCTTTGGATGTTTCATGATCATGTGCCAACAGGGTCAACCACCGATGGGATGGAGCCGGGAGGAAACATGGCAATTTTAGCGTATAAAAAATTATTGGATGAACAAGGAATGCCCACTATGCATGAGGGTATGTTCAATGATGTTTTCAATAAAGAGTATTACGCAAAAAAACGTCCAATTTGGTCTGTTGGTGATTTTGCCTTCCTGTTAGGGGATGCTGGCTTGGTAGTTCCTGAAAATGGAGAGTTAATCGCATTCTTCATTGTGTTGGGATTATTGCTGGGAATAATTGGAATGCTTATGTGGATTTATGTGAAGAAAGATTATGAAAATTAAGATATTAAAAGACTTATTTAAAATAATTTCTATTATATTTATCTTGGTGTTGAATGTAGCGCAAGTAAGTTTTGCAATGATGTCCATGGATGAAAAGGGAATGGTCATGAACGCGAATAATGATAATTTACCTAAAGACTGTCCGAAAATTTCAGAAGAAGTTAATTTGAGTGTTCATGCAGGAAGGAAATACGCCACGAAATTTAATGGAAAAATGTTTGCCTTTGACCAGCAAGAGTGGAATGTGGCGCCATGTGCAAAAATCAATATTACATTTATAAATGACGATCAAATCAGGCATCAGTTGATGATTCATGGTTTGCCTGGTTATTTATATCCAGAAGGTATGCTCCATTTGGAACTTTACGGTGAGGGTGAGCTTCACGCATCAGTTATATTGCCTAGCCAAAAAAAGACGTATCTTGTGCATTGTGAATTGGCACAACATGCAGAGAAGGGTATGAAAGCGCAATTGAAAGTGGGTGGTGGCGATGGGGATCTGCCAAGTATTCCCGCACTCAGTGCGCCAGTGAAAGTAGATATTTATAAATTAGATTGGCAGGCAGTAATGTGGGGCGGAGTGCTGATTTTACTAGTCTCAGTGCTTGCTTTTTATAGTGGTCGAGTTTTGTTTTTGTATTATTTGAAAATGAACAAATAGCTGAAAATTAGAATATTTTTTTTAGGTTAAAAAAGATTGTGCGTCATTTAGAAAATTATTTAGAAAATTGCAGTTGACAACAAAGAATGAACTGGTAGACTTGACCACGCTAAAAGGAGTTGCGACATTTTGACGCAGTTACCAGAGTTAAGATGCGGGAAAGGGATGTGATAAACATTGACTCCCGAAAACAATCGGGGATTTAGTAATTTTTAGGAGGTTAAAATGGCCGCTACAACCGAATCAGTGAGAGCTGATGTTGCGGAAGCACCGCTTTTAAACAAAAAAAATATGTTCGCAGGCGCAGCACTTTACATTGTGTTCTACGGCTGGGTTCGTTGGTATGAAGGGGTTTACGGCTGGTCAGCTGGTTTAGACTCATTTGCGCCAGAATTTGAAACATACTGGATGAACTTCCTTTATATTGAAATGGTACTAGAAATCGTAACCGCTTCTGTATTATGGGGTTATATCTGGAAAAGTCGTGATCGTAAAGTGATGTCAATCACACCACGTGAAGAATTGCGTCGTCATTTCACACATTGGGTATGGTTAGTAATGTACGGTATCGCAATTTATTACGGTGCGTCTTACTTCACTGAACAAGATGGTACATGGCATCAAACAATCGTTCGTGACACTGACTTTACTCCAAGTCACGTTATCGAATTTTATTTGAGCTACCCAATCTATATCATTACTGGTGTTGCTTCTTTCTTATATGCTAAAACTAGATTGCCAACCTATCAACAAGGTTTGCCATTACAGTATTTAGTATCAGTAATTGGACCTTTCATGATTCTTCCAAACGTAGGTTTGAATGAATGGGGTCACACTTTCTGGTTTATGGAAGAATTGTTTGTTGCTCCTTTACACTACGGCTTCGTATTCTTCGGATGGGCTGCTTTAGGTGTATTAGGTGTTGTGAACATCGAAGTTGGTGCTCTTTCTAAACTGTTGAAAAAAGACTTAGCTTAATATTAAGCTTTTCTGAATAAAAACTGTTTAAAACTGTTGTAAATTACTATCTCCCACTGCTCTGCCAATTTAATAACGGTGGAGCAGTTAAAATAGAGAGATAGTATCATAAAAATAATTTAAATCCTTTAGGAGGTAAGCTAATGAGCGCATCTCAATCAGCTGTACGGTCTCGCGCTGAAGCGGTAAAAGTTTCACGCACATTTGACTGGATGATTTTGTTTACGTTGTTCTTCGTAGTATTAGGTGGTTACCACATTCACTATATGTTGACTGGTGGTGACTGGGATTTCTGGACAGACTGGAAAGATAGACGTTTATGGGTAACCGTTGCGCCAATCGTTTCAATCACGTTCCCTGCTGCAGTTCAAGCATGCTTATGGTACCGTTACAGATTGCCTTATGGCGCTGTTGTATGTATTTTAGGTTTGTTATTAGGTGAATGGGTTAACCGCTACTTAAACTTCTGGGGTTGGACATACTTCCCAGTAAACTTCGTATTCCCTTCACAATTAATTCCTGGTGCAATTGCACTTGACGTAATTATGATGTTGGGTGGAAGTATGACATTAACTGCTGTTGCTGGTGGTATGGCATGGGGTTTATTGTTCTATCCAGGTAACTGGCCAGTTATGGCTCCATTACATGTACCTGTTGAATACAACGGTATGATGATGACTTTAGCTGACTTACAAGGTTACCACTACGTAAGAACTGGTACACCTGAATACATCCGTATGGTAGAAAAAGGTACATTAAGAACTTTCGGTAAAGACGTTGCTCCAGTATCAGCGTTCTTTTCTGGCTTCGTAAGTATCATTATTTACTTCTTGTGGCATTTCTTCGGTAGATGGTTCGCTTCAACAGCTTTCGTCGATGGCGAAAACGTTTAATCTGCGACTACCATTACCACATAGGGGGATATATGAAATTATTAAAAGACAAAGTTGCTAAATTGTCCTTTGTTGCATTGCTTGCGGCTTCTTCTGCAGCAATGCTCTACACACCAACAGCTGCGGCTCACGGTGAAAAATCACAAGCAGCGTTCATGCGTATGCGTACTATTCACTGGTTTGACCTAAACTGGTCAAAAGAAGAAGTGAAAGTTAACGATACAATGACCGTAACAGGTAAATTCTTGGTTTTCGCAGGATGGCCTGAAACTGTTGACAAACCAGACATTGCTTTCTTAAACGTTGGTATTCCTGGTCCAGTTTTCATTCGTGCAGGTTCATGGATTGGTGGTCAATTAGTACCACGTTCAGTTTCATTGGAATTGGGCGAAGTTTATGAATTCAAAGTATTATTGAAAGCACGTCGTCCAGGTGACTGGCACGTACATTCAATGATGAACGTTAAAGGCGGTGGTCCAATCATCGGTCCTGGTAAATGGACAACCATTACCGGTTCTATGAAAGACTTTGTTAACCCTGTAACAACATTAACAGGCGAAACAATCAACCTTGAAACCTACAATCTTGAAAATACATACTTCTGGCATACCTTGTGGTATGCAATTGGTTTAGCTTGGTTGGCTTATTGGGTTCGTAAACCAATGTTCATTCCACGTAGTATCGCGGTTGAATCAGGTAAAGCAAATACATTGATTACTAACACTGACAGACAAGTTGGTATTGGTTTCATCGTAGGTACTATTGCTTTAGTTGCAATGAGTATGGTTTCTACAAATGAAAAGTATCCTGTAACAACACCGCTACAAGCTGGTTTGTTACGTGGTATGAAGCCTTATGAAATGCCTGCAAGAACTGTTACTGTTAAAGTTGAAGATGCAACTTACCGTGTACCAGGTCGTGCAATGCAAATGACTTTGAAAGTTACAAACAATGGTGATTCAGCAGTTCGTTTAGGTGAATTCAACACTGCTTCTGTTCGTTTCTTAGATCCAGCTGTATTAGAAGATACAACTGGTTATCCAGACGATTTGTTAGCTGAAGAAGGTTTGACTGTTAGTGATAACAGTCCATTGAAACCAGGTCAAACAAGAACTATTCAAGTAACTGCGTCTGACGCTGCTTGGGAAGTTTATCGTTTAGCTGATTTGATCTACGATCCAGACAGTCGTTTTGCTGGCTTGTTGTTCTTCTTTGATGAAAACGGCAAACGTCAAATGATTACAGTGGATGCTCCATTAATTCCTGTATTCATCTAATCGTTTAGCTTAGCTATCTGAAAAGATAAAACCCCCGTTTACGAAAGTAACGGGGGTTTTTTATTATCTGAAAAATTAGTTAGATTATGAAATTATAACCAAAAACTAATGTGAAATAATTAATACAATAAATAGCCAAATAACAATTATGATATCAGTTTAATTAATTAGTTTTACGTTTTTTACGGAAATAAAAAATACTAAATATAAATGCAATTAAAGCTGGAATTCCACCAGCAATTGCAATTTGCATGTTTTCAGTTAATTTAGACAGTATTGATGATTCACCCACGTGAAAATTAATTTTGAGTCTATCTTCTTCAGATATCGCTTCGTCGCCACCTATAGCTAATATGAGCGAATAATCACCTAATTTATCTAAATCAGCTTGAGCTTCTACAACCCCTTTTGAATATATTTTGGGTTGAACTTCATTAAGTGTGCGAATTTCTCTGAAATCTAAAGGTTTTTCCCATATTTTTTCAATTTCAACAACACGTATTCCTATGGGGGTTTTACGAATATCACGATCGATTAGGTCTGCGGAAAAAAAAGCTTTACCAATAGTGGGTAATTCTTGACAGTAAGGTTTTAAAAGAGCTTCGCGATCATTGCCTTCGAGTAGTGTTTTTGGTTTTAAATAAGCGCTGAAATGTACAGCATAAAAATCATTTGCAATTAGACATCCTACGCTATTTATATCAGCAATTTGTGGAGGAGTTCCTAATTTATCATTGCTGCAACTTGTCAGAAGTAATGTTGAAATAAGAGTCGTTACAAAATATTTTTTCTTCATATTATTTTTATTATATAGTTAGGGGAAGGAGGGGTTAACCTTTAAATACTATAATTAAGGTGTTTTGATGGTGAATTGAAATTTTCCGGTAACAATATGTGTGTCAATTGATACGACACGATATCGTATTGTATAAGTCCCAGAAGATAGAGTTGGTGTTGTACAATAAAGATGAGAAGCATCCATTAATTCTTGTTTAACATCCTTGTTATCAACACGATTACCTGCACTATCAATCACTGCAAGTGCTTTGTATTCATTTCCAACTTTATCATTAAACCAAACATCAATTTGTTTCGGAGAACTGTTTAATGTCGCATTTTTTTCAGGTTGAGATTTCA
>CAINHP010000056.1 GCA_903848905.1 uncultured Pseudomonadota bacterium
GATCGATTGCTCAGAAGAGTAATTAGTCAAATAAAATATCTAAGGAGATTATCGATGAAAGTTTTTGTTTACGGCACCTTACTTAATGGCATGAGTCGTTCAAAAAGTTTGAATACCTCAGTCTTTGAAGGCTTAGGAATGATTAAAGCGAGTCTTTATGACTTAAGGTCTTATCCTGGCATTATCGAATCTAATGAATCCGTTTATGGTGAAGTGTATGAAATTGATTCAGATACCTTATTTACTCTAGATCAAATAGAAGGTTTTGATCCAACTTATTCTGAGCAATCGTTGTATATTCGAAAAGAAGTTGATGTCACCTTATTTAATGATGGTAGCTCTTTAAAGGCCTACACGTATTTTTATAATGCGTCGGATTTAGATACCTATTATGAAATTTCTTCTGGTGATTATCGTAGACACCTTCTAGAAGTCTTGCCCACTTGGTACATCGCATACGGTTCGAATATGAATGCAGACAGACTAGCTAATAGAGTGGGGGATATTCAAGAAGTCACTTCGGGTTATTTAGAGGGGTTCGAATTGGTTTTTAATAAGCAAGGCGATAATGGCAGTGCCTATGCTAATTTAAAATACCGTGGTGAAGGTTATCGCTGCCCTTTTGTGGCCTATTTAATTAATGAAGATCAACTAGAAAAATTGGATAGAGTCGAGGGTGAACCACGCCATTATGTAAGATTAGGAATGCCATTTAATAAGGCAAATAGTAACCAGTCCCAGTTGGGTCATATTTATATTGCTCATCCAAATAAGTTAACAAATGATGCGTTGGTTGATGAGAGTTATTTAACTGCAATCAAACAGGGATATGTTCAACATAGCTTTGAGGCTGATTTTTAAATTTAAATAGGACTATTGCTGAACTAAATGGTAGTGAACAAATTAACATTTAATAAATTATTTTACCTAGGAGGTATACGATGACTACAAGTGCAACCAGTCAAACTATAGTTTGCGCAACTTGTGATTTGTGGGGAGGACCAAGAGAGGCAATGCAACCCTATCCATCATTAATTGTGAGTTATGACTGCTACAGTAAAGGCAAATGTATGGGAGGCATATTTTCCCCTCATGAAGTGAGTTGTAGTGCAAGCTGTGGGCAATGGCGTAAATGGGGTGCACTAAAGTCATTGTAACAATGTTTTCTTTTAATTGTTTTACTATCCTCCCATCTCATATTGACTAATATTTTTCACAAGTTATAGGTATTTTAATGAAAGATAATTTCAAATTTTTCTTATCGGTCATACCCCAAGACTTCTCAGTCGAATTATTGGTACAAAATAGTTATGATGCCTTATTTTATGCATTGGAAAAACATGTATGGTATTTTGTTTATGTTTACCAAGAAAAAGATGATCGCATTCATATTCGTCACTTTATCATTCCTCGATTTCTCATGGCATCGACTGTCAATACGATATTATCTATTGATAAAACATGGCGCCCCATTGTTGCTGAAATATTGAACGGAATTAATCTTATAATTCTTCCTAATGAACGATTCGATTTTGAGTTGATCAGCACGAAAAATGGCTTGCCCAATGTTTTTTGTGAATTATTAAAAAAAGATGTAGATATATACACGAAATCATTAGAGAAGATAAAGCAAGTTGATGATATTTATACGTTACCTCGCGCTAAGACACCTAATGGGAGTCCTGTCACATCAACTCATCAAACATTAATTCATGCCATATCCTTTGAACGAATGCTTATTGGCAAATTACAATCAGAAAAATTTGGGATATTTTCAGCATTCTGTACATTTTGTGACTTCCCACTTAACGACATCATATTAGAAGATGATTTCCTAAAAGAATTAATATTGTCAGAACTTAAACATAGTCCAAAAGATACAAACAATCAACTTCGCACGGTATTTATAAATGTGCAGAATAAATTACTCTCGAAACCTATTTGGGGTGAAGGTATTGATGTTGATATTGAAGAAGCCATCGTCATATTAAAAGAAGGACTATCTATATTTTCACTTTCACAATTTACTCAATTTGCATTAATGAACGGTATGCATAATGCCGGATTATTTTTACCCTTGGCCTTTATTACTCAAACAATTAGTAATGATGAGTATATTGATTTAGCCTCTTGGTATGCGATTGGCACTGAGGAGGATAAGTCTATGCGAATAGAAACCGCCTATATTCAACTGTTCGACACCATCACGAAATTTGGCTAAATATAAGCAGAATTTAAATTGACTATTTACGAACTTTCTTAGAGGTGGAATACTAAGCTTAATAAAGTTAAGGTAGTTTGTAGTGAACAACATTATTTTTAAACATGGTATACATAAAATTTAGGAGTTCAGATGAAAATAATAGCAATTGATACGGAAAGCACAGTTGGCATGTTATGCCCCATCAGTAATCAGAGCATTATGTGGGAATTTGATGATGCAGACGAATTTGAAGCCAGTATTTTAGCGTCAGTGCTTGAAGGAGTCATTGCCGCAGACTTCCCTGATGACGTTACTTTTTGTAAAGAACCTTTTAAAAGTGAATGGTTAAAAACATGCAAATACAATGTGTGTTCAGAAGAATATGATTTAGAGAATGAAGCAGATGACAATTATGAAGAATTATTTACCTGCGATATACTTGAAAAATTTGATGACAACTACATCGCGCTAGATGTGACAACTTACGGAATGGCTTGTGGGCCTTCTAGTTTTACCTCCTACTTCATTTTAGATAAAAAATATGAGTCTCTAATCGCTAATTTGTTGATAAAAGACGAAGAAAGCTAATACCTTGTTAATATAGCTATTACAACGTGTTGTTGTTACGCCAAATTTAACCTAAATAAACCTAAAACGGTGAATTATGTCCCAGCTTGACAGTGGCATTGCTATTATTCATGGCAATAAGCTCGAAACCTTAGTGAATGTGCTTGAGCATTGGCTCAAAAACTATCCTCTTGCGCCTTTAGAGAATGACGTGTTTTTGGTCTACAACAATGGCGTTGGGCAATGGTTAAAACAGCATCTTGCTAAAAATGATTCACTGGGTATCGCAGCAGGACTTGAAATTCAACTGCCATCACTGTTTATTTGGCGTATTTACCGTGCGGTTCTTGGCCAGAAAATCCCAAAAGAACAACCGCTTGCCCGCACACCACTGTTGTGGCGGCTTTATCGTTTATTGCCTATAATTATTAAAAAAGAAGGCCAAGGTTTTGAAATTCTGGCGCATTTTTTAAAAAGCGATGAGCAGGGGCGCAAACGCTATCAATTAGCTGAGAAATTAGCCGAGCTTTTCGATCAATATCAAGTATATCGAGCCGATTGGCTTACCGATTGGGAAAAAGGCCACTATCGCATTAACGATGGGCACGGCAAACCTCACGAATTGCTCGCTGAGCATCATTGGCAAGTGAATTTGTGGCGGGAAATTTTAGCTGACGTGGGCGGCGATTCAGAGTTTGCCAGTCGCTCGTTTGTCCACGATCAGTTCATGGCGCAAATTGATAGTATTACGCACGCGCCTGCGGGTATGCCTTCACGCATTATTTTATTTGGTTTGCCAACGCTCCCACAGCAACATCTTGAAGTGTTGGCGAAAATAGGTAAATTCTGTCAAATCATTCTCTTTGTGACCAATCCATGCCAGTATTATTGGGCGGATATTATCGAAGATAAAGAATTACTCAAAGCACAGCAACGTCGTCAATCGTATAAAGACGGTATGTCTGCGCAAATAAAAGAAGATGATTTGCATCTTCACGCCAATCCTCTCCTCGCCGCTTGGGGGAAACAAGGCCGTGACTATGTGCGACTGCTCGATCAATTTGATTCAACCAATCACTATAAACATTGGAATTGGCCAAATGATAAAATTGATTTTTTCGATGATTACGCATCGCCACATACCTCAGCGTCACTGCTTCATCGTTTGCAGCAATCTATTTTAGATTTAGAGCCACTGCCCAAAAATCCTGAGTTAATTGAGCAGGATAGCTCACTGGTTTTTCATATTGCACACAGTCCACAACGTGAAATTGAAATTCTTCACGATCAATTATTACATCGTTTTAATGCTCCTTTAGCTGAAGGTGAAACGCGTTTAAAACCGCGTGAAGTGATTGTCATGGTGCCCGATATTAATCAATACGCACCGCATATTCATGCTGTGTTTGGGCAATTTAGCGAAGGTGATAGACGTGCAATTCCCTACAGTTTGACCGATCAAGAACAGCGTGGTGAAAATACACTGCTCGTGGCCTTAGAGTATTTGCTAGATCTGCCACGTTCGCGTTTTGGCGCAAGTGAAATTTTATGGCTACTTCAAGTACCCGCTATTCGCTCACGTTTTGGACTCGAAGAAACTGCCTTGCCACGACTTCAACAATGGACGATGCAAGCAGGTGTGCGTTGGGGTGTGGATGAAGCGCATCGCAAAAATTTAGCGATGCAAGACGGCTTAAATGAAAATACGTGGCAATTTGGCTTTAAACGTATGTTGCTCGGTTATGCGGTAGGCGTAGGTGAAGCCTTTAGAGATATTGAGCCTTATGAAGAAATTGGCGGCATTGAAGCAAAATGTTTAGGCAGTGTGTATGCGCTACTTGAAAAACTCGAGCATTATGCAAAATTACTCAATACCAATCACAGTGCAGAGCAGTGGTTTACTTTATTACCGAAACTCCTTGAGGATTTCTTCTTAGCCACCGAGGATAAAGAGCGTAAAACACTCGATACACTTACTGTTTCGCTGGCGAGATGGCAACAGAGTTGCATCTTGGC
>CAINHP010000057.1 GCA_903848905.1 uncultured Pseudomonadota bacterium
TCCTTGAATAATCCCCCAAGGTTCATAAATGCGTAAGAGTGTTCTATAATAAACACGCAAACACAAAACGCCTTTAATCGTCTTGGGGTTGTGAGCCCACTCAATCAATCCGACCGTCGAAAAGTATGAATTGATTGAGCGGGTATTTTTTTTGTCTGTCGTTTATTTGGACGACGGCGGATATTATAAGCGATTATAAAATTATCTCTTTATTACTATTAAGGAGCAAAAAACCTGTGCATAACTGCCTTAACACCAATAGAATAGAGGCTTTAGCCTGTGCATAACTATTCCCCACGCTTTAATTCCTCCAAATAATCCGCCCACCGTTGCATCATCTTGTGTCGTTCTGGTAAATGCGCGGTGCGATTATATGAGCGACCGTTAGGGTCTTTGACTTCATGCGCTAATTGGTGTTCTATAAAATCGGGTCTTACACCTAACACTTCATCAAGTATTGTGCGAGCTGTGGCTCTAAAGCCGTGGACTGTCATTTCAGTATTATCAAACCCCATTCGACGCAATCCCGCGAGCAATGCCTCACTTGTCATGGCGCGTGAACCGTTGGGCGTTCTTGCACTTGGGAAAACATATTTCCCGTGCCCTGTGATGGGTCTAATGGTGTTTAGAATATTTATGGCTTGATTGGATAACGGGACAATATGTTGCGTCTGTGTCTTGGTGACTAAATACCGCCATTCTCTAGCATTAAAATCAATTTGCGCCCATTGGGCGAGCCTTAATTCAATAGGTCGAACAAACACCAATGGCGCAAGTTGTAGCGCGGCTTTTACCGTAAACGTGCCACTATAATTATCAATAGCTCGTAATAGTGGCGCGAGTTCTTTAGGATCTGTAATTGATGCAAAATGCCCGCCTTTCGTTGATTGCAACGCGCCACGCAAATCGGCTGTAATATCTCTATCAATGCGAGCGGTTGCCACGGCATAGCGGAAAACTTGCCCACAAATTTGAAGTGTTCGGTGTGCTGTTTCAATCGCCCCTCTTTCTTCAATACGTCTTAAACAAGTCAAAACTTCAATGGGTAAAATATCCGTAATGGGTCGATGTCCTAGCCATGGAAAAATATTTTTCTCCAACATCCCTTTGTTGCGATTGCTTTTATCATCCCAATTTTTTACCTGCTTACTTCCCCATTCACGGGCGACAATCTCAAAACTATTTTCTACGTCTTGAACTCTTGCCGCCTTGGTTGCTTTTCGGTGTTCACTTGGGTCGATACCATCGGCTATTTGCTTTCTGGCAATGTCTCGCTTTTCTCGTGCTTGCTTTAGTGAAGTTTCGGGATATACACCCAAGGCGAGTGTTTTACGTTTGCCATCAAATCTGTAATCCATCCTGAAGTATTTACTTCCATTTGGATGAACTAACACATAAACACCCTTTTCATCTTTTAGCTTATGGGGTTTATCTTCTGGTTTGGCGGCTTTAATGGCGGAATCAGATATTGGCATTTTGTCGGTACACGATTTTAATTATTCACATATACTACCATTTATACCGACAAAAAAATTGGATGTCAACGGACGTTATCGGACATTCTAGGCAACAAAAAACCCGCTGAACCTTATGATTCGCGGGCTTAATGGACTTCCTAGAACATCTTTGGATCTTTATTTGGTGGAGGCGGGGGGAATTGAACCCCCGTCCGTAAGCACTCCGCCACAAGGTCTACATGCTTATCTCGTTCTTTGATTTAGCCTATGACATTCCGACGAGCCAAAAAGGTCACAAGCGATTCCGTAGGGTTTTAGCGCATCCATTCCGGACAGACTTCAGCGCGATCTTATGTAAATGACCTCTGAGCGTCCCGAAGGACTCCACCCGCATAAGCACAGATGGTCAAAGGAATGGTGCTGGGTTTAAGCAGCTAGAGCCATTGAGTAGTTTTCGTCATTTGCGAATACTTAATTTTCAGTAGGATTTACGAGGTGTACTGTCCTCGACATGCACTCTAGGTTTCGCTACCCACGTCGAAGCCATGTCGCCCCCGTGTGTATGAATAGTAGAATACACGATAGAGCGCGTGAATTCCAGTGTTTCTCATCGAATCCCGCAAAGAACTCATTTACTGATAAAACACCGTAAAATCATTTAGGGTATTGTGCGTTTGCGCTAAATGTTCAGATTCAAATGCATTCACACCAACGCGCGAGAAATAAAAAGCTTGATCAGCCAAATATTTTCCCACAGCTCGAATTTCACCTTGATAAGTGTGGCGATTGCGAAGCATATACGCTTGTGAAAAGCTGCGTCCATCCGCAAAATCCGACACCGCTAATTCTATTAACGCTAATTTTGGCAAATCTTCCACCAGTTGATTCACATCATCCGCTGGCGCAATA
Source organism: uncultured Pseudomonadota bacterium (assembly GCA_903848905.1). Classification (GTDB taxonomy): domain Bacteria; phylum Pseudomonadota; class Gammaproteobacteria; order Methylococcales; family Methylomonadaceae; genus UBA10906. Next base: position 2,367 of record CAINHP010000057.1, read on the forward strand.
CGAACACCTAAATTACCTTCATGGGTAATTAGCTGATTCTTTTCACTTTGCCAACGCGCCAGTGATACGCAAATATTGCCAGAAGCAAGAGGCTCATCGTCCGCCACATACGTCCAATGATTATCAATAAGCTGCTTATTTTTAATGACTTGCATACACTTTCTCCTTGAAAGGGTCAATGCCAACACGTTTTACCGTTTCCAAAAAGCTTTCTTCATCTAAACGTATTTGAATGTAAACGTTTAAAATGGTTTCGACAGCTTGCGCGACATCCGCTTTTGGAATAGAAGGCCCTAAACGCTCACCAATAGCCGCTTCATTGGATGAAGAACCACCCAACGTAAATTGATACCATTCAACGCCTTTTTTATCGACACCTAAAATACCAATATGCCCCACACTCTGATGCGCACAGCCATTCATACAACCTGAAATATTAATATTTAAATCACCAATATCGTGCAGATAATCCAAGTTATCCAGCACGTTATTAATGTCTTTGGTGATATCAATTGAACCTGCATTCGCCAAAGAGCAAAAATCAAGTCCAGGACAGCAAATAATATCTGTTGCCATGCCAATGTTCGGCGTGGCTAATTTTTGCGCCGCTAAGGCTTGCCAGAGTACAAATAAATCAGCCTGTTTGACATCAGCAAACACAAAGTTTTGACGATGCGTACTGCGAATTTCACCAAAGCTGTATGTCACAGACAAATCTGCAATCGCATCAAGCTGCTCGGATGTTAAATCACCAGGGGGAGAATCGGGTGCTTTGATAGATAAAAAGACAATGCGATAGCCGTCAACTTTATGCGCTTGCGTGTTATATTTTAACCATGTTGCA
>CAINHP010000058.1 GCA_903848905.1 uncultured Pseudomonadota bacterium
CCGATGTTGCTTGCGTGACGGGTGATGCAAGTATTCAAATGTGTATTCAAGAATTGTCGACAGCGCTGCAATATAAAACACCCATTAAAATTATTAACTTAAATAACAGCTATATGGGCATGGTGCGTCAGTGGCAAGAATTTTCATATCAAAGCCGCTATTCGCATTCCTATATGGAAACCATTCCTGATTTTGTGAAATTAGCTGAAGCGTATGGACACGTCGGGATTCGAATTGACAAACCCGAAGAAGTTCGTGGCGCGTTAGAAAAAGCGTTTGCAATGAAAGATAGAACGGTATTTTTAGACATCATAACCGATAGAACGGAGAATGTTTATCCCATGATTGAAGCGGGTAAAGCACACAATGACATGAAACTACGAGTTGCCATTGGTACCTCAACGGATCGGGAGTTGTCATAATGCGTCATATTATTTCTATACTCATTGAAAATGAAGCAGGCGCTCTCTCACGCGTCGCTGGTTTATTTTCAGCGCGTGGCTACAACATTGAATCACTGACTGTGGCGCCCACTGAAGACCCCAGTTTATCACGCATGACGCTTGTCACGCGCGGCACTGAAGATATTATTGAACAAATTACCAAGCAATTAAATAAACTTATTGACGTGGTAAAATTGATTGATTTAGCGCAAACTATTCACATTGAACGTGAATTGATGCTCGTTAAAATTAAAGCCTCTGACAAAATTCGTGAAGAGTTGCGCAGTGTAGTTGATATTTTTCGCGGAAAAATTATTGATGTCACGCCCACGTCGTATGTCATTGAAATGACCGGTACGTCAGACAAACTCGATGCCTTCATCGCGACAATTGATAAAGCGAGTATCATTGAAGTCGTTCGTTCAGGTGCAACAGGTATTTCTCGTGGTGAGAAAGGTTTGCATCTTTAATTGTTTTAAAATTTAATCATGTTTAAAAACCGAATCAGTACAAAAGCGCAAGAAGAACTTGCTGTTTTTGAACATTCATTTGAATTGATTGCGCAGCGATTTCGTTTAAAAAATGACCTGCACACTATTAAATCCTATATTTTTGAACATGATTTAGCCGATTTTTTAATTTGGGTTGAACAACCCATTATTGATGTTTTTGAGAATGCAAAACCAACGTTGCAATGGCAACAAACTAAGTTGATGCTGACAATTTTTTCTAGCTCAACAGCTAAAGAAGATGACGAAAATCGCTTATTTGAGCAATTCGACCATTTTTATGCCATTGATAACGCTCTCAAGTTCATTGATATTGATTTACATTAAATTTAACTTTTTTAAACCCTTTTAACACAGGACAAAACCATGCAAGTTTATTATGACAAAGACGCTGACCTTTCTATTATCCGTAGCAAAAAAGTAGCCATTATCGGCTATGGCTCACAAGGTCACGCGCACGCGTTGAACTTAAAAGAATCAGGCGTTGATGTTGTGGTGGGTTTACGCTCAAATTCAACTTCTGTTGCAAAAGCACAAGCACACGGTTTAACCGTTTTAGATGTCCCTGCTGCGATTGCAAGTGCTGACATTGTCATGATTTTAACCCCTGATGAGTTCCAAGCGTCTTTATACAAAGAAGTGGTCGAACCAAACATTAAACAA
>CAINHP010000059.1 GCA_903848905.1 uncultured Pseudomonadota bacterium
ATTTGATAGTTGTTGCCATTTTTGCATCCTCGATTATAGAAAGAAAAAATTTAGGTTTAAGCAGTACCTAAAACTGTTAAAAACTTAAGCAGAAGTGCGTCTGCACTTAAGCCTCAAAACTTTAAGTTATACGATGCGTGAACACCGCGTGGATACAACGCACTTAAACTCGCAATTTAACGCGATTAAAAAACTAATTCTTTCTAAAATAATGACTTAGACGTGTTTATGTGAGGCAATTTAGCTAAAATCCACCACATGCCCACCAAGTGTTTGAGGAATTTTGGGCGCAATAAAGCAACGACGCTTCTTATCGAAGCGCCGTTGCCCATCATCAACCCATTTTGACTATTTAGTTTGCAGCACTTGCCGCCGCATTGGCCGCGGCGACAAGTGTTTTTTGAGAGAGGTGCGCGTAGCGCTGTGTGGTAGAGAGTTGTGAGTGTCCAAGGATATTTTGGACTTCATATAGGCTTCTGCCAGAGTTGATTAAAAAACTCGCAAAGCTGTGCCTCAAATCATGCATACGCAAATCGGGCATGCCCGCTCGATTTCTTGCCGTATTCCATGAGTAATAGATAGTGTTAAATGGTTTTTGTGTTTGCGGATTAGGCAACACATAAGGACACCCCTCAAAACGAGGGATTTTCTCAAGGATATCCACCACGGTATCCGAGAGCGGAACATGGCGCAACTTACCGCTTTTGGTAGTAGGAATGCGCCATATACGCTTATCGATGTCCATGTATTCCCACTTGGCATCAAGCAATTCTCGTTTGCGGCAGCCGGTAAATAAAAGCAATACCACAATGTATTGAAGTTGCGTGTTTTCACTTTCGTTAATGGCTTCCTTGAGACTTTGAACTTCCTTGCGGGTTAAAAATCGCTCTCGTTGATTGTTGACTTCAAATAAAGCAATTCCCGCTGCAGGATTGTTTTCGGCGCCTTTGACTTCCCATTTTTTGGCCAGATTAAAAATATAACGCAGCATAATGGCGGCATTGTTGCTGGTTACCGCTGCGTAGCCCTTGTCGCGCATGGCACAATGAAATTGCACAATAGCGGTTTGCGTAATTTGATCTAAAAAACACTCCCCAAACGCTGGGAGTATATGGTTATTTAACGTAGATACGTTCGTTTTCCAGCCCCTTTTATACTGCTTGATATAGGGGAGAAAATGACTTGTGACAAAGCTTTTAAGCTGCGGTGTGTGTCGAATACTCACTTTCAGTTCCGCAGGATCCTCGCCCATTGCAACGCGCGTTTTGAGCTGTTGCGCGGCATTTTTAGCCCTCGCAAAAGTTAGTGAATGGGTATCGCCTATGCGAAATTGCTTTTGTTTACCGTATTTATCGCGGTAACGTAGGTAGTAGGTCTTGACCCCACTCGGGCGCACTTCAAGAGTAAACCCAATCACAGTGGTGTCATATAAATCTAATCGATTTTGACCTGTAGGACAAAAAGCCGCTTTCACTACCGCAGAATCTAGGAATAGTTTTGGCATAATCCTCCAAAAATAGTTTATTAATCAATATTTTGCTTGAATGCATCACTTTAATAAAATCGATCAACAAAAGTTGCATAGGATTTTATTAAAGAAAATGCTTCACTTTTGACTCTACATGATTAACTACTAAATTACGATTTCGTCGCGTATTGCGAGTCGAAATACCGTATTAACTGTATAGATTTACAGCAAAAATAATGTTTAAACATTGAGATTACCATCTAAAACAAAGGATTAAAGTGATACTGGAATTTTTTTGATGTTGATTTCCAATAAGAATTTCACGCTTTTGAAATAGGGTTAATACCTAGCATTCATTCATATGGATAAAAATTAAATTTGAAGTAGCGACATCCTTGTTTGGCAAAGATTGCGCTATATTAATAGAGAGGGTGTTGTTTTATTATGGACATAATCGGCTTTACGACCAGTCAATCACATCATCGACTGCATTGGCGGCTTCTATGAGGGTTTTTTGCGTTAGATGCGCGTATCGCTGCGTGGTGGAAATTTGCGTATGTCCTAAAATGCGTTGAATTTCATAAAGACTGCGATTGGCATTGATTAAAAAACTTGCAAAACTGTGCCGTAAATCATGCATACGCAAATCTGCCAAGCCTGCGCGAGTTCGCGCTAAGTTCCATGCAAAATAGACAGTATTGAATGGTTTGAGTGTTTTGGGATTCGGAAGTAGATAAGGACAGTCCTCAAAACGCGGGACTTGCAGCAGAATACTGAGCATCTTATTGGAAATTGGCACGTAGCGCGATTTCCCGCTTTTACTGGTTGGAATGCGCCAGCTGCGACGATCCAAATCAAAATGTTCCCATTTTGCGTCGAGCAGCTCTCTTTTTCGACACCCCGTAAACAGCAATAAAGAGACAATATATTTAAGTTGGGTATTCCCGCTGAGATAAATCGCCTCTTTGAGGCGCGTGACTTCCTCTTTTGTTAAATAACGCTCGCGTTGATTATTCACTTCAAATAAAGCAATTCCCTTGGCTGGATTGACGTCAGCGCCATTAACTTCCCATTTTTTGGCTGAATTGAACATATAGCGCATCATAATCACGGCGTTATTGCAGGTGACAGCGGCGTAGCCTTTTTCTTTCATTAGGCAATGCAGTTTAATGATAGCAGTCTGTGTGATTTCATCTAAATATAACGTGCCAAACTCAGGCAGAATATGATTTTTAAGCATCGATACATTCGTTTTCCATCCCCTTTTATACTGCTTTATATAGGGTAGAAAATAATCCTTCACAAATTCCTCTAATTTAGGAACCTGTTTTAAGGCTTTTTTATGTTCGACAATGTCCTCACCAAGTAAAAGACGTGTTTTAAAGCGTTGCGCAATATGTTTAGCTTGTTTGAAGGTTAATGTTTGGGCATCGCCTATACGGACTTGTTTTTGTGCGCCTCGCGCGTTGCGATAGCGTAGATAGTAGGTTTTAAGACCGCTCTGACGTATTTCAAGCATAAAGCCCGTAATGGCTGTGTCGTACAAATCCAAGCGTGCCTGATTAGGTAGGCACCACGTATTTCTTACTACGACTGTATCTAAAGCAACTTTAGGCATTACTATCCTGTTGGTGTTTTGAAACCAAACGTTCCGCTGCATTTAAAAAACAAAACTTTCGTTAAAGTTTTAAATTCGGGTGTCGATAAAGCATTCATGGACTTACTTGCAGCTTTAATAAAATTTGCACGCTAAGCGTCATGATTTAGAGTTGGATAC
>CAINHP010000060.1 GCA_903848905.1 uncultured Pseudomonadota bacterium
AAAACAGCACGATGTTACAACACGACGTTATTACAACGTTCTGTTTGATCGTTTGATTGATAGGAACTGGTGTTGCGCGTTAACACGACAAAACAACATGATGTTACAACACGACGTTATGACAACGACCTGTTTGATTGTTCTGATTGAGAGGATCTGGTGTTGCGCGTTAACATGACAAAACAGCACGATGTTACAACACGACGTTATGACAACGACCTGTTTGATTTTCTATCAATCATCAACCAGCATTATTCCCATCCAAGCAACGCAATCAAAGCACAGCAAAGCAAAGCAAAGCAACCCCCACTTTTCACACCACTATAGGTGCAAAATCTCCACCGAAAGTAGAAAAGTACTCTATCTAAAAAATCCGCAGCACTATTTTTATTAAGCTGTAGACCAAATTTATTATTAAATTCAATTAGTTGAGTATTTTTATTTAAAATAAGCCCAACATGCTTAATCTGTCCTCGCCCAGCTGCTTTGATATTGCTGACGGAACTTGAATGCTTTAAACGGTGCTTAACGTTTGGATAAGATGGTGGGGAATGGATTGATTTAAATGTATCGAAAAAATTATCTAAATTTGATTAACTTAACGAAATGAAATGAACCTGTTGCAATTAAGCTCATAACTTCTAGCCACTATAAAAGCTAGCTAGAAGTTATTACTTTTAAGAAATATTTACGATTATTTCACCAATGAACTTAAACCTTTACGGTCCTTTGAGTCTAATAAATTCAAAGGCTCAATCAATAAGATAATACGTTTTTGCTTTTCTAAGTTCGCGACGCGCGAAATCAAATGCGATTGACCTTCGGATAAATGCGGTGCTGGTTCAATAGCAGATCGAGCAATTTTTAACACTTCAGCAACAGAATCAACAATAAAACCGGTGCGTACACCATCAAATAAAAACACCATAATGCGTTGTTGCTCACAGCGCTCAAGTGTAGGCAGTCCCAAGCGACGACGTTGATCCACTACAGGCAATACGGCGCCACGTAAATTAATCACACCTTCAACAAACGCAGGAGCCTTGGGTACATGTGTTAATTCCTCAGGCACACGCACAATTTCCTGCACGCTTTCAATGGGCACACCAAATTCTTCACTGCCTAATCGAAACACGACCATTTGCTCATCATCTTCAATCATCGCTCTTTTACTATTTTCTAAATCCTCATCTTGTGTCATTTCAATAGAACTCAACGCTTCTTGCACTGCGTGATGATGAAACATATTTTCTGCTGAAATAATCGACACCAAACGCTTACCATTATTTAAACGACAAATCTCAGTAATCTCAGATAAATCCCCATCACGTGCAAGCATCGATGGCATGGCGCTTACGTCGTTTTTGGAGACACGCAAGACTTCATTGACGCTATCCATTACTACCCCAACAGACGCATTACCAACTGAAATCACAAGAATACGACTTTGTTCATCCCCATCACGAAGCGGTAAACCAAACATTCGACGCAGACTCACCAGCGGCAACATGCGCTGCCTTAAGGTCATCACCCCGAGCACATGAGAATCCGAATGTGGAACATGAATAATTTGCTCAGGTATCTGCACAATTTCCTGTACATCGCTGATACTCATTGCATATTCCTGCTCTGCTACACTAAAACTGACTAGCTGCAGTTCGTCACTCAAGCCCTCATTATCTATTTCCTGTTTATCACTAAATTCAGAAAGAGCATGAGTTGCTGAAATAGTAGCTGAGACCTTTGCTATATCAGAAAACTCACTTTCAATAAGTCTGTCAAAATCTAGAATCATCGTCATGGCAACGCCACCGACATCTTTGAGTAGACCAGTCAGAAGATCAGTATTGACCACGCCACTAATAGAGCTGACACCTTCAATTTTATTTAAATCTACTTCAACAACACTACATACTCGATCAACAACAAATCCGAGCGGTTGCCCCAAATCAATAACAATTGCGCGTGTTGCGTCATCATTTTC
>CAINHP010000061.1 GCA_903848905.1 uncultured Pseudomonadota bacterium
ATGAAAGTTCATTTCAAATTGACACACATCATCCCATTTTGCAAAAAACAGCACGATGTTACAACCATAATCAAATGCAATAGTGAGCGCCTAGTGTTCAAATAAAATGCCAAAGTCCATTATGGCTTGCAATGCTTTATAGATGAAATACTGGAATAACAATGAGTTAAGGTTAACTCAACCAAACAGCATGACAAAACAGCGTCGCTTAGTTTGATTATTTTGATTAAGAGGAATTGGTATTGCGCGTTAACACGACAAAACAACATGATGTTACAACACGACGTTATGACAACGTCCTGTTTGATTTTCTATCAATCATCAACCAGCATTATTCCTATCCAAACAAAACAACCAACACAGTCAACACAACAAGCAAGCATTTCTCACCACTATAGGTGCAAAATCTCCACCGAAAGTAGAAAAGTACTCTATATAAAAAATCCGCAGCACTATTTTTTTAAAGCTACAGACCCAATTTCTGATAATAATATTTAAAATCAATTAGTTGAATAAAGCATATTGTAATGCTCAAAACACAAAGCCCATCTACTCAGCTATTGCTCACCAAACTTAAAGGCAAAAAAGAAGCCCTAGCATTCAAATTTAGTGCCGGAAATAAAGAGGGGCAGGTGTTGCGCGTTAAACATTTAAACACCAGATCATTTGTTAACGTTTGAAAATGCTGGTGTTGAGCGTAAGTCTTAAAGTAAGTCTAAAAATTGTTCTACCGTTAAACCTGAATTTCTAATCAATACGCGTAAAGTACCAACCGATAATTCTTTGTGTTGCGGAATTGAAAGATTTGCACGTTCATTAGGTTTGGTCATCACTAAATGACTGCCAACTTGCCCCATAATGAACCAACCTGCTTTTAAAAAAGCAGCAACCGCTTCCTTGCCTGATATATTATTCAATCTCCCCATAATCAGACCATCACCATCATTGGAGGTCTGCTTAAGTTTTTAGGTAAATTAGTGATTGCTTTTTGATCTTCTGCCCATAGCCAAGCAGAAATTGCTTCTTGTATATTAGCAAGTGCTTCTTCTTCATCACGCCCTTGTGACACACAACCCGCCAAAGCCGGACATTCAGCAACAATCCAACCATCTTCTGCTTCTTCTAGTAGCACATGAAAAATCATCATTTTCTCCAAATATTATTTAACAACATCATACCACACCCCACAGCACCACCAAACGCTAGGCAAAAAACCGCCCCTGCGTCTGCCACAAGGACGGTCTTTCTTATACTAAGCGTACTAGACGCTCTGGGATGAGGCCTTATGCGACAGTAACAGTAGTCACAATCTCAGCTGCTCACACCAAGCTCAAATGCAAAACAGAAGCCCTAGTGTTCAAACTAAGTGCCGGAAATAAAGAGAGGTACAGGTGTTGGGCGTTAAACACCAACCCATTTCTTAACTTTTGAAAATGATGGCGAGTTAACGTTTGAAGCTTTTGGACGTTTTAACATTTAAGCAATTCAAACAATTCTTTTACTATTTTTGGATGTAAGACTTCACCAACATGATGTGGAATAACCATCCGTTGATTTTCTTTTTTGTAAATACGATGACTGCCTTTTTGACGATCTAATATAAATCCATATTCAAACAGCAACTTCTCTGCTTCTTTTGCTGTCAGTTTAGGATAAATGGGCATGATAATTCACTTCAATTGGCGTAATTGAAAACAAGCGATTTTGAAAAGATTTTACTTCTTCAATTTCTAAACTTTCCAAATACAATTCAGCCGCCTCTTTAATATTAATCAGTGCCTCTTCATAGGTACTGCCCTGTGTCATGCAACCCTTTAATTCAGGTATATGCGCAAAATACCCATCCTCATCTTTTTCAATTACCGCGTTGAATAACATAAGCTTCTCCAAATATAATTTAGCAACATCATACCACACCCCACAGCACCACCAAACACCCAACAAAAAACCGCCCCTGCGTCTGACACAAGGACGGTTTTTTTACTTTTGAAATGATGGTTTTGAGCGTGTTGGGTTAATGTTTGGAATTTGTATTAATCAAAGCAACATTACTTCATGTAAGATGGCTGGTTTTGCGCATTTTAAATTACACTTAATTTTGGTTTAATGTCATTCAATTTTTCTTTAAGTGACGTCAATCCTTGAGATTCGCAAATCTGTTGTTCATTCTGACTAAAACTAACGTTTGCCATCTCCAATTCTTGATCAGAAAATTCGAGTGATTCATCTTTATCAATCCATTCATCATCTGAAAATGGAGCTATTTCGTTGTCACCATGACACCCTCCAAGCATCAAACTTGGGCAAGTACCAACATAGCATTGATCTTCTTCAGACCACGCAATAATTTTTTGATAATGATTAGTCATGCTCATTTTGTTAAATCCTCTATTGCTAATTTAACTATTTTGACAAGGTAATGCTTTGCATCGTCCCCCAATTTATTAGGAAGGGATAGGTGTTGCGCGTTAAACATTTAAACACCAGATCATTTGTTAACGTTTGAATTTGTATTAATCAAATAGGCGCATGATTTGGAATTGCTGAAAGAATAGCTCTTAAAGCCTTATTCACAGCATCTGCACTGGTAAAAACTTGTGCAACATCATCATCAAGTGTCACGTTAACGACTTGCTTAGCGAACCGATTTGGTTTTGCTTGGGTATAATCAAAATTATATTCAGGCAACATTTCATCATTTTGGGGTATTGTTTTCATATTTTCTCGTCTCATTAATCGTTGCTAGTCGTACACTAATCAAGCGAATAACATTTGCACG
>CAINHP010000062.1 GCA_903848905.1 uncultured Pseudomonadota bacterium
AAATTCACCCAATCTGTTGCTTAAACGGCCAATGCTGGTATTTACGGCCTTAATTTCACGTGCAGTTATTTTTTGTGTTTCTTTAATTTCAGCTGATAATTCTTTGTGTACTTCCTTAATTTCACGTGAGTTTTCTTTAATTTCACGTGAGGTTTCTTTAATTTCAGCTGATAATTCTTTAAGAATACGGTCAGTTTCTACCTGCGCAGCTTGTAGAGCTTTCTGTTCTTCTTTAAATTCTTGTTGAGATTGAGCCAATCCTTTCAAAATTGCCCAAATCTCATCTGCTTCAACGCTCATTGCTTAATTCCTTAACCTTTAAATAATTCTATATTTAAATCATAACACGTCATTGTCCACAATAGTATGCACGGCAACTAATGACATCTCCAAAATACAAAACAAACCCAAACTCTATTTCGTATGCCCCCAAAACAGCATCATAATCACGGGCATTCGGGTGATAATTTAGAATCAACTTTTTGCGATATCGGCTCATCTAAAAGTGTATCAACATCATATTCTTTAACATTAAGTGATTGGTTGTCATCGTTTTTGCATCTCAAAATTCCAAAACAAGGGTCTTTCCATTGATTAAAACTTAATCCCTTTTTTCTTTTTCTCTTTTGGCAATTCATCTTTCAACGCATTCGCATAAGCCATTCGTGCTGTTTGAAGGACTGAGGCTTGCGCATTGAGTCTTGATCGACAAACTGTAGGCTGACGAGTTGGTTTTTCGCTTCGCCTGAGAGTTTGTCTAAATCGTATTCGATGTCAAACCCCAAATCCAATGACCAGACAATGACTCTGAAAAGGAAATTAACGAAGCGTTTGCTAGAAAGCAGCAGTAAAAATATAAAGAAAATTAACATGACTATAACCTCTTAATACGAAGCAACATTACTTCATATAAGATGGCTAAATTTGCGCGTTTACAACACCATCAAATGCTCACTGCAATCGGTTTGAATCACTTCACCTTTACGCTGCAACACGAAGAATCCCCGCTCAAGTGCGTCTTTCTTAGCGTCGTCATTGATGTGAAATGAAGCAATAGCACCGTATAGTTTGTAATCATTGAACCATGGAAATAGGGTTTTAAAATTACGCATTTTACGTTCAAGTTTACTTAAGTCATTTTCATGCGCTTTGTATTTCACTTCAACAATGCCAATTGCATTGCCGTTAGTCATGACAATGTCGTATTCTTCTTGCAGTTTGCCACGCTGTTTGGATTCATTTTTTGAAATGTCATCAAAATGAATATCCCCTAGATGTGGGTCATCAACCAAGCTGTTGAAGAAGAACTCTTCTGCAACATCACCTTGATTTTGCCCCATGCCTCCCAGCATATCACTTACCTTTTGAAGTTTGCGATCTGTTTCTTTTAGTTGCTCATCTGTTTTCTGCTGAGCAACAGCCAAACTCGCTACCAATGCTTTTAATTCGTCATCTGTCATGTTTAAATTCCTTAAAGTACATCTATATTTAAATCATAACACGTCATTGTCCACAATAGTATGCACGGCAATCTCCAAAATAAAAAAAACCCAAACAGAGCTATAACTCTATTTCGTATGCCCCCAAAACAGCATCATAATCACGGGCATTCGGGTATTTCTGCTTTTTCGATTCAGATAATTTAGAATCAACTTCTTGTGATATTGGCTCATCTAAAAGTGTATCAACATCATATTCTTTACCATTAAGGGTAACGGTATTTTTGGTTGTCATCGTCTTGTCTCTCATGGAAGATCGTTTTTTACATAAACCAAACGTGCCATTTTCAAAATAGCAGTTTCCAAATTTAATTTTTGCAATTGTTGGTCAATATATTGCAAGCTCACGAGTTGGTTTTTCGCTTCGTCAGAGAGTTTATCTAAATCATATTCGATGTCATCGATTGTTACTGTTTGTGTCATTTTGGGTTTCCTTTTTGGTGGATAAACAAAACCCCCACCTTTTGAGGGGTGAGGGTCTTGTGTGGAACATAGGTAATTAGGGCAATGTTTTTACACCCTTGAATACAATATTGAGCAATAAACCAATGACAGTACCAGATAGTGCTAAACATCCACCTATCATCCATGTCATCAATTGCAATTCTGCATCAATTTTATTAAATCGATTTTCATAATCAGCCATCGTTTTTGCGGCTGCTCGTGCTTTTTCTTCTGAGGCTCCGGCCTCTTTAAGTGCATCATATAACTCAGCAATCATTACAGACATTATTACCTCCTAAATATAAATCTTACGTTAATCATACCACAAAAAAAACCACACACAGCACGCCCAGATGCCATGGTGGTCAATTCCCACTAGCCCAATAAACAAAACCCCCACCATTTACATGATGAGGGTCTTGTAGTCAATGCTTACTTATCCCACGATGCTTTGTGAATTTCTCTTTTTAGGGAGATTAAGCAACCACATCTGTAGCTGCGATATCGATAACACCAGTTAATTGAACGATGTTATTCGCTCCAGCAGAGGTCGAGTCATCAGTAATCAAATAACCGTTTGTTCCAATAACACCGAAATAGAACAATACAGTTCCATCTAAAGCTATATTAGCTGCTGTTAACAATG
>CAINHP010000063.1 GCA_903848905.1 uncultured Pseudomonadota bacterium
CTTTGGGGTGTTATCGATTTAATTTCGATTCTGCCTTCGTATCTCATGCTACTCAATTTGACTGCCTTGCAAGGCACAAAAGTACTTCGTCTACTGCGCGTTGCCCGAGTTTTGCGGGTACTTAAATTGGTGCGTGGCGCCGTTGAACAGCAAGACACCGGCAACCCTATTGTCAGCAATCTTAAAATTTATCTTATCATTTTCTTTTCAGTCATGATGATTTCCAGTACCGCGATGTATTTTGTGGAAGGTGGTTTATATTCTGCTGAAAATATTGAAATCGGACAAAAAGCCCTTGCTGCTCTGGCACAACCCGGACAAACACCCGAGCAATACGTTCCACGTGATCCCATTTCAGGCAATCTCATTCCCGCAGATAAACAGTTCTTCACTTCTATTCCGACAGCGATGTGGTGGTGTATTGTGACGCTCACCAGTACAGGTTATGGGGATATTTATCCAGTGACAGTGGGTGGTCGTATCGTTGGTGGGTTTACGATGTTCTTAGGATTGGTGTTATTTGGTATCTTATTAAATGTCGTGGGTAAAACACTGATGGTCGTGCTGTTTGGTGAAAAACTCAAATCTGACGATTAAAGGGCGATTGACATACCCTTCGGCAGGTTTAGGGCGAACGGCTTTTTTTGTGAATATCCATACGCTGTTTAGGGTGCGCTTAAAATAAACGTTCGTGGTGAGTCTGTCGAAACAGCTTATTTTGTCATGGTAGCTGCGGACTTGTCGTTAGAATTATGGATATCATCTATACAATACAATGTGCATTATCCTCTTTATTTGTTTAAACTAAGTATAAACAAACCGGAGATTAAATTAATGACTGAAGTAACGTTAGATATTAGACAATGGGGCAACAATTTAGGCGTGCGTTTGCCCGCTGCTATTGCGCAGGAAGCTGGATTAAAACGTGATCAGCGTGTAAAACTCTCCGTAGTGAATAAGACGATTGTCATTTCCCCCGTTGAATCAATCCTAAGTTTAGAGCAACGATTAGCTTGCTTTGACCCTCAAAAGCACGGTGGCGAGGTTATGCAAACAATGCAAAATATCGGTGCGGAACAGTGGTAGTATGGGTTCCAGATAGGAAAGATATTATTTGGATTGATTGCAATCCGCAAGTTGGTCAAGAAATGAAGGATGTGCATCCTTTCTTAGTTTTATCACCACAATCGTTTAATGATAAAACATCACTGGTGATTGGACTTCCCATGACAACGGCTGACTACAATGCTGATAATCCTTTTGCAGTATCAGTGGGGAATGCCACAAGCCGAAAAGCCATCAAAACCAGTTATGTATTATGTCATCAACCCAAATCGTTTGATTGGCGTAGACGTTATGCAAAACCTCATCCATTAAAAATAGTAGAAGACACGCTGTTTGAACAAGTCTGCCAGCAATTAAATCAAATTATTCAATTGAATTAAATAAAAATGCGAATATCAGTGACGGCTAGATTAAAGCAACTGCTTATTCTTACCCTGTTTTGATGTCCAGCACTACATCCCCCCTAACCCCCCTTCAAAAGGGGGGAAAGAAAAATACGGGGCGTTGTTGGCAGTCGTTGATGAAACACTCTTGCCAGTATACCCGCATGCGCTCCCCCTTTTTGAAGGGGGTGGGGGGGATTTGCTTTTCGTGACCATTACTCCCCCAGTTCAATGACAAAAGTATTGCTCAATGTGATGATATTCCGTACTATCTAAAGTACGCTTTAAAATGCGCTTTAAGAAACCAGTGCGGACAACCCCTGTATAACCCTATATATTGAGCAAACAAAAAATGAATATCATTAACGCGAATGAATTGAAAAAAAGAGGGGTAAGCGCAATTGAGTCGGCGTTATTACATGATTCTGATGTCGCAATTTCAGTCAGAGGTCAAACGCGTTTTGTGGTGGTCAATCTCGATTATTTTCAACAATTACGCGAGTATGAATTAGAAAAAGCGGTACGAGATGCAAAAGAAGATCTTGCTGCGGGTCGTTTTGTGGTTGAAACCGCTGCACAGCACAAAGAAAGGATAATGGCAAAATATGGCTTATAACTTAGTGATGACTGAGCACTTTGAGGAAAAATTAGCCAAATTTTTAAAAAAACATCCTGAATTAATGAATCAATACTGGGACACGATGGCGTTGCTTGAGGCAAATCCTTATCATAATTCGCTTAGACTTCATAAACTAACCGGAAAATTAACCGGTTTATCGAGCGTGTCAATCAATAACAAATATCGAATTACCATTGAATTTATTATCGATGATAAAGAAATCATACCTATAGATGTCAGTAATCATTACCAATAACCAGTCAGTAAACCCGCATGCGCTCCCCCTTTTTGAAGGGGGGCAGGGGGGGATTTGCTTTACGCGTCTGTGAATAAATCACTAAATAATGATTACCAAATACACCGTAATTGTGGAATAGCACGCAATTTCTCATCTGCTGTAATTAATGACGCACGATACGCCAACGACGTGGCAGCAATTAAACGGTCCGCAGGGTCGCCATGAATAAATAATTCACTTTGTGCTAATTCAGCAATTTCTGGTGTAATTGGCAACACAGTGACATCTAAACCAAGCAAAATATCGTGAATATATGAGGCTGCCGTCACACCAGCATAATTATTGATTCTGCCTCGTGAATAGAGCATTGCTATTTCCCATAACGTTATATCCGAACACGCTAAACCACCTTGTTCTATTGCGGCATGCGCTTTTGCGGATAAGCGTGTCTTATCATCTGCCCAAAATAACAAAATATGCGTATCACAAATGGTTGGCATCGCCCGTCCATTCATCATCTAATGGTGAAAGAATATCGCCTAAAATCATCTTGCCGCGCAAAGTGTCTAAATGTTTTAGCGCTTGTTCGCGTTTATTGTCAGAAAAATTAGGCACAATTCGGGCAATACTTTTACCATGTAACGTAATCACGATTTCTTCTCCTTTCTGCACCTGTTTGAGATATTCAGGTAAATGCTGACGTAAATCCGTGACATTGACTAAATTCATTGCGCTCTCCATTGTGTACAAAAATTATGTACATAATGACGTATTTGCACTCAATCTACAAGACGTGTCTTGATGAAACACGCTAGCCAGTAAACCCGCATGCGCTCCCCCTTTTTGAAGGGGGCAGGGGGGATTTGCTTTTCGCGTCCACTTCACGCTGTTTCGATGTCCAGCACTAAATCCCCCCCAACCCCCCTTCAAAAAGGGGGGAGAAGAAAAAGCAGGTTTTTTTATGACAGTCGTTGATGAAACACGCTAGCCAGTAAACCCGCATGCGCTCCCCCCTTTTTGAAGGGGGGTGGGGGGGATTTGCTTTACAATATAAAAATATATCCCGCAAAACCTACCTGTTATCAATTAACTAACCGTCAACCACTTCACAGTTTTGAATTAAATTTACACTTTGAATAAAATAATGGATAAACTATTGATGAGTTTAGCGTAAACCCAAATAGTAATTTATGTAATAAGGATTTTTTAATGTTTTTTTGACATACTTTAATATTTTTGAAACACTTAGCGTATATTGTTACAGTGAAATGCACAATATCGATTTGACAAACTAATCTTGTATGTTTACGATTAGGTTGCATATCGTCTTAAAGTGCTTTTTCTTTAGCCCATTTAGTACCGCCAAGATTGATTAGATGAATTTTAATCCCGTAGGAAA
>CAINHP010000064.1 GCA_903848905.1 uncultured Pseudomonadota bacterium
AAAAATAAAACACGTGATAGATTAAAAAATAGTGTTTATTTAATCGCGTCATTAATGATGACGGGTTGTAGTTATTATTTGAACGGTTCCTCATTTGCATCCATTGAAGAAAAAGCAAAATCGCGTTTAATGATTAAAGAAGGGATTGAATTCGACAGCTTAACAAAATCACCGCCTGAAACCACTGAAAAAGCCTTGCCGAAATTTAAAGAACGTGCTGTGGAAACGGTAAAAAAAATAGATTTACCCAAAGAATCTGTTGAGCTTACGTTAGCCAACATTCGTGTATTGGCATTAGAAAATAATTTAGATTTAAAAATTGCTGAAATCGATCCGAAAATCGCTGCAACACAAGTTAGCGAAGAAGAAGCGAAATTTGATGATCTAATTTTTGCAAAAGCTAAATATGGTAGTAAAAATACGCCTTCTCAAAATATGGATGTCGTTAAATTCACCCCAACAACTGAGAATGGATTACTTAAAAATGAAGTTGATAAACTTACTGCCATTCCTCAATTAACACAAGTTTTAGAAATGGAGGCGGGAATTGTCATTCCACTGCGCACCGGTGCAAAAGTGACGTTAAGTTCGCCATTTGATGAAAAAAAACAATTTAAAGGTGTCCCCTCTGCGCAATATCAAAATGCATTGCGTTTTTCAGTGAGTCAACCTTTGTTACGTGATGGTGGCATTGACACCAATGTAGCAGGGATTCGAATAGCTAAATATGAGCAGCAAATTATTGATGTAAAAACACGCTTACAATCTATTCGTGTTTTAGCAAGTATTGAACGCGCATATTGGTCAATTTATATGGCGTGGGGAGAATTAGATGTGCGTCGCCAACAATATGAAAATGCATCTGATAATTTGGCGATGGTCAAAAAAAGGGTGGCAAACGGGTTGACTGCGGCGGTGGAAATTAATCGAGCTGAAATCGGTGTAGCAGAACGTCGTGAAAGTTTGATCACGTCCAATACCACATTGAAAATTCGCCAACGTCAATTAAAACTATTGCTCAATGATGCGAATTTAAGCGTGGATTCTCAAATTCTTATTGTACCTAAAACATCGCCAACTTTATTACATTTCGATTTTGATAGAAATGAATTGGTACAAAAAGCCCTTACAGGTCGCTTAGAACTTTTGGAATTAGAATTAAAACTTGCAGCAGATTTAACAAAAATTGATTATTTAAAAAATCAAACCCTGCCCCTATTTATGCTGGATTATCATTATGGTTCGCTGGGGCGTGATACACAATCTCTGGATAGTGCATTTACTCAAACATTAGATGGAAATTATTCAGATTGGTCAGTGGGAATGCGAATGGAAATTCCCTTGTCAAATGAGTTGCGCAAATCAAAACTAGAGCGTGCAGTACAAGAACGAATACAACGATTAAGTACGCAGCAATTAAGAGAGCTCACTGTAAAACGTGAGATTTATGATGCGCTGGATACCACGGAACAAAATTGGCAACGTATTTTAGCCGCAAGACAAAATGTAATTTTAGCAGGTTTAAATTACGATGCAGAATTAAAACAATTTCGTGAAGGTTTGCGAACGATGACAGAAGTTTTAGAAACGTTAACTCGTTTAGGTGATGCACAATTACGAGAAGTTCGTGCTATTTCAGATTATCAAGTCTCTTTGGTTGACTTGGCATTCGCAACGGGAACGTTGCTTGGGCATAATCATTTAGGGTGAGTAAGTTAGTAAAATCTAATGTTTAAAGTGAATTACTGTAAGCCTCCGATATGTTATATGAAGAACATTACAAGTAGGTTAAAAAAAGGGTATTAGAAAAATCTAATACCCTTTTTTGTTTTTATCACATTAAAAGCTATCCGCCAAAATCATCCAACATAATGTTTTCAGGTTCAACGCCGCTGTCTAACAACGTTTGCATTACCGCCTTATTCATCATTGGCGGTCCACACATATAAAATTCACAATCTTCAGGTGCCTCATGCGTTTTAATGAAGTTTTCAGTCAATACGTTGTGAATGAACCCTGTGTAACCTGTCCAATTATCTTCAGGCAAAGGATCAGACAACGCGGTATGCCAAGTAAAGTTTGGATTTTCTTTAGCGAGCATATCGAAATCTTCAACGTAGAACATTTCGTTTTTGCTACGTGCACCGTACCAAAACGATATTTTGCGTGTTGATTTCAATCGGCGTAACAAATCAAAAATGTGCGAACGCATCGGAGCCATACCCGCGCCGCCGCCAATAAAGACCATTTCAGCATCTGTATCGCGTGCGTAAAACTCACCATAAGGACCTGACACGAAACATTTATCACCTGGTTTCATGTCAAAAATGAATGATGACATAATGCCTGGTGGTGCGTCAGCCACGTTAGGTGGTGGCGTAGCAATACGCACGTTCAACATAATTTCTTTTTCTTCAGGATAAGAAGCCATCGAATACGCACGTAACGTAGGTTCTTTCACCGTCGACACGTATTGCCATAAATTGAATTTATCCCAATCGCCACGAAAACGATCAGCAATTTCAAAATTACTGTATTTCGCAACGTGTTCAGGGCATTCAAT
The DNA here is from genome assembly GCA_903848905.1 of uncultured Pseudomonadota bacterium. Lineage (GTDB taxonomy): Bacteria > Pseudomonadota > Gammaproteobacteria > Methylococcales > Methylomonadaceae > UBA10906. The sequence continues at coordinate 2,564 of CAINHP010000064.1, forward strand.
TTGAATATAGCCACCCGCTCGATAATTAATTTCTTCGCCTGCAGGTAACGTCAATACCAATTCTTTAATAAATGTCGCCACGTTATCGTTTGATTTAACAGTACATTCCCATTTTTTAACACCGAAAACGCTGTCTTCAACTTCCACAACCATGTCGTGTTTGACTGAAACTTGGCAAGATAAACGCTCACCATGAGACGCTTCGCGTTTGGTGATATGACCTAATTCAGTTGGCAAAATATCGCCACCACCTGAATGAACTTTCACTTTACATTGAGCGCAAGTACCGCCGCCGCCACACGCTGATGACACGAATAAACCGTGATCAGAGAGAGCGGTTAATAATTTTGAACCAACGGGAACTCTGATTTTCTTTTCGTTATTGATTAGAATTTCAACATCACCTTCCGCCACTAATTTGCTTTTCGCGCCGATAATGACAAATACCAATGCGATAACAAAACCCGTGAAGATGATAATCCCTAAAATAATTTCCATCATGACGCTACCTTCCTAGAGTTGAATGCCTGAGAATGCCATGAAGCCCAAAGACATCAGACCCGCTGTAATAAACGTAATACCCAAACCTTGTAAACCGACTGGAATATCACTGTATTTCAATTTTTCGCGCACACCCGCCATAAGGGTAATTGCCAACGCCCAGCCCAAGCCACTGCCTACGCCGTAAGTTACACTTTCGCCGAAGTTGTAATCACGTTCAATCATGAACAAACTGCCGCCTAAAATCGCACAGTTCACGGTAATCAACGGTAAGAAAATACCGAGAGCTTGATACAACGCAGGAAAAGATTTATCTAAAATCATTTCCAAGATTTGTACCAAAGCAGCAATCATACCGATACACGCAAGCAACGCTAAAAAGCTCAAATCAACGCCTTTAATGCCCAACCACGACAGCGCGTCTTCTTTCAAAAGCGTGTGATAAACAAGGTTGTTCGCAGGCACGGTAATCGCTTGAACGACCATAACGGCAATGCCTAAACCCATCGCCGTCGAAACTTTTTTCGACACGGCGATGAACGTACACATTCCTAAAAAGAACGATAACGCTAAGTTTTCAATGAAAACCGCTTTAACAAATAAACTGATATAGGCTTCCATTAGTGATGTCCTCCTTGTTCGCCATGTGAAATCGACATGATTTTGAATTCAATCGCTTCGCGTTGTTTTGGTTTCCATTCACGAACTACCCAAATGAGTAAGCCGATAATGAAAAAAGCGCTCGGTGGCAACAACATCAAACCGTTTGGATCGTACCAACCGCCATCTTTGGTTAAATGGAAAACTTCAAAACCCAGTAATTTTCCTGAACCAAAAACTTCGCGGAAAAATGCCACGACAATCAAAATCACACTGTAGCCCAAACCGTTACCAATCCCGTCGATAAAACTTTCGAGCGGTGGATTTTTCATTGCATACGCTTCAGCACGCCCCATAACAATACAGTTGGTGATAATCAAACCCACAAAAACTGATAATTGCTTGCTAATATCGTAAGCAAATGCTTTCAATAATTGGTCAACCACAATTACAAGTGACGCAATAATCGTCATTTGCACGATAATTCGAATACTGCTTGGAATATGGTTACGAATTGCTGCAATTGCTGCACTTGAAAACGCCGTTACCATCGTTAACGCCAACGCCATAATTAATGATGTAGACATTTGCGAAGTTACCGCCAATGCTGAACAAATTCCAAGAACTTGCAACGTAATCGGATTGTTTTCGACAAGTGGTTCAACTAAAACTTTTTTTGTTTCGTCATTCAATAGTTCGTTCATGATTTTGCTCCAGTAACCGTTCTGACTTTGGCTAAATAGGGTGCGAAGCCTTCTTTACTTGTCCAATATCTAACTAAGTTGGTGACACCCGTACTGGTTAGCGTCGCACCAGCTAAACCGTCAACTTGATATTGTGAGCCCGCTTTTGTGTTATCAACGGTGCCTTTAATCAAACTTAATGCCGGTTCACCAATGCCAGCTTCAGCAATCAAACCTTTTTCAGAAGAAGCTTGCTCTGTTTCTGCGTAGATTTTTTTGCCTTTCCAAAGCGCACGCCAGTTTGGATTTACAACTTCTCCACCTAGTCCAGGCGTTTCTGCTTGGTCGTAAAAGTTGATACTTTGAACTGTTTGACCATCGGCTTCAACCGATAAAAAACCGTAAAGCGTTGACCACAAACCATAACCACTGATAGGTAAAATGATTGATTTGGTCTCGCCGCCTTCTTTCACCAAATAGACTTTTGCTACTTTTGCTTTAAGTCGAATGTGAGCAATATCTTTCTCTTTTGTAATCGCGATACTTTGCGCAGGATCTTTTGCTGCTTTGCGTTGGTCATACGCATTCGCATCCCCCTCAGCGTATTCGCCCGTTTCTAAATTAACTAATTTCGATTCGATTTTTTCAGAAAATGCTTTTTCGATGTCGGTGTCAGCTTTTAGTAAACCTGCAACGTCTAAAATATTTTTCTTCATGTCGAGTGCTTTGTTACTCACTTGAAGTGGTTTTAATGCCACTGCCGAAAACGATACAAAGACTGCACAAACTAAACATAACGCTACCGCGATAGCGATCGTTTTTTCTAAACTGTCATTACCTAAACCAAGAACTTTTTGGCAATAGGCTTTGAATGTTCGATATTGCGGGTATTGCTCAAGTTTTTCAGAAACTTGTTTTAATTTCTCACATTTAGGCATGACGTTTCATCCTTCTTCTGATATTCGCTTGAATGACGAAGTAATCAATCGTCGGTGCAAACATATTGGAAAATAAAATGGCGAGCATAATGCCTTCGGGGAACGCAGGGTTCACAACGCGAATTAATACCGTCATTCCACCAACTAATGCACCGTATACCCAGCGACCTGAATTTGTCATTGCTGCGCTGACGGGATCGGTTGCCATATACACCATGCCGAAAGCGAAACCACCAACAGTTAAATGCCAATACCAAGGGAAAGCAAACATTTGGTTTGTATCGCTGCCAACCATATTAAATAACAATGAGGTTGCAACCATACCAGCAAATACACCACCCATAATACGGTAAGAAGCAACACGGGTATAAAGTAAAAATGCTGCACCAATCATAATAGCGAATACAGAGGTTTCCCCTAAACAACCAGGTTCAAATCCTATGAAAGTTTGAAACCAGCTGTAATGTTCAGTCACTGCACTTAAACCACCATCAGCCGCTAAACCTAATGGTGTTGCCGCTGTATAACCGTCAACAGCTACCCAAACTGAATCGCCAGATATTGACGCTGGATATGCGAAATACAAAAACGCACGACCTGTCAAAGCTGGATTTAAGAAATTTTTACCTGTACCACCGAAGACTTCCTTGCCAATCACAATACCAAAAGAAATGCCTAAAGCGACCTGCCACAAAGGCATATCAGGCGGCATAATTAATGTGTAAAGCATGGAAGAAACGAGAAAACCTTCATTCACTTCATGGCCACGTACTGTTGCAAATAACACTTCCCAAATACCACCTATCGCAAGTGTTACAATGTAGATAGGTAGAAAATATAGAGCGCCATGGACGATATTTGAAAACGGATTCATGGTGCTATAACCAAAAATCGTCATCGGAATGCTACGCCAGTTATCAATTTTCTCTAAGCCTAATGCCGCCATAGCTGAATTTGCTTGATAACCTGTATTATAAAGCGCCATCATAATGCAGAAGAATGTCGCAATCACAACAAATGTCATGGTGCGCTTTAAATCAATGCCATCGCGAATGTGTGTTCTACCGCTCGTGACATCAGCGGGTGTATAAATGAACGTATCGACCATTTCATATAAGCCATAATAACGTTCAAGCTTGCCGCCTTTCGTAAAATGTGGTTCTAAATTGTCTAAAAACTCTCTAGCCGACATTTAGCCCTCCTTTTCAATTTTGGTTAAATTCGCTCTGAGCACAGGCGCGAAATCGTGCTTGCCCGGATCTGCAAATGTGAATAATGACATATCTTCTTCGTCAAGTTCTAAGCAACCAAGCAATTGCGCTTGATCTGAATCACCAACGACTAATGATTTAAGTAGTGGTGTTGCTAAAATATCCATTGGAGTCAGTGTTTCATAAACGCCAACGGGAACAATCGCACGGTTACTACCGTTTTTATCAGTAGTCAGTGGGAACAAACGGTTGTGTTTACGATCAACGCTTGAGGTATAAACATTCATCGCAGAATATTTATTTTTACCTGCAACAATCCAGCCAAATAATTCACGTGCCCGACCTTCTTGTAGTGCTGACACTTGCAAATGATAGGCGCCTAAATAATCAAATGCACCGTGTGCTTCATGTCCAAATAACACTGAACCTGAAACAACGCGACTTTCAACGCCTTCTTCAAGCTCATTTGCTGTTAAATCACTTAGGTTTGCTCCTACACGGGTACGAACTAGACGAGGTTCTTTAACCGTTGGGCCAGAAAGTGCAACAACGCGCTCAACATTTAATTTACCTGTAGTAAATAATGCACCAATGGCGATGACAGCTTGATAATCCAGGTGCCAAACAAATTTATTGATGTTAACAGCGTCGATTAAATGAATATGCGTGCTAGGTAAACCAGCAGGGTGGGGCCCATTAAATTCGGCTACGACGACAGGCGCATTACCTGTTTGGACATTTGCACCAAATGCTTTGCAAACGTAGACTTTACCTTCAATCAGTTTAGAAATAATTTCTAAACCATTAATAAAATCTTTTTCACGTTCAGCAATGATGACACTAGGATCTGCCGCTAAAGGACGAGTATCAATTGCAGTCACAAAAATTGAATGCGCTTTACTGTCAATTGCAGGTGTTTTTCCATAAGGTCTTGTGCGTAGTGTGGTCCACAAACCTGACGCAACAAGGTTTTCTTGAATTTGCTGTGCGGTTAAATTTTCTAATTCAGATTCACTGAATTTAGCAAAAGTAACTTCGTCGTGACCATTTAACTCAATAATCACTGATTGCAAGGCACGCTTATCACCACGTTCAATGGATTTAACTATGCCCGAAGCAGGGGATGTGAAATGAACGCCAAGATTTTTCTTGTCGCTAAAAAGGGGTTGACCAAGTTTTACTTTGTCTCCCTCAGCGACTAGCATGGTGGGTTTCATGCCCACATAATCTAGCCCCAAAACAGCAACGGATTTAATTTCATTGCCATTTTCAATGGTTTGTTTAGGGCTTCCCGTAATAGGAATATCTAAACCTTTTTTCGTTATAAATTGCATAGTTGAAGCAGGCTCCAAACAAGTTGCGGAGAAAATCTTCGTTTTCATTGATTTAAGTATAAAAACGGAAGCGTATAAAGACATAAAACCTCCTTATTACACCATAAAAACCGTGTCTACTCAACTTGGACAATACACTCAATCGCTTAATAAAAGACAAAAATAAAGCGCGTTTACCTTCATAAACGCGCTTTTGTAATCTTTTTAAAGATTTTTTACTACAGTTAGCTAGAATTTCATGAATTACTATTCAATTCAGAGCCTTGATCTGAGTGGTTTTGAGTGCTGTTCATAGATTCATCTTGCGCATGAAAATAATGTGGAGATTCTTCTTTTATTTTAGGTTCGCAATGCATATCGTTTTTTTGATAATTATCATGTACCAAAACAACATTTACCGCAGTGTCGGAATGTTCATTATGACTAAAATTGACCACATTACTCTCCAGAATTAAATCATTTTCTGGTTTTTTATAGTTTGGATTGCGAGGTCTACGGCGGTTTGGTCCCCGACGTAGGTTACTACGATTGCCATTTTTACGAGTTGCTTGAGAATCTAGAGGATCAACTGAAATTACGTGTTCAATCGCATCAGGCGATGTATCAGAAAAAACAGGGACTTCAAATTGATATTCGGTAAAGTTCGGTTTTTCATTCTCTACAAGGGCAGACACATTGTTATCGCTATTTCCGTTTTCAGAAGCAATAATTGTATCGCTGTTATCTTTTCTGCCACGTTGATTACGTTGATTTTTATTACGACGATTATTGCGGCTTTTTGTATTGGAAGCTACTTTTTTGACTGCTAATTCCCCATTATTTTCAGTTTCTTCAATATCTTGAATCTGAGATTCAATAATACTTGATCTATCAATAATTGTTTGCGCTGTATTTGCCGTATTGAGTAATGGTTTAGCTAATCGATGCCAGAAACGCTTAATTAAAGCAGTCGCTTCATTTTTATTATGCATAGGTGCAGGAGAATCATGCATAAATTCAGTAATGGCGGCTTTAACAGGCGGTGCATGTTGTTTAACTTGCTGTGCGAATTCGGGAACGCTGATGGTTTCAGCTTTAATTAATGAATAACTGCTTTTTTCTTCTTGGAAATCACGTTCTTTGATGCGCTCAATTTCATAAGCAGGTGTTTCCAAATGCTTACAAGGCAGAACAACGATAGCCACTTTTAAGCGATTTTCAATACGCTCAATTGCACTGCGTTTTTCGTTTAGTAAAAATGCAGCACATTCAATTGACAAATGTGCAATAATTTTTTCTGCACCTTTCTTCATGGCTTCTTCTTCAATAATTCGAAGCACTGAAAGTGCAACAGATTCTACATTTCGAATAGTACCTTGGCCTTTACAACGAGGGCAGGTGAGTTGCGTTGAGTCGCCAAGGGATGGGCGCATACGTTGACGCGACATTTCAAGTAAACCAAATCGCGAAATTCGTCCCGTTTGAATACGCGCACGATCTATTTTGATTGCTTCACGTAATTGATTTTCAACCATACGCTGATGTTTAATTGATGACATGTCAATAAAATCGATGACAAATAATCCACCTAAATCCCGCAGGCGAAGTTGACGTGCAATTTCATCTGTCGCTTCTAAATTTGTCGTTAATGCGGTTTCTTCAATATCACTGCCTTTTGTAGCACGTGCAGAGTTAATATCGATTGAGGTAAGTGCCTCTGTGTGATCAATAACAATGGATCCTCCTGAAGGAAGTGACACTTCTCGGTTATAGGCAACTTCGATTTGCGACTCGATGTGATATCTATTGAATAGCGGAACAGGATCTTTATATAATCGAATTTTTGATAAAAAATCAGGAATGACTTGTTTTAAAAAACTTTTAACTAATTGAAATGCTTCTGGATCATCAATGAGAATTTCGTCAATGTTAGTTCTTAAATGGTCGCGCAAGGCACGAATAATAACGTTACTTTCTTGAAAGACTAAAAAAGGTGCTTCTTGCTGAGTTGACGAGCGATCAATCGCATCCCAAAGTTGAAGTAAATAATTTAAATCCCATTGCAACTCTTCCACATTTTTGCCGCAACCTGCGGTTCTAACAATCAATCCCATATTTTCGGGGATTTCAAGAGCGCCCATTGCCTCACGTAATTCGTTGCGCGTTTCACCTTCAATGCGTCGTGAAATACCGCCAGCTTTAGGATTATTTGGCATTAAGACCAAATATGTTCCCGCCAAACTGATATATGTTGTAAGCGCAGCACCTTTGTTTCCGCGTTCTTCTTTTTCAATTTGAACGATAACTTCTTGGCCAACACGAATTAAGTCTTTTACAGATTGACGACGTGGCTTACCGTCACCAGTTGTTTCTGCGTTAGCAGAAGCAACTGGGCGACGATAAAGTGGTGCAATTTCTTTGAATGGTAAAAATCCATGTTTATCAGCACCATAATTCACAAAAGCCGCTTCTAAGCTAGCTTCAACATGCGTAATAATACCTTTGTAAATATTCGATTTTTTTTGTTCTTTTGATGGGATTTCAATGTCAAAATCGTAAAGTTTATAACCATCCACTAATGCGACACGCAATTCTTCTGATTGCGACGCATTGATTAGCATTCTTTTCATGCAATATATATCCTGTAGTGTGACCCGCGCTGCATTTCATTTGCGTTGTAGCATGGCAACTCAAAGCGTAAAGCGATTTTTTATCTAGGCGGCTTTTGTTTTGTAGCTCGTTATAAATTCATAGGGAACGAAGCGTTATGCGGGTAGATAAACCGTTTTAAGAGAGTTAACCTAGGCGAAAGGTCAGCGCAAGTAAGTTGAAAATCGTTCGTCTTGGGTCGAACGAAAAACCCGAAATTCGTAATGAGCTTTAAAGCGTCTCAAAATCGCTATTTTAATCGTCACCAAAAATGGCTGTTGTGTTCTAATTAATGGTGATTGCTTAATAAAGTGTGACTAAAACGTTTCCACTATAACAATCTTATGGTTTGACTTCAATTTGAAGTTAAACGGTCTCGCTAGATAAATTATCCTTATTTATTGAGTTACAGTTAAAATGGTTTATTATTTTAACGTATGATGATTTTTTATTTTTTGCCTGTAATATAAGTTTACATCCCTGTATTTATTATATATATCTGTTTTATATGTATTTTTATTTTTAATTTACGCTGTTTGGTACCTTAAATATAACTTGTTTTCATGTAATCAATAGCGTGTAATAACATATATGTTTTCGATTTTTTTCACTTTCTTAAAGGCGCTGTTTAAAACTTAAAAGAGCATATTGGACTTTAGAAATTGAAACATAAGGTATTCAGTGCTGTAATCATCATTATACTGTGCGTAACAAATAACAATTTTCATAATGTATGGTGATATACATTATATTTTACTCAAATCCCTAAACTAAAGACTATTTCGACAAGATTTTCATTTTATTTGCGAAAAACTAAGTAGTTAAATAGTGTATTTGGATTGTCCATTTTTAAACCCTATTCAATGAATCAAAAATCAGAACAAAAACCATTGC
>CAINHP010000065.1 GCA_903848905.1 uncultured Pseudomonadota bacterium
ACTCATTGTTTTAGGAACATCGTCTTCAGAGTCTGTACTGCCATCTACTATGCTTAAGCTAGAAAAATTAGGTTGCTCTAAATCTGTAGTGAGCTTAGTGATTCCTACCGGATATTCGTTTAATTTGGACGGCACATCAATCTATTTAACAATGGCAGCTCTTTTTATTGCTCAAGCAACCAATACCCAACTGACCTGGACACAAGAGTTTACCTTGATGGGGGTTTTATTATTAACTTCAAAAGGTGCTGCCGGTGTTACAGGGAGTGGATTTATTACGCTAGCAGCGACATTGTCGACCGTTCCCAGCATTCCCGTTGAAGGGTTAGCGTTAATTTTAGGGATTGATCGTTTTATGTCCGAAGCACGTGCATTAACCAATTTAATTGGAAATGGCGTTGCTACCATTGTTGCTGCAAAGTGGGAAAATGAACTCAACGAGAATACCATGCACCAGATTTTAAATAAAAAATAGTAACTCACTGTTAAAAAAGTAAAATTTAACGTCACTAGATAGTTCAAACTTACGCTATATTGCACGTGAGCCATTGAGTGTTTAACTGGAGGAGATATGCGTCACAACAAATTATTTGCAATGACATTAACCGTTTTCATCCTGCTTAATTCATCAGGATTTGCTGATACAACATTGGTGGCTGTTGCATCTAATTTTACAAAGCCTATGACTGAGATAGCCGCAGAATTTGAAAAAGCAACGGGACATACTGCAAAATTATCGTTTAGCTCATCGGGTAAATTTGTTTCACAAATTGAAAATGGTGCACCTTTTGACGTATTTTTATCTGCCGATGAAAGCTCACCTCTTCGGTTAGAGAAAGATGGCTTTGCCGTATCAGGTAGCACCCACACGTATGCAATAGGTAAATTAGTATTATGGTCATCTATTCCCGGATACATTGATGATCAAGGTGCGATACTCGCAAATGGAAAATTTGAACATATTGCTTTAGCTGATCCTAAGTTAGCACCTTATGGTGCAGCTGCTGTGGATTATTTAAATCAACATAAATTATTAAAAAAACTACAACCGCTTATGGTGATGGGAGAAAATATTTCTCAAACACATCAACTGATTAGTAGTGGTAATGTGGAATTGGGATTTGTGGCGTTGTCACAAGTCATTGAAAATGGAAAAATCAATAGTGGCTCTGGAATGATTATTCCAACTAATCAACACCATCCCATCAAACAAAGTGTTGCCCTACTTAAAATAGGCGCAGAAAATCCTGCAGCTCAAGCGTTAATACATTATCTAAATCTGCCGGTTGCAAAAAACATTATCCAAAAATATGGTTATGGTATATCAGAATAACAGTGTCTTTTTCTAATTTTGCATAACCTCATTATATATTTCGCCATTTCCCCAAAAACTGTGACACAATTAGAAATAAGTAAAATCTAAAAGTGTCACAACAATGGAACAACTGACCGATTTAAAGGCCATTCTTCACTCTAAACGCGCCAATATTTTCTATTTAGAAAAATGCCGAGTCATGCAAAAAGACGGACGCGTTCTCTACTTAACCGAAGCCAAAGACCAAAATTATTATTGGAATATTCCAATAGCCAATACCACAGTAATTTTACTCGGCACAGGCACATCTATTACGCAAGCCGCCATGCGGATGCTGGCAAGTGCTGGCGTATTAGTTGGATTTTGCGGCGGCGGTGGCACGCCGTTGTTTTCGGGTAGCGAAATTGAATGGCTCAACCCGCAAAATGAGTATCGTCCCACTGAGTACGTTCAAGGCTGGGTGAATTTCTGGTTTGATGACAGCAAGCGTCTTGCGGTTGCCAAAGCCTTTCAGCACGCTCGCCTCGAATTCATTCAAAAAACATGGAATAAAGATCGTGATTTAAAAGCTGAAAACTTTTTCATTGATGATGCGCTCATTGCAAGTGCGTTGAGCAATTATAGTCGCGGTATCGACAGTGCTGAAAAATCAGGTGATTTAATGCAGCGTGAAGCCTTAATGACAAAGCAGCTTTATCGCTACGCGGCAAAATTAACTCAACAAACTGATTTCACGCGCGATCATCAATCAACCGATATCGCTAATGGTTTTTTAAATCACGGTAACTATCTCGCCTACGGCCTTGCGGCTACCACACTTTGGGTTTTAGGTATTCCACACGGTTTTGCTGTCATGCACGGTAAAACGCGACGCGGCGCCTTAGTGTTTGATGTCGCCGATCTTATCAAAGATGCCATTGTTTTGCCTTGGGCGTTTATTTGCGCTAAAGAAAAAATGACCGAGAGTGAGTTCAGACAACAAATACTTCAAAAATTCACAGAACATAAAGCGCTCGATTTTATGTTTGATCAAGTCAAAGAACAGTCTTTACGCGGTGATTGGTCATGATGGTCACTTTCGTTAGTCAATGCGAGAAAAAAGCCCTTAACCGAACCCGTCGCGTACTGGATGCGTTTGCCAATCGAATCGGCGACAACACATGGCAGACCATTATTACTGAAGATGGTTTGATTGCCGTCAAAACATTACTTCGTAAAACAGCCACCAAAAATACCGCCGTTTCTTGTCACTGGATACGGTCAAGAAGTCGCAGTGAGTTGGTTTGGATTGTGGGGAATAGAAGACGATTTAATCATGAGGGTTTTGTGCCGGTGAATACCACACGCAAAAATTTAATGGGTAGCGAATGGGAAAACGATTGGCAATACTTACCTGTTATTAAGGCGTTAGTGGCGATTGCTGCGTTACTACATGATTGGGGGAAAGCCACCGCGTTATTTCAACGTAAATTAAAGACTAATACTCGATTAGGGGATCCATTGCGCCACGAATGGATTTCATGCTTGCTGCTTAATGCACTGGTTAAGCAAGCTGGAAATACAGATGAAGCGTGGTTAAAGCTATTGGCGAGTGGGGAATTTAACGAGCAAACCCTTATAAAAGTAGTTATTAGTAACAATCCTAAACCATTAGATGGCTTACCACCGATTGCCCAATTGGTCGGTTGGTTAATTCTGACCCATCATCGATTGCCGTCTAAAACAAAAGAAGAAGCAAAAAAGGAAAATGATCAACCTAGAGAAAGCATACAAAGAATGTTAACAAGCATTTTAGCTTCGTGGAGTTATCAAAATCAAAATGACGATGTAAAACGATTAAACGCTTGTTTTGAATTTCCCGAAGGTTTGCTCAGTCAGTCAATACCTTGGCTAAGACAACTGAAAAAATGGTCCACAAAACTACTACCCCTTGAGCCTCAAATTCAACAATTGTTAGATAATGGCGCTTATCGCTTAGTGCTGCACCATGCCAGATTATGTTTGATGCTGGGTGATCACTATTATTCGTCATGTGATGCCGACAAAAAATGGAAAACGGAAGTTTCTTTGATTGCCAATACGGATCATCATCGACAGCCTAAGCAAAAACTGGACGAACATTTGGTGAATGTCTGTGATCACGCCTTGCAAATTAGTCAAACCCTATCGCGATTTACTACTGATATGGATAAGGCTTATGACATTAAAAGCCTAAAACAAAAAAGTCCCGATGGTTATCAATGGCAAGATAAAGCTGTCGATAAAATCAATCGTTTTAAAGTCGAGCAGCAAAGTTCAAATGATAAGGGCTATGGCTGGTTTATTGTCAATATGGCAAGTACAGGCTGTGGTAAAACCATTGCCAACGCTAAAATTATACGAGCCTTATCTGATGATGGCGAAACACTGCGTTTCATTCTAGCATTGGGTCTGCGAACATTGACGCTGCAAACGGGCGATGAATATCGAGAGCGTATTGGTTTAAAAAATGATGAGCTTGCTGTTTTAATTGGCTCATCTGCTATCAAAGAACTCCATGAAAAAGCCAAATTAAACATTGATGAGCAACCTGATTTTGAAGAGTCAGGTTCAGAGTCTTTAGAAGACTTATTAAGCGAAGAGCTCAATTATGCCGATGCACCTACGGCTGATTTTTTAGATGCCATCATTCCAAAATACAAGCCAAAACTAGCCGATAAAAACAAAGCCTTTTTGTATAAGCCCGTTTTAGCTTGCACTATCGATCACATCATTGCGGCTACTGAAACGACACGAGGTGGTAAATATATTTTGCCGAGTTTGCGTTTATTGTCGTCGGACTTGGTGATTGATGAAGTTGATGATTTTGATGGTAACGACTTAATTGCCATTGGGCGCTTAATTCATTTAGCGGGGATGTTGGGTCGAAAAGTCATGATTTCCTCTGCAACGATTCCGCCAGCATTGGCAGAAGGTTTTTTTAATGCTTATCAAGCTGGCTGGACTTTGCATAGTCATTTCAAGGCGGCACATTCACAAGTTGCCTGCGCATGGGTTGATGAATTTGGTACGGAGACTCATCGCATAGAGAATGCTAATTCAATTGAGCGCTGTCAAACTTATCAAAATTTTCATCGGCAATTTATTGCTAAGCGCGTAATCAAACTGGAACAACAGGCGGTCAAACGCAAAGCCATTATCGTGCGTTGTGATGATTTATTGATCGTTAAAGATGAGCAAATATCGTTGCAAAAGCAGTATTTCGCTAAAATCAAAGAAACAGCAATTAATCTACACCAACACCACCACAGTATTGACAAAAAAACCGGTAAATACGTGTCATTTGGCGTCATTCGGATGGCAAATATCGCACCGTGCATCAATCTCACCTATTTTTTATTGCAAGCTGAATGGGAGGACACGTTAGCGCCTAAAGTGATGGCTTATCACAGTCGTCAAGTACTTTTATTGCGTCATGAGCAAGAGCAACATTTAGACGATGTGTTAAAACGCAAAGAAAAGTCAGATGAAATACCCAAGGCTTTTGAAAATCCACTTATTCGATCACATCTTGATTCAACGAATGCCAAAAATGTGTTGTTTATTCTCGTAGCCACGCCGGTGGAAGAAGTTGGGCGAGATCACGATTTTGATTGGGCAATCATTGAGCCGTCTTCTTATCGCTCGATTATCCAGCTGGCCGGAAGAGTGCGTCGCCATCGACAAGCGGCGGTGGATCAGCCCAATATCGCTATCATGCAATATAACTTAAAAGCGTTGCGTCAAGATAAAAAACCGGCTTATTGCCGTCCTGGCTATGAAGTAAATTCGTTAAAACTAGCATCCAATGATATAACTCAATTGATTGATGAAGTCGCCATTAACAACGCTATCAATGCAATTCCACGTATTCAACAACCCGAAAATTTGCGGCCTAAATACCAATTGGCTGATTTAGAACATCAAGCAATCAATAACAGCCTAACGCAATATCAAACTAAAGGCCCACAAGGACTGCAAGCATGGTTAAGTGAATCTTGGTGGTTAACTGCCGTGCCGCAACAACTTAACCGATTTCGGGATAGTCGCCCAGATATTACGCTGTATTTGGTTTGGCGTGATGACAAAGCTATTTTTTGTGAAAAAATAGAAAGTGGGGAATTTATTCCTTGTACAGAGCGACAAAATGTTACCT
>CAINHP010000066.1 GCA_903848905.1 uncultured Pseudomonadota bacterium
AAGTTTCGAAAATAATAATTGGAGAGTTGGCCGAGCGGCTGAAGGCGCTCCCCTGCTAAGGGAGTATGGGCTTTATCTCCCATCGAGGGTTCGAACCCCTCACTCTCCGCCAGTTATTGATATCTCATAGATTTTAAGATGCTTAAAATCAAAATATTCTCACATTTTAGTCAATTGCTACACATAACTGCTACACATGGCGGATTATTTATGCAATGACAGACCAATCTTGTCCCTAGAAAATCGCATTTCTACTTCAGAACTCGTATTCCAGCAGACCTAAAATCACACTATGGCAAAAACGAAATACTGATATCTCTCAAGACATCGGATAAACGTATTGCTGACTACGAACTCGCAAAATTAAAAGTTAAGTTATATGCCGAAGTTGCTCGACTCAGGGGTGATGATTTCGGTATTGAATTGAAGCCCAGTAATAGTAATAATCAATCAAAAAACACCACCGTCCCTGACGACGTGGAGCATTATATTTGCCAAAATGTATTCAACTTTATTATGTGGTTTATGTTACCTGATATTGAATGCTTGATCTTCATTATTGGTATAGTATCTTTTTGGGAAACTATGAATTAATAAATCGATGTATTGTTAATTAATAATTACAGAGTATATTAGTCTGCAACAATGTTATTTTTAGACTTTATTAACAAATACAGGTACATATTATGATTCTGCTTTACAGAGACATATTAATTGGCTTGATGTTTATATTTGGGATTACTGGATTTATTTCAGGTCAATTTATCATTTCCTCAATCTTGTTTGCAATAGCTACAATTTTGAGCAATTCCCATTTACATATTGAAAATAAAAATAACTGACGACTATTTTTTCATTTGTTACTCCTATTGGTTTAAACGTTGTTTTCCTCAAGCTTGAAATTTCTGCTCTCATTATTTTATTGAAGTAATGGGAGTTTTTTTTGCTCATAAAATCCATTTAATAAGTCATTTGACGTATTGAGTCGATTAGAAAAGTAATGGATACTAGGTTCAGGTAATTTTTTTATGCGTTCGAGTTTGGTTTGATCTCTCAGCTCTCATTGTTGCAAAGCAGTGAGAGCTTTTTTGTTTAGACAAAACGATATAAATCAAATCAGAGCGTTGCATTAATAAGAATGATATTTTTCTTTCTAATTCAAAGATTCAATATGACAAAGTCAGAACTCATTAATTTACTTTCACGTAAACAAAAGCATTTATCAAACGCAGATATTGAAGCCGCAGTAAACATAATATTAATGCGTATGGAAGAAGAACTGGCAAAAGGAGGGCGTGTTGAAATTAGGGATTTTGGGGCGTTTAGTTTGCGCTTTCGTGCAGCACGAATTGGACGCAATCCAAAAACGGGTGAGGCCATTGCAATGAAACAAACACATTCGGTGCATTTTAAGATGGGTGCAGATTTAAAAAAACGCGTAGATGAGTCATCCAGCCAATACAAGATTAAAAAATTGTGATGCTTATTGATTAATTAAACTTTCAAAATCCATCTAAAAATGACACTTTGTTTTAACATGTAAAATCGCTGTGAGCTATGCAGGGCTAAAGATGATAATGCCAAAACTGTCATTAATCTCCCATTTTATCGTCAATTTTATGATGAATTATCATAATAATCATTCCATGTGCCGATGGAATAGGACGCTCGATAAACAATATTGTAAAGTTGAGTCGTTTTAGATGTGATTATCTGGGCATCAACTTATCATCGACTCAATTATTTTTGTTTATTTAGAACGTCATAATGCGCTTGGTATTTGAAGTGGGTGTATCCGATGCACCCACTTTCCTAATTATTTACTTGGAGAATTCAATGTTTAAAAAATTACATAGCCCAAAAGCAGTTAAATCTGCACCTAAAGGCGATCATGCTGCGAAAAATTTTAGGCTAGTTGTCGCCTCGACGTAAAATTCTAAGCAGCCATTTTATGCTGAATTACCTCCTTGATGTTTAATTTTGGTGTACGTTGATTGTTTCAGGATTTAAGTCAACGGATTGAACACGCTCCCAATTACGAGGGTCATTACTCCAGCGTTGTGGATTTTGGTCAAGTGCTTTTTCATAAACAGCCCGACAATTTAACAGGATATCTTCATCTAATCCTACATGACGTTGAGCAGGCGCCAAAAAATTTTATCGCACTATGACATCCTATGTTATCGGACCCATTTCGGTAACGATTTAGTAGAACGCTATTGAATGAGGTTTGCGTGATGTGTTCAATAAGGTTTATTAACTCAATGTTGATTGGACTTTTTTCCAATTGGTTAGTGTTAGGTTTATAAAAAATCAGCTCATGATCTTCATTATTATGAGCATAGCAATATATTTTATTTGGTGG
>CAINHP010000067.1 GCA_903848905.1 uncultured Pseudomonadota bacterium
CATTTCATGATCTTTTAACAGGAACAGATGGCGCGAATAAACTAAATGGGCTAGCAGGTAATGATACTTTGATTGGTGGGTTAGGTGCGGATACA
Organism: uncultured Pseudomonadota bacterium; assembly: GCA_903848905.1. Classification (GTDB taxonomy): domain Bacteria; phylum Pseudomonadota; class Gammaproteobacteria; order Methylococcales; family Methylomonadaceae; genus UBA10906. The sequence continues at coordinate 96 of CAINHP010000067.1, forward strand.
TTAACAGGCGGGGTGGGTGCAGATGTCTTTAAATATACTTCCATCAATGATAGTACACCCAAAAGTCATGATTTCATTACTGATTTTAAGCATGCACAGGGTGACAAACTTGATTTTTCAGCAATTGATGCAAACTTGGTATTAACTGGCAATAAAGCATTTACCTTTATTGGCTCTGCAACATTTAATTCAGATGAAACTGGGCAAATTAGATTCGATTCAATAACTAACACACTTTATGTCAGCATCAATGCAGACAGCACACCTGAGTTTGCAGTTGTGTTAACTGGGGTGAAAAGTTTCGTTGTGGATGATCTGATTCTTTGATGGCTGGTTTCAGTATTTTATTAATGTTGTATTAACTAGATGATCACTGTTCATAACTATACTATGAATGAAGATTATGAACAGTGATAAGTGATATAACATTATGCTTTAGATCGCTTCAATCCGAGATAATAGAATAATGTTCCTTTAGTGATTTGAGTATAGCCTTTCCATTCCTCCCAAAACTTTTTGGCATCTTTCGCAGTTTTAGACTCACTGATGAAAGGCGTTAACTCAATAAAATCAATTTCTGTGAATCCAGCATCGTTCATTGCTCTAGCCATTTTGCCATAGGTTATGTGATTACCTAAATGTTTGAAATTTCCTTGTTTGATGAACTCTTTGATGGCTGTCAAATCAGTGATATCAATCTCACAACTATTTGTTGCTTGTTGCGCATTATGCTGGACTGGTGTTTCATAAATTAATGTACTCAACCGCGTTTCAATAGGTGTATTTTGAATCACCTTCGTGACATCAATTGCATAACGTTTTAGTTGATCATCATCTTTTAAATTACCTCTCCAAAAGAATGCCTGATCCAATCTTGATTGCACTTTACATGGTAGATAAAAGAAACTGGCTGTATGTGTTTTAGATAGATCAATTCCAGAGAATTTCAATTCTGGATCTTCAGATTTGAGTTTGTTACGGTCTTGTTTTGAGCAAGTAATATAGCCATATTTGGCTATAATATTTTGTAAATATAGATGAATATCGCGGTAAATTTCGTCATTTACTACTTGATTAATGAAAAACACCGCACGGAAGTTATTAGATTTTTCTGTGCTTCGACTAAATGAGTTACACATAAAGAAACTATGCTTGGTTTTATTGGTGAATATATCTCTAAAAACTTCAGGTGATAAATCTCCATCATCGATATCAACAACGACTATGGAGGCATAATTGACATTACTTAGAGCCCTTGATTGCTCCGTTTTATAGGTCACGCCGTTGAATAAAAAACTTTCATCTTTAGCACTAATAATGTGATGCGTGTAAATCTCCTTCATTGCTTTGACAAAATCCATGGGTGTTTTTTCCTTAATACCAACCACTGACTTCTGGTAAATATTACTCATATAAGTCACTCCCAATGAGAGATCTAAAAACTCAGGTTGTTTTGGGATATTTTGTCCATTAATTCCTATATATATAGGATTTTGTGACAATTTTTCCCAAGAAGAGGTATAACTAGAATCATTAGTTGCATTTGCATTTGTTAATAGAAGTTCGGCGGATTGGCGCTGCATGACTAATGAGTTGAGGTCATATGTTTCAATGAGTTTTTGTAGTCGTGATTTGGATTTATGTTCTTTATTGCTTAAGCCATTCACTTTCTTAATGCAGCCATTAATGGCACCGATGTGACAACCCGTAAATTGGCGTGCTATTGCTTCAGCCGTGGCTTTATCACTAACAATTGCTGTTACTTGATTTTGACAATCACGACGACGCAGAGACGTGCGCATGATTGCTTGATGTGCAACTTCATGAAACATGGCCCGTTTGATGAATGTGTCATCAATACCCAATTCACATAACATTTGGTTATGCTTGGGTTGATTGTTTAATGCAGGTGAAAAATAAATATTATCAATAACATCAAATTCATTAATGCCATGCGAAATCACAGGGGCTTTCTTGCCATTCGTAAACTCACGCGAATCATCGTTATTGGTCATATAGATAAATTCTTGATCACCCATGAACTTTTTCACCAACTTAGCAAAGTGATCGAGTTTAGGAATGCCGTCAACCATTTTTCCTGCTGAGTGTTTGCTCCAATTTTCTTCTTGAAGATAGCGTATAGTTAGACGCTCACCATTGTCATACTTAGTATATCGTAAGTTGTCGGTGATTTCGTGGAATGGAATAAATTCCACACCGCAAAATATTGACCAATAATGCTGAAGAAGAGATTGTTCAAAATTGGCACCCATGATAATTACTTGTTTGAAACCTTGAAATATAGTTGGTTGTAACAATCTTAAGAAATACATTTTGTTCTGGTTATTGCCAAACACAGCATCTTGAAGCGTATCAGTAGTCACTTGTTGACGTATTACTAACTTATCCCAGTTGGCTTTATCTGTGTAGCAGTGATAATTTGGATCATTAATATCCTCAACAATATTTTTAAAGAACGCATTCACGTCATCTTGATTGCTGGGTATTGTTAATCCATTGGCACGAATTTCATATAATCCCTTTGTGTTACCAACTTCCTCACCTAAATCAATGTATTTTGATAAAAGATGATGGTTGTAGGGTAATGATGGCGAATCAAACTTGTCTATGGTAGGTATTTCATCAATTATTAATGTCCAATCTTGCTTATTTTCAAAGAAATCAATATGAGGAAATGCCTGTTGAGTACAGATGATTACTCCGTACCCAATCTTGTTAATCTGGTTGATTTTTGCCATGATTTCAGCGGGTATATTGGAGGATGTTATAACATCCTCTTGCGTATATATTGCATAAAGTTGTCCAATTCCCAAACCGATAAATTGATCATAGATTTGAGTTGCGAGAATTCGCGAAGGTGTAGTGATGATGAACTTGTGCTGAATAGGCGATTGCTGAATATACTTCCCTAAACCGTAAGTTTTACCCGATCCGCATAATCCATCGACATAATGAATCTTAATGACATCATTAGATATTGCATTAAGTGTTGGTTTGTTTAATTGTTCTGAAATTGCTTTCAAAGTCATGATTGAATCCTTGTAAAGTAATAAAGAGTCAACAACATCATGCTAAATACATTGAATGCTGCTTTTTGTTCAAATGTTGTCCCACCTTATCAAATGATCTTTTAGAGGGTGGGACAGGTTATTAAAATCTAGGGGTTTTCAAATACCCGTTAGTTACCCGTAATTGTCGAATTCATCCAGCTGAGGATTGATTCTTCTGTCCAAGCAACCGCTCTCTTCCCGATCTTAAAATGCTGAGGGAAAGTCTCATTTTTCATCATTGCGTAAATACTGCTGCGACTGAGTTTTGTGATTTGCATCACATCTGGTAATTTCATAAACCGCATTGTGTTTTTCTCCTGAAAATGGTGGATCGATTACAATTCTATTTAGCATTCAACTAATGCTCTGTGCATTTACTTGAACAAGAATTGCAGACGATGTATTTATGCTGAAAACATCATAGAGACGTTTTTGCATACTTCGGAATTCAGAATGACATTAAATGAAACGGATTAATTCAATAGTCTCACGATGAGATTGGTATATTTTATTTTCTATATAAAACAATATTTTATGTGTAATACTTGGTTGTTTTATAGGTGTTGTGTAAGTAAAATCGATTAAATTAACGGTATTAAGGCGAGGTAAAAGAAAGTGACTAAAAGTGACAGAGTTATAATCCAACGAATTAAACAATTTGCTAAAAAGTATAGACTAGAGAAAATTGAAGAAAAAATGGAAGAGAAGCAAACCATAGCAGATATGTTCGGAATAGATGACTATTACATCTCTTGAAGTGATTACCTCTAAATGAGAAAAATAGAGGCAGGCATTCTCGTCTTTAATGAGGGGTTTACGAACTAACTCGCACATTTTAAGTATCTTGCACATAACCTGTATCAATATAAGAATCAGTTACGTAATTGTTTAGCCCTCGAATACGATATGACCATATCAAATCAACATTTCCTATCTAGTCATCACACTAAGGCGATTATCATCTCCCAAGATGCACTGCCTTCTGACCTGTTAGCGCGTTATAGCGATAAAGTGTCACTACCCTCTAAGTCACCCATTTCATGCCCTCTGCTTCTGTTTATGGGCAAGGTATCTGCAGGATTTCCATCGCCTGCTGATGACTACATTGAAAAGACCTTAGATTTAAACGAATTACTTGTTCAAAAGCCTGCTGCGACTTTTTTTGCCCGTGCGCAGGGGAATTCCATGACTGGTGCTGGAATTTTTCCGAATGATATTTTGGTCGTTGATCGCTCAATTGAGCCGGTATCAGGCAAAGTTGTTATTTGCGCCATTGATGGAGAACTCACTGTGAAGCGACCTATCATGGAAGACGGGAGCTGGAAGTTAAGAGCTGAAAACACTGACTATCCCGATATTATGATTTATGAAGAAATCGATATGGTCATTTGGGGTGTTGTAACTAATGTGATTCATTCGCTGTAATGAAAACGTAGACGTGCTTTGCTTTACTGTTACTTAATAATATTAACCCATAGAATATAAGTCTTGACAATGCCTCAATACGCTCTAATTGAACGGCTTTTTGGATACCAATACCCCCAGTTATTCATTATTCTATATGCGGTACATCTGCGGATATATGGAATGATAATCTTATTTGTGCTATTTCAGCGGATAAAATGGATAATGACGATGATGACAATAATGGAGAAATTGAAAAATGCCCATACTAGTCTTTTATTTATCACTTTAAAACAGGTGCGTTTGGATACACAACAACTAGATTTAAGCGAAGAATAAATCCCATCTGGAATGAAAAATTAACATTTGATAATTTCCAAGAATGGCTAAAAAAGGCCAGTTATAACAATAAACTTCTTGTACTATGCATTTTAAAGAACAAATAATTGAAACATTAAAAACTGCAGACGGACTTTACTATCGATTAGTATTGTTAGTTGGAGAAGTGAACACTGGCAAAACTCGATATTTGCGAGAAATTGCAAACGAACGTAATTTAGAAGTACTCAATATTAATTTAACACTTTCAAGAGAACTTCTTGAATTCAGTGCAATTCAGCGAGCTCTTTCTTTATCAGAACGGTTAGTTAATATTACAGAAACATATAAACCGCTTATGATACTCGATAACCTTGAAATTCTTTTTGATAATAACCTACAGCAAGATGCTTTAAAGCTTATTCAAGGTCTTGCAAGGAATAGCACGGTTTTAGCGTCCTGGAATGGTAAAATAAGCGGACATAAACTTGTATAAGCTCTCATCTCAATTCTCAAATATTATTTAATAAAAATATTTGAGGCGACAACTATCCTGATTCAGGGGGCTCTCCCTGACCATAATAGAGTATTATGGATTTTTCTGATCTAGAATTAATAATTAAATATTTAGGGTGAATCTGGAACATGTTTGATGGTTATGATGCTTGAAAGCTTTATTATGAAGGCTTAAGAGCATCTAGACTATGGGATAATAAAACAAGATGATTATGTTTAAATGCTTAAAAAAACATCTTAACCGTTGTTAATGAAACATAACTGATTCAGAAAATCACAATCAGTTAATTAGGGTCAATCTGAGAAATTCTCAATGATTATGATGCTCAAAAGTTTTATTATCAATGCTTAAAAAAAGGGGGAGGCGTTAAATTAACGTACAAGTCGAACAACCCCCTTATCTTCGGTGTAATCAAAATACACTTTGCCGTAGTAAAAATGCACAATCCAACTAAAAAACGCATCAGAAGAATAACTTGATGATGACCATGACTGTGCGTTAGGTGTAGATGGAAAAATGGTTGAATTGATAGCCATGTCCGGTTGTGAGTAATCCATCAAGCTCGTGATTTCTTTAACATTAGGTAGGCGCCATCCTTTTTTGGTGTTTGCAGCTTGCTTGGCTGCGTGTTGCAGTGCTTCTTCAAACATAAAGAAAGACGGCCCTGAGCCATTTTCATCGACGCACGTTGTTCCACTCCATAACATTCCTTCCACGCAACGCTGCCAAATTAAATTAGTTTGCATATCAAGTACTTCTTGACCATTATCTGAAATAATATATTTTTTATCACTTATGGGCGCTGCTGAGCTAACTAGGCGGACGGCAGAACGTGTGGTTTTTGTTTGATCAAAAATACTGCCATCATTGAAATACAGTGCCCACATCTCATTTTTATTTTTGGTATAAGGACTTTGCGACCAATATATTTCGTTCGTTGAATGAGGGAAAAAATTCACGTCAATAGTCGCGTTTGGCAAGGGAACATTGTAATTGACGATACTTTGTAACTCTTCAATGGTAGGCAGTCGCCAATTTGTTAATCCGCATAATTTCTGCGCATTTTGACTTTGAGTGACGGCGTCTGTTTCGCTAAAGGGGATGATTAATTGTGCATTTTCAGGTGTTTTTACTTCCCAAATTAAACCCGTAATATTGTCTTTTACGCATGACCATGTTTTTGCATCGAGTGGTAGTGATTCGCCTAAAGCGCTAATTTTGGTGAAACTAAATCCAGCGTGACCATCTGAATTGTCATTATTTGAAACATCACGTCCAAATTCAGCGTCTTGGTTGGGATAATTAGCAATTTTGCAACTATCAACATTAAATGCGCCATCTGAGCAGCGCGTGATACCGGTATCGTTTAATTGTAATTTACTGGATTTATCAACGCAAAGACCATTTTCTAATACCTGCGGTAATTTGCAACTATTATCAACAGGTTTGATTGTCTTATCGATACAAATGCCGTTTTCAAGTGTTTTGGGGGGAATGCAAATAATGACTGGTGGTTTAGGTGGAATAACGGTTTTATCAACGCAACGATTATTTTCTAAGACAAAGGGCAATTCGCATACTGGCTGAGCAGCGGTTTTAACTGTCATTGTGTCAGTTGCGGTTGCATTTTTATTATCTTTAACGGTTAATTTGAATATTAATGTCGATAAAATTGCTGGACTGGTAAAAGAAGCAGTTGCTGTTGTCGCGTTGCTCAGCGCGACCTTTTTACCGCTAGTTTGTATCCATTTATACGATTTGATAGTGCCGTCGATATCAGTACTCTGCGTTCCTGAAAGTATGACGTTACTGGAAAAAAAGACGGTTTGATCAATCCCAGCGTTAGCAATAGGTTTTTTATTTGAGACAGCATAAGTTACATTTGAATATAACAAAGTGAATATGACTATGGTTTTGGCTATGTGAGATAAAAAAATCATTTTTTTCCAATAATGAATATAAAAACAAAAGTTTGCCTTCAAAAACTATAAATAAAAGAAGGCAAACTTAAGTTGATGAAAATCAGTGTGAAGTTGATTTAATTATACAGGTAAATTATTTTCAGCAAATTGCCAGTTAACCAATTTATCCACTACATTTTGTAAATAAGTTGCACGCACGTTGGCATAATCGACATAGTAAGCGTGTTCCCAAACGTCAAGAACGAGAAGTGGTGTTGCACCAATGGTTTGCAGTGGCGAATCAGCGTTTTTAGTGGTAACCACTTTGAGTTTGCCTTCTTGCGTAGAAACAAGCCACGCCCAGCCACTCCCAAAATGCGCGGTTGCGGCAGCGACTAATTGTGTTTTCAGATCAGTGAGTCCATTAGTAAAATCACGATTAATTAATACTGATAGTTTACCTGGCTTGAGCGTGGCATCGCCACCTGCTGGCGTCAAACTGTTCCAGTAGAAAGAGTGATTCCATATTTGCGCCGCATTATTATAAATTGTTGGCAGTGCAAGTGGTGTTGTTGAGAGTTGATTGTAGGTTAAGCGAATAATACGATCTAAAGTCATACTTTCGTATTTTGTGCCCGTTACTAAGCTGTTTAGTTTAGTGACATAGCCGGTATGATGCTTGCCATAATGCAAGCCAATAGTTTTGGCGGAAATAGTGGGTTCTAATGCCGTTTCACCATAAGGTAGAGAAATAGTGAACGCGCCTGCCGTGAAGGGACTTGTAATGGTGGCAGTTGGCGTAGTTGTTGTCGTGGTTACTGCTGGTGC
>CAINHP010000068.1 GCA_903848905.1 uncultured Pseudomonadota bacterium
CGATGTTGATTACAAAAAAATGCTGCGCTACCGATAACAGAACATAAAGCCTATTATAATGGTCATATTAAATTTATAGCGTGTTAAAGTGAACACGAATTAAAATTTATTTATGTCTACTAATTGAAATTTTATAGATTTTAACCCTTAACTGTGAATTAACATGCTTACGAATCAAGAATATGTCCTTACCGATACGGATTTGATCGTTTCTAAAACAGATTTAAAAGGTATCATCACCTATGCGAATGATGATTTAGTTCGCATAGGCGGCCATACAAAAAGTGAGTTGATTAATGCTCCCCACAGCATTTTACGCCACCCTGATATGCCTAAAGATGTCTTTGCTGATTTATGGAAAACGCTTCAATCGGGACGCTCTTGGACGGGCGTGATTAAAAATAGCATAAAACATGGCGGCTTTTATTGGGTCCGAGCGAATATTATGCCGGTTTTTGAAAATAGCCAAATTATTGGTTATTTATCAGTTCGCACAAAAGCCTCTACAGAAGAAATTTCACAAGCGACTGCTTTGTATCAAAAAATTCAAAGTGGCAAAAGTCGCATTAAACTTGATGGTGGGGAAGTCATCCATCCCGGTTTCACTCAATTCTTCGTTCGACAATTCAATCATGCTTCAATTAAAACCAAATTACATACATTAGTTTTCACTTCGTTGATTCTTTTCGCAACCATTGCTATTTATAGTAATGTTGTTCTTAAAAACCTTCAAACGTTTTCACAAGAAAACATGGAAAATATTGAAATACATGCCAAAGGAGTCAATATATCAAGAACTATTGAGGTGGAATATGAAGACCAAATCCAAGAATTCAAAAATGCCTTATTGCGTGGTCAAGATCCTGCCATGTTTGTCAAATCCGTTAACGCATTTGACGAAAGAGGAAAAAAAATCACAGACAACTTAATCGTACTTACCAATTTAATGCGTGACATGCCTGAAAAAGAAATTTTAGATTTAACTGATAATGCACTGAAAAATCATCATGATTTAATGGTGAAATATCACGCTGCACTCAATCTATATCAAACTGACAATATTCACAGTATTTTCGTTGTCGATAACCTAATGAAAAACGTAGATACCGACTTTGTTCAAAACATAGATGAAATAGTTGATTTTCATCAAAACCAAATTGATAAGCATATTCGTGAAAACCAACTACTTTCAACGCATGTGATGACGCAGTTTCACAACTATATTATTAGCATTGGTGTAGTTGCTGCAATGCTCTATCTGATATGGTCAACGTTTACATTACTGAGTATTTTGCGCCCAATCAAACGCGCAACAGAGATGCTTGAGCAAGTATCAGAAGGAAACTACATTCCCGTTAACGAATTCTCTAAAAATGAACTTGGCAGTATTATGCAAGGCATTAAGATGATTGGTATTAAATTTGGTTTTGAAGCCGCTGAAGACCAACGCTCAGCAAGGGAGATGCTTCGAATTAAACAAGCGCTTGATGAAGTACGTATGCCCGTGACACTTGCAAATAGTCGCCGTGAATTGGTTTACATGAATGTCGCTGCTAAAATGTTATGGACAGAAATGAGTGATGAATTATTAAAACGCATTCCCAATTTCTCAATCGAAGGGATGTTTGGTCAGCGAATTTCAACGTACTTAGAAACGCAAGAAGATCAAAATACCTTTAGCGAACAAAGTAAAGATCCCAAAATTATGTATATTAATTTAGGTGGGAAAAAACTGCGTTTAACCGTCATTTCCGTTTACGACGAGCAAAATAATTACGTCGGTCGGGCGACACAGTGGAAAAACATTACCGTCGAATCAGCCATGGAAAATCAAATTTCCAAAATCGTCGAAGATGCCATTAGCGGAAATTTTAGAAATCGCGTGCGAGTAGACGCTAAGGGTGGTTTTTTCAAAGATCTCGCAGAAGGACTCAATATACTTCTAGAAACTTGTGAAAAAAGTTATGGTGATATTGCCGATGTATTTAACGCGCTTGCACAAGGCAATTTAAATAAAAAAATCACCACGCAATACACAGGTGATTTTGAAAATATTAAAAATAATGCCAATAACACCGTTCAAAAATTAACCGAAATTGTCGAACTAATTAAAAACATTACCGATAGCCTCAGCTCCAGCTCAAAAGAAATTGCGGCCAGCAATCATGATTTATCAAATCGTACCACCTCACAAGCTGGCGCATTGGAAGAAACAGCAGCGAGTATGCATGAATTAAATTCAACCGTTCAAGCGAATACAGAAAATGCAAATTATGCCAATACGTTCGTAGTAAACACGTCAGATATTGCAACAAAAGGCGTTAAAGTCATTACACGAGTTGTAGATACAATGCAGGAGATACATGAGTCATCGCGAAAAGTCGTCGATATTATTTCAGTTATTGATAGCATTTCATTCCAAACCAATATATTAGCCTTAAATGCAGCCGTTGAGGCCGCGCGAGCAGGCGAACAAGGTAGAGGCTTTGCGGTGGTTGCGAGTGAAGTACGTAGTTTGGCGCAACGAGCCGCTACAGCCGCAGGTGAAATAAAATTATTAATTAACGATTCTGTTGACAAAATTGAGGATGGCAGTAAATTAGTGCTTGATGCGGGTCATACCATGGAAGAAATCGTTACTTCTATTCGCACTGTGACGCAAATGATTGCGGATATTTCTATTGCTTCTGATGAACAAAGTACCGGCATTGGACAAGCCAATAATGCTATTTTAGAAATGGAAGAAATGACTCAGCAAAACGCAACATTAGTGAAACAATCAGCAGCCACAGCTATTAACTTAAAAGATCAAGCAATTGCACTCGCAAACGCCGTTGATTACTTTAAGATTAACTAATTCTCTATGCGAGCCATGATTTTAGCTGCTGGGCGTGGTGAGCGAATGATGCCACTCACGCAACACACGCCAAAACCGCTTTTATTGGCCGCCGGAAAATCGCTAATTGAACGAATTATTGAGCGTTTAGTCTCAGCGAAAATTACCGAAATTGTAATCAATCACGCTTACCTAGGTAAACAAATTGAAGACACTCTAGGAGACGGATCAAAATTTGGAGCAACCATTTGCTATTCTCCTGAGGGTGAAAAAGGACTTGAAACGGCAGGAGGAATCATTCACGCTTTGCCTTTATTGGGCGAAAAACCGTTTTTAGTCGTCAACGCAGATATTGCCACCGATTTTCAATTTGAACATTTACATGAAAAATCAATTGATTTAGCGCACCTAATCTTAGTGGCTAACCCGGCACATCATCCTCAAGGGGATTTTCATTTAAATCCTGACAATACTCTCTGCTCAAACGAAAGTAATTGCTTAACGTTCAGTGGGATTGGACTTTATTCCCCACAATTATTTCAACAAGCACCTAAAAACAGCACAAAACTCGCCCCTATCCTACGCGAAGCCATGTTAAAAGGTCATGTAACAGGCGAATATTTTGAAGGGTTATGGATGGATATTGGAACGCCTTCTCGACTAGAAATCCTTGAAAAGCATCTTCTTTCCAAATAATAAGGGCATGAAGTGTTTTGTAAACTCGCGTCATTTCACATTTCCTTCTATACTAAAGGGTGAATTTCCTAGAGTTTCGGTTCCAAATCACTTTTTTACTATAAAAATAATAAGGAAGCAAAAATGAAAAAATCAAAATGGCACGCAATCGGGCTGATCTCCCTTTTAGTCGCAACCAACAGTTATGCTATTGATCATAGTATGCATACTGGCAATAGTGGCTCAAGTAGCGGTATGGCTTGCGTAAAAGCCCAGTTATCTAAATTTGAACCTGAACATTTAGCGACGGTTTCACCCGAGTCTGAATTTTCATTCTTAGCTTTTAATGTACAAAAACCAGAGCAAATTGAAGTCACTATTAAATCACAAGTGGTTCCGCTAATAATTGAACCTAAAGGCGATTTCTTTCGCGTCATAGGTAAATTACCACTCGAATTACGTGATACAACCGCACGAATCAACATCAAGGTTATTGCGAAAAATGAAAAGTGTAATGCTGAAGCAGGTTGGTTAGTCACCATTACCCCATGATGCTATGTTAAGTTATCGTCACGCTTTTCATGCTGGAAATTTCGCGGATGTGCTAAAACACATTGTGTTACTTGAAATCCTTACCTATTTAACACAAAAAGAAAAACCTTTCTGCGTGATTGATACACACGCTGGCGGTGGAAAATACGAATTAGACGGCGATTACGCCTCAAAAAATCGTGAATTTGATAGCGGTATTAGCCAATTATGGCAGCGTGACGACTTGCCCGTTTCAGTTGCAAATTATGTCTCCATGCAAAAACGCTTCAATTCAAATGGTCAACTGACTCGTTATGCAGGCTCACCCTTACTAATTAAGCAACTTTTGCGTCCTCATGACAAACTGCACCTATTTGAACTACATTCGACTGAAATAGCCGCATTAAAACTCAATATGAAGCATGATAAACGTATAGTTATTAATCATTCAGACGGATTAAAAGACAGTTTTGGGCTGCTTCCTCCTGTGGAGAGGCGAGGAATGGTATTAATAGATCCTTCTTACGAAATGAAAAGTGATTATGACCAAGTGGTCAAAACACTTACGCAAATGCACAAACGATTTTCTACAGGCACTTATGTACTTTGGTATCCCGTCATTGAAAGAGAACGTAATCAAGCGCTTGAAAAAGCATTGATAAAGACTGGCCTATCCAATATACAGCTCTTTGAACTGGGGACCGTTTTAGATGGATCTAAGCGAGGAATGACAGCGAGCGGCATGATTGTTATCAATCCGCCTTGGAATTTGGCTCAAACAATGCACACGACGCTGCCGTGGCTTGCAAAATTTTTAGGCGAAAACGGTCAAGGAACCTTTCGTTTTGAAACACTAGCAACAGAAAAATAGGTGCTTAACTCTTGAGTTGTTGTAGCTGTATCTGCACAACAACCCAAGACCCCACAATGCCTAGCATAGATGACACAAAAATCAATGCTAGCGTTTCAAAAAAACCCATGAATAATAGATGGAAACTGCTGTTATAGAGCATAGATAGTTTCTCAACAGACTGTTTTAGAATCAACATCATAATAGTGACGATAAACCAAGCGTTAATTCCTGAGAAAAAACCGATCCAAAAACCACTATATAAAAATGGGCGTTGAACAAAACTATTCGTAGCACCAACAAGTTTCGCAATGATAATTTCATCTCGACGTGTATGAAATTCCAAGCGAATTGTATTCCCTGTAATCACTAACACAGCCAAACTTAATAAAATTCCCATCAAAATCATGGCGCATTGGGATACTTCAATCATCGTTTGCAACCGTTTTACCCAATGCAAATCCAGTTGAGCAAAATCAACTTCAGCGGCTTGTTTAAAATTCCCCACCAATGTTTCGATATTCTGCCCTTCTTCCAACGAATTTTTGGGTATCACTTGCAGTACGATTGGCAATGGGTTTTTTTCTAATGCTCGAACTGCGTCACCAAACCCACTGAAGTCCTCGAACTCTTTAAGTGCTTGCTCTTTCGTAATCACTTTTACCATTTGGACACTTGGGTCAAGCTTAATGCCATTCGCTAAACGATTTGCACTCGCAAGTGAAACGTCATCATGTAAAAATAGCGAAATCTGATTGCTGCTTTCGAGATCAACGGTGAGTTGCTTCGTATTCATAATCAATAGATAAAAACCGCATGCGAGCGAAATGGAAATTGACAATACAATAACCGTTAACAGCGCATTGAGACGCGATGCAACAAGGCGACCTAGACTTGAAAATAACGCTTGAGCATGCTGATCTCGATAGGCATATAATTTTTCGACAAACGTGCCCCCCGTTTTTGAGGTTTGTTTAGGATTTCTTTTCGCCTCGATGATACTGTTGTGATTATTTCTAGGCTTGTGCTTGTTCTTATGCTTCATAATTTTATTGACTCAATGAACTACATTTTCTAAATTTGATGAATGTTAAACAGTACATTTAATTAGTGACTTTACTCATTTCCCACCTGCCACTAAATTGCCATGATCTAATCTCAACACCCGATGATTTAGCGTTGAAATGAGTGAAATATCATGCGTTGCAATCAATACTGTTACACCGACATTTTGGAACTGTTCAAATAAGTGCATAATTTCTGCAGATAATTCGGGATCTAAATTTCCAGTTGGCTCATCAGCTAAAATAATTAAAGGCTTATGCACTACCGCCCTTGCAATACCTACACGCTGTTGCTCACCTCCAGATAATGTCAATGGAAGTTTTCTCTCTTTACCAAGCAATCCCACTTTGCTAAGTGCCGCACGAACTAGGCCGTTAATTTCTTTAGCGCTGTACCCCATAATGACTAAAGGTAACGCCACATTATCAAAGACAGTACGATCATTAAGTAATTTGTAATCCTGAAAAATTAACCCCATTTCTCGACGTATATAGGGTATTTGACTTGATCGAATATGGCTTAAATCTTTTTTATTAAACATGATTTTTCCACGATTACCCCGCTCAATCATGGCAATCAATTTAAACAATGTACTCTTACCCGCTCCAGAATGCCCCGTTAAAAAAGCAATTTCTCCTTTTGTTAAACGGAAACTCACATTGCGAAGCACATCGCCTACTTCTTGGTAACGCATACTTACATTGTCAAATTCCAACATAATGTTTAGTCTTTAATAAATAGAGCATTAACGAAATTTTCAGCATCAAAATCTTGCAAATCTTCAATGCCTTCTCCAATCCCAATAAAACGAATCGGAATGCCAAATTGTTTTGCTAGCGCAAAAATAACACCACCTTTTGCAGTACCGTCCAATTTTGTTAAGGTTAACCCTGTCAATGTTACCGCTTCATTGAACAATTTGGCCTGAGAAATCGCATTCTGTCCAGTACCAGCATCCAATACTAATAAAACCTCATGTGGCGCGGTATCATCGAGTTTTGCCATGATACGTTTTACTTTTTTGAGTTCTTCCATCAAATTGGACTTAGTTTGCAATCGACCAGCTGTATCTGCAATTAACACATCAATATTTTTAGCTTGTGCCGATTGAATTGCATCAAAAATAACTGAGGCGGAGTCTGCTCCCGTATGTTGCGCAACCACGTGAATTTCATTGCGATCTCCCCATGCTTGAAGTTGTTCAACTGCTGCAGCTCTAAATGTATCCCCAGCCGCAAGCATCACGCTATGTCCTTGCGATTTTAAACGATTGGCTAATTTACCAATAGTGGTCGTTTTACCTGCGCCATTTACGCCAACGACTAAAATAACAAAAGGCTTATCCTGTTTTGGAATACTAAGATTAATATCACATGGCTTTAAAATATCAATCAAAGCCTCTTTTAAAGCCTGTTCTAATACATCACGATCATTTAATTCCACTCGACTGAGTTGCTCAGATAAACAAGTTATAATTGCCGCGCTTGCTTCAACACCAACGTCAGCCATCAACAAATTCGCTTCAATATCAGCTAATAAATTTTCACTACTTGATTTGGATAATATACTGCCTAAACCGTTTCGTGTACGTTGTAATTGTGATTTTAACCGGCCATATAGTGAATCCGTCTCTTTCGTAATGGGTTCAATCGTTTGTGTATCAACATCTTGCGTCGCGCTTTCTGATTCTAAAATTGGAAAATCATATTTGCTATAAAAATGGATAGCAATCAATGGCAAAATAAGCAGTGTTGCTAATCCTCCATGAATCACAGCCATCCACCAAGGCAAATTAAGTTTAATAGTAAGGATGCTTAAACTGATTTGTAAAAATAAAATGGTACTTAACCATACACCAGCCTTACGCAATGTATGCGAAGGTGCCGATGTTGCTTGAAAAATGACACCACTCACCACTATAAAACATATCAATGCCACGGCACGGTGCAGCCACGCCAGTGTAATTTGAGCGTCATAAGCAACAGTGCCGCTATAATGATTTTGCACACCATAAAATAAGTTTAGAGCACCATCATAATTTAATGATGGCAACCAGGTGCCATTACATTGTGGAAAGCCACGACAAGCAAGTGCAGCATGATTTGCAGCGGTCCAATCACCTAAAAAAAGCTGAATTAAAATAACAACTAAGGCAACGCTAACTAATAAACGACTTTGTGGTTGCTTAGCTAGAATAACGCGGTCATCCAAACGTAAATAAAGAGCAAATAACAAGGCAAAAAGGGTACTTCCCAAAAATAATGCACTGCTGACAAAAATGGGCATCGTTTGTATCATTAATCGATGAACGACATTAAATTCGCCCAAATCCAACTGTGATAAACGTATTCCCGTCTCAATAACAAGGGAAACAAACACTAAAACGGCGCTCAAACCAGCTATTTTTCTAAACATGTTTTAATTAACCAATTTGTGAAATTTTTAAAAGGTGCATCAAATCACTTTTTGCATCGTAAGGATTGAAATCAGGTGCATAGCGCATCATAAAGTTCCCAAGCGGATCAACAAGTAACAATACACCTTCAGGAATACTTCCATTATACAGTGCATTTAATTTATCAATAATGTCTACACTAGGTTTTAATTTTAACAAATCCGACTCTGCTTGCCACCACGTTGCTGCTTTTTCTTGGGAAATTGTATTATCAAGCACTAACACTGCACGTCGAGTGCGAACTAATTCCTTATTTAACATCAATCGTAATTGTCGACTTTTATAAATGGCATCAATGCAAACTTCAGTGCATTCTGATTTAGAAATGACATTAACTATAAGCCAGTGCGAAGAAAGCTCTTTTATGTTATCTTTTGAAAAGTCATCAAAACCCTGAAAATCACTGCGCTCTGTTGTAATAATGGGCTTAATGAATTCACCGTGATTCGTTGGCGCACGCGTAAAAAAATCAGGGTGTTTTGCCATATACCATGCAATACCAAATGGAATAATTGACATAGCGAATATGCCAATAATGAGCCGTCTATTTCTTTTTTGTTGTTGCGTTATCATTTTTTTAAAGCCATTTTAATAAACATTACAGTTAAAACTAAAGCCAAGCCAAACCATTGTAGTGCATAAGCTAAGTGTTTTTCTGGTGAAATCAACGTCGAAATATTCCAGTGACGAACATACCCATTTGGCATGTCTGGACTTAACTCAAGCTGAAAAGCCAATAAATCATAACCTAATAGTTGAGTCAAAACTTTATCATCCAACACTTGCACAACGGCTGGTTGAGTTTTTGTCGGTTGCGTTGCACCTTCGAGTTGAATACCAACACTTGGAAACGTATTGATACGCCCCGTTAATGTGATTTCAGCTGTATCGGACGCTAAAGTCACATCTGGCAAAATCGCACGTGGTTCAATCAAAGGAATCCAACCACGATTCACTAAGACAGCTTTGTTAGTATTTTTGATTTTAAAGGGTGTCATTACAAAATACCCTACTTTACTTTCATGCATTTGATTATCAAGTAAAAACTGATGCGTGATATCAAAATACCCGGTCAAACTTACCTGCTTATAACGTTCCTTTGTAACATCAACGAACATTTCAGTATTCGTTAAGTCGATATGTTGATTTATTCGCTGTACTTGTAAATCAACATAAGCTTGTTTTTCATCAGCTCGATGAATTTGCCACGCACCAAGACTAAGTAATACCGTAAACATGGCCAAATAGGCTATAGTCCAGCTTAATTTTATATTCATCCAAATTTTCTCTATTAAATTTGTATTACTGCGCCAAAATCATCAAAATACACTTTTCTTTTTTCACAACAATAAAATACTTATGTTAATTAAAACGGTTGTCATTTTTGCATTTTTGTTGATTTTACTCAGCTTAGGCTCTGCATTGTTTAACATTGTCAAACATAAAGACCAAGCAAACTCTCAAAAAACACTCAACGCACTCACACTGCGCATTACTTTATCAATTACATTATTTATTTTTATTTTTATTGCTGTTGCCAATGGCTGGATTGAACCGCACGGAATAGGAACAAGATCGCAATCCCATGATACAACGTCGGAATTATCCAATAAAAATTAACCTGCTTTGACAAAAAAAAAGCGTGGCCTAAAAATTGACCACGCTTTTTCAATGTTGTTACTTATTTACATTAAATAAACAAATACAAATAAACCTAACCATACTACGTCAACGAAATGCCAATACCATGCCGCTGCTTCAAATGCAAAATGGTTTTCAGGTGTGAAATGTCCTTTAGCACTACGAAACAACACTACACTCAAAATAATTGCACCAACACAAACGTGAAAGCCATGGAAGCCTGTCAACATAAAAAATGTTGAACCGTAAATACCTGAGCCAAGTGTTAAACCCATTTCAGTGTAAGCTTCGTGATATTCAAAGGCTTGGCAAAGTACAAACAAAAAACCAAGGCTGACAGTCGCAATCAAGCCCTTAATTAGCTGATCACGTTTTTTTGCAAGCAATCCATGATGAGCCCAAGTACATGTCACGCCACTACTCAAAAGTAATAATGTGTTAATAAATGGCAAGCCAAAAGCACCCATCGGTTCAAAATGCCCACCCACATTACCTGGACCATTCGTTGGCCATACTGCCGTGTAGTTAGTCCATAATATCGCTTTAGTAGCTGCTTTTGCACCTTCGCCACCAAGCCATGGCACAGACAAATTACGTGTATACCATAAAGTGCCAAAAAACACTGCAAAAAACATCACTTCGGAAAAAATGAACCACATCATTCCCATACGGTATGATATACCCACACCATGATTGTACATACCCGATTCACTTTCTGTTGATTGCAGCGTAAACCATCCAGCAACCATCACAATAAATATTGCAAAACCTAACATCATCAACGGAGAACCGATAGATGATCCATTTAAATAATTAGCAAACCCCACAAGCGTAGTTAGTAAACCTGCCGTTGCCATGACAGGCCACGTCGCTTTATGCGGAATATAATAAGCATTATTTGTTGACATAAACTTCCCCTAAGTTATTTTTTTATCGCTGTTTGAGTGTTATCAAAAAAAGTGTAAGATAATGTAATGGTTTTATATTCATGCGGCAGAGCCGGATTTAATACAAAACGCATAGGCATGACTTTTTTTTCATGCGGTGCAAAAGTCTGCTCAGAAAAACAAAAACATTCGACTTTCTCAAAATAGGTACTCGTTAGTGCCGGTGAAAAACTTGGAATCGCCCTCGCCACCATAGGTGACGCCGTTTTATTTTCTGCATAAAAATTTACGGTATGATACTCACCTGGATGCACTTTTAATTGCGTCATTTCCGCGCTAAAAATCATGGGAGTTGACTCATTTAATGTCGTCATAAACTCCACATTCACTTCACGACTCTTATCTATTTCATAAGCAGTTTCTGGTATTGCTTTAATTGCGTCTGGACGATCGCGCTCAATCCATTTCCACTCACATAAAACATCATAAAGAGGCACTAACGCATACCCAAATCCAAACATAGCAATTGCAACAATCGCTAAATTGCGTCCTAATCGCTTATTTTTTACCGCAACATCCTCGTTCATCTCGACAACGCTTGGATAACAGCCATAACATAAATTGTTGTTGCAATTGCAATAAGTACGATTGCCGTTAAAATATTCTTTTGTTTGATGGTCATTTTGACTACTCGTCAGTTCATCACAAAGGCGCTACTAAAAAGCAACGCCTCTATAATCTATGACCTAATCGTGATCGCAAGGAATCACGGTAGGTGGTGTAGAAAAGGTGTGATAAGGAACTGGTGAAGGCAGTGTCCACTCTAAGCCATGCTTATGAGCATCTTCCCAAACTTCGTCAGTGACTTTTTCGCCTGTTCCGCCTTTAATCGTATCCACAACAATGTACAGGAATAATAATTGACTTGCGCCGAATATAAATCCACCAATACTTGAAATCATATTCCAATCAGAAAACTGAATAGCATAATCTGGAATACGACGTGGCATACCTGCTAATCCCAAGAAATGTTGTGGGAAAAACAAAATATTGACTGAAATTGCAGATAACCAGAAATGCAATTGCCCAATTTTCTCGTTGTACATATGCCCTGTCCATTTAGGCATCCAATAATATCCTGCTGCCATAATCATAAAAATAGATGCAGGAACTAATGTGTAATGAAAATGTGCAACAATAAAATAACTATCATGATATTGGAAATCGGCAGGTGCAATTGACATCATCAATCCGGTGAAACCACCTAATGTAAACAGCACAACAAAAGAAATGGAAAACAACATGGGTGTTTCAAATGTCATTGCGCCTTTCCACATCGTTGCAGTCCAGTTAAATACTTTCACGCCTGTGGGAATAGCAATCAACATAGTGGCATACATAAAATACAACTCACCTGAGATTGGCATCCCAACAGTGAACATATGATGCGCCCAAACAATAAAAGCCAAGAATGCAATCGCCGCCGTCGCATACACCATCGAACTGTAACCAAATAATGGCTTACGCGCAAATACTGGGATAATCGTTGATGCCACGCCAAATGTTGGCAAAATCATTACGTAAACTTCAGGGTGACCAAAGAACCAGAAAATGTGCTGATAAAGAACCGGATCTCCGCCACCCGCCGCATCAAAGAAGCTAGTATGAAAGAATTTATCCGTCAACAACATGGTCACTGCACCAGCAAAAACTGGCATAATCGCAATCAATAAGAAACCAGTAATCAGCCATGTCCAAACGAACATTGGCATTTTCATTAATGACATTGCAGGGGCACGCATATTCAAAATAGTAGCAACAATGTTAATTGCCCCCATAATTGAAGATATACCCAGTAAATGCACTGAGAATATAGCAAACGGAAGTGCCTTACCTGTTTGTAATACTAATGGCGGATACAACGTCCAGCCACCTGCAGGTGCACCACCTTCCATAAATAAGGTAGAAGCAAGTAATAAAATACCCGCCACAAGCAACCAAAAGCTCATATTATTCATGCGTGGCAACGCCATATCAGGCGCGCCAATCATCATAGGCACCATCCAATTAGCCAAACCAACAAAGGCGGGCATGACTGCGCCAAAAACCATCACAAGCGCATGCATGGTGGTCATTGAATTAAAAAATTGTGGATCAACAAACTGCATTCCAGGTTCAAACAATTCAGCACGAATAATCATCGCCATCGTACCACCCACAAAAAACATGGCTAGTGCGAATACCAAATATAACGTACCAATATCTTTATGGTTCGTGGTAACAACCCAACGCAACCATCCTTTTTCTGGACCGTGAGCGTGATCATCATGGTGATGATCGTCATGATCATGTTCAGCTGTGACAGCAGACATACTTTAATACCTCAATAAACAGTTAAAAAAAGCCCAATAAGCACTAATTACTCATCGTCATCATAAACAGGTGTAATTGCTTTAGGTTGGATTTCGTCGCCCACTTTATTACCGATATCAGGTGAGTTTCTAATGTAGGTAATCACAGCTGCTAATTCATTGTCTTTTAACTTAGCAAATGCAGGCATTTTACTTGTGCCTGCTTGCAAGAAACCAATTAAAGGATCAACGCCACCATTCACTTTTGCACTCCCACGCAGTGCAGGATAATTACCAACAACACCTTTACCATCAATCTGATGACATGCTACGCAATTTTTCAAATACACGCTCGAACCATTAGCCATCAATTGTTCATGTGATTGATCGCTTAAATCCGGTTTCGCATTTTGTTTCTCTAAAGTCGTTTTTACCCAATTATCGTAGTCACCTTGATTCATTGCAATAACCACAATTGGCATAAAGCCATGATCACGACCGCATAATTCAGTACACTGCCCACGATAAACGCCTGGCGTTGGCACTGAAGTCCATGCCTCATTGATAAAACCAGGATTCGCATCTTTTTTCCATCCTAAATCAGGTACCCACCATGAATGAATAACGTCAGCTGATGTAAAAACAAAACGAATTTTTTTGTTAATTGGGATAACAAGTGGTCTATCAACACTTAACAAATAATTAGGCACTGTGTGGGGATCAATAGTGTTGCCGCGATGTGATTTTTCACTCATTTCATCTAAGTGGCTTTCAAAGTGAACGCCACTATCGAGATATTGATAATCCCAATACCATTGTTTTCCTGTCACTTTAATTGACATTTCAGACTCTAGAACATCATCTAACTCAAGCATTGTCTTAGTTGCTGGAATAGCCATGGCAACTAAAATGATTGTTGGAATGATTGTCCAAATAATTTCCACTGTCGTATGTTCATGGAAATGGGCAGCTTCATGACCCTTGGATTTGCGGTGATGATAGATTGAATAAAATATCGTCCCAAAAACAGCAACACCAATGAATACACATATCCAAAGGATAAGCATGTGTAAATCATAAATGTCATTACTGACTTTTGTCACCCCTTCCATTAAATTCAGGGCATAATCCGCTTTTGCTATTGGCAACCCTAAGGTTGTTAATATAGCACCAGCGAATAGTTGCTTAATTTTTTTCACGGAGAAAACTCCTCTAAGTAGTTTATAAACTTTTATGCTTCATATTTCTTGGTAATTCAAAACAAATTTTATATTTGTTTTATTCCATTTACTTAATAATTATCACAAATAATCGGGTTAATTCTACCCCATGAAGTTCATCTATACCAGTTTGAGATGATGAATCTTCATCAAAATGCTTGTCTAATTCTGCAACCATCGTGCAACTGTTTTTGCATAATAGGTTAATATCGCATCACTTCCCGCGCGTTTAAAAGCAAGTAATGATTCTAATACCACGGACTTTTCATCAAGCCAACCGTTCATTGATGCCGCCTTTAACATCGCATATTCACCACTCACCTGATAAGCAAATGTCGGCACAGCGAATTCGACTTTGACGCGGCGAACTATATCTAAATAAGGCATACCCGGCTTTACCATAATCATATCGGCGCCTTCTTGCAGATCTAACTGTACCTCGCGCAAAGCTTCATCCGAGTTAGCTGGATCCATTTGGTAACTATATTTATTGCCTTTACCTAAATTGCCGGCAGACCCAACCGCATCACGGAAAGGGCCATAAAAACTTGACGCATATTTAGCCGAATATGCAAGAATTCGCGTATGTGAATAATTTTCCGCTTCAAGTGCTTGACGAATTGCACCAATTCGCCCGTCCATCATATCTGAAGGGGCAACAATATCTGCTCCCGCTTTTGCATGAGAAAGTGCCTGTTTAACTAAGACGGCAATGGTTTCATCATTTAACACATACCCTTTAGTATCAATCAAACCATCTTGTCCATGCGAAGTAAAAGGATCTAAAGCGACATCCGTAATAATACCCAACTCAGGAACTGCTTGTTTTAGGGCTCTAACCGCACGCTGAACTAAGCCATCTGGATGATAAGCTTCTGCTGCATCATCAGATTTTTTATCGATGGCAACTACAGGAAATAAAGCAATTGCTGGAATTCCCAATATATAAAGCTCTCTGGCCTCTTCAATGAGCAAATCTAATGATAAGCGCTCAATATCGGGCATAGAGGCAATACTCTCTCGCCGCTGCGTCCCTTCAATGACAAAAACAGGATAAATTAAATCATCCACTGTTAACGTATTTTCTCGCATTAACCGACGAGAAAAATCATCTTTACGCATTCTTCTCATGCGTGTTGCGGGAAATTTAATGCTATTATATACCATTTTATTCATACTTATTTTTGGGAGTTTTTATGAAGATTAAGCACTATACCTTATCCGTTCTGTTAGCCACATTTATTAGCGCAATGCCATTTACTCCTATTATGGCTTCTGAATTATCTGCTCCTCAAGTGTCAATAGCAGAAGCATCGGATAAACTGCAACAACGTATGCAAGATAAGAGCTTCATTAAAGATTTTAACAAAGTCACGCAATTTGTCGATCAAACAATTTATCCGCACGTTGATTTTGATAAAATCTCTGCTCTAGTTTTAGGAAAAATATGGAAAACTGCGACTCCTGACGAACAAACCAGGTTCAAAAAAGAATTCCAAACATTACTAGTAAGGACTTATTCGCGCGCGTTTAGTGAATTTAAAGAATGGTCAATTCGTTTTTTACCTTCTGAAATGGAAGAAGGCGCAACAAAAGTCATCGTAAAAACTGAAGTTCTCCAACCAGGTGTTCAACCTATTGCAGTAAATTATCGCATGTATTTAAACGGTAATGAATGGAAAGCTTATGACATTATGATTGAAGGTGTCAGTTTAGTTACGAATTATCGCACCACATTCAGTGATGAAGTTCAAGCAAAAGGCTCATTAAATGCGGTGATTGAAAGTTTAGCGAAACGTAATGCCGAAGCATTAAAAAATTCTTAACTTTCCATCTAGATTACTTTAATTTGATGATAAATCCAGCTAAAGACTCCCTCTATAGCCAACCACTTGGACGTATTGATAGCTTTATCTTTGATGATCAGGTCGCACGAGTTTTTCCTGATATGATTGAGCGCTCTGTTCCAGGCTATCAAACCATTATTACTGCTATTGGTTTGCTCGCAGGGCGCTTTGCGCAAGAAAATAGCGTGTGTTACGATTTAGGGTGCTCACTTGGCGCTGCATCATTTGCCATGAACCAACATATTATCGCTGAAAATTGCCGGATCGTTGCCGTAGACAACTCTAATGCCATGTTAGCGCGCTTTAAGCATCTTTTAGAGCTACAAGAACCACCACCCCTATCCATCGATTTAAAATGCGCCAACATTCAAGATATTGTTATTGAGAATGCGTCTGTTGTCGTCTTAAATTTTACACTGCAATTTTTACCTCTTGCCGATAGAGCACAATTGCTTGAAAAAATTTATCATGGATTATTACCTAATGGCGCACTCATCATTTCTGAAAAACTAGCATTCGACGATCTACGCCAGCAAACGATGCAAATTGACCTGCATCATGCTTTTAAAAAGTCGCAAGGCTATAGTGAAATGGAAATCAGCCAAAAACGCACAGCATTAGAAAACGTCCTTATTCCTGAATCATTTACACAACATCAACAACGTTTAACATCAATTGGATTTAGCAGTTGTGAACTCTGGTTTCAATATTTTAATTTCGCCTCATTTATTGCATTAAAATAATGCCCTACTTCGAATTATATAACGCTTTATGTGAAGCCAACCTGCATGATTGGGCGCAACAATTACCCAAACAAATCCATGAGGCTTTCGATACAAAAAAACATGGTGATTTGCTCAAATGGCAAACACAACTCGCACAACTTCCAAATATTGAAACAAATCAACGAATAATTACTGCTGACACTATCAACATTGGCAGTGCAATCGACCTTTCAATCGAAAATCAAACTCAATTGAAAACACAATTACTCGCCTTTAGTCCATGGCGAAAAGGACCTTATGATTTATTTGGCATTTTAATAGATACAGAATGGCGCTCAGATTGGAAGTGGCAACGGCTTGAAAATCATATTACGCCGCTCCATAATCGATTAGTGCTTGATGTGGGTTGCGGTAATGGTTATCACTGCTGGAGAATGCTTGGCGCTGGCGCAAAGAGGGTTGTTGGCATCGACCCAATGCTATTAAATGTGATGCAATTTCAACTCATTAAGCAATTTTACGATAATAACGCACCTATTGATGTACTCCCTTTAGGCATTGAAGCTATACCTGCAAATTTACGTTGCTTTGATAGCGTGTTTTCAATGGGAGTGCTATATCATCGACGCTCACCAATTGACCATCTTTTTGAATTACGCGATTGCTTGAAAAGTGGGGGGGAGCTGATTTTAGAAACGCTTGTTATTGATGGCGAATTAGGTGACACACTTCTTCCAGTCGATCGCTATGCGCAAATGCGAAATGTCTGGTTTCTGCCAAGTTGCGACACATTGATCAGTTGGCTCAATCGTTGTGGTTTTAAAAATACGCGTGTTGTCGACATCACCACTACTAGTAAGCAAGAACAGCGTACAACAGATTGGATGCGTTTTCACTCTCTTAAAGATTTTCTCAATGCTGAAAACTCAACTTTAACCTGTGAAGGATTACCCGCACCTAAAAGAGCTATCATCATTGCTAATGCCCCCTAAAATTTATATAAGTCATCATTTTTATCACTCATTTTTTACAGGGCAAACGTATCTACTCCACAAAGTGATTATTCAGAATTTGAATATATCACAACATATTTAGAGTGGATCCCATATAAAAAAGGGCAATTGATTAAAATCGCCCTACTATACAAATTTATTATCCAAGAAGTGAATTAGGCTTGCTTGTGATATTCGGGGCTGTATTTATGCACACTGTCTACCATTGCTTTAACATGCTCAGGATTAATATCAGGCAAAATACCGTGCCCTAAATTAAATACATGACCGGAGCCGTTGCCGTATTTATGCAAAATGGTTTTGACTTTTTCGGTAATGACGTCTGGATTAGCATAAAGCGCTAATGGATCTAAATTACCTTGCAAAGCCACTTTATCACCTACGCGAGTGCGGGCATGTTGAATGTCTGTTTGCCAATCTAACCCGAGAGCATCATATCCAGTAGTTGCCATTTCTTCAAGCCACAAGCCACCGCCTTTGGTGAATAAAATATTGGGAACACGTCGACCTTCATTTTCGAGGGTAAGTAAGTCGCGTACTTGCTTGGCATAACGCAGTGAAAATTCGTTATAATCCTCGCTACTGAGCATACCACCCCATGTATCAAATAACATAACGGCTTGCGCACCAGCGGCAATTTGCGCATTCAAATAAGCGGCAACTGATTGTGCGAGTGTATCGAGCAATTTGTGCATCAATGCGGGGTCGTTGTACATTAAAGCTTTTACTTTGGCGAAATTTTTGCTACTTGCACCTTCAACCATATAAGTGGCGAGCGTCCATGGACTGCCAGAAAAACCAATTAGCGGAACGCTACCCTCTAAATTTTTACGAATTAAACGCACTGCATCAGTGACGTAACGTAATTCTATTTCAGGATCAATAACGGCTAATTTTTCAATGTCTGCTGCGGTGCGCAGAGGGCGTTCAAATTTAGGTCCCTCACCTTCGGTGAAATGCAATCCTAAGCCCATTGCATCAGGAATCGTTAAAAT
Source organism: uncultured Pseudomonadota bacterium (assembly GCA_903848905.1). Classification (GTDB taxonomy): domain Bacteria; phylum Pseudomonadota; class Gammaproteobacteria; order Methylococcales; family Methylomonadaceae; genus UBA10906. The sequence goes on from CAINHP010000068.1 coordinate 19,092, forward strand.
ATCTGAAAATAAAATGGCTGCATCAAAATCAAATCGACGCAACGGTTGCAGTGTCACTTCACATGCCAATTCAGGATTCGTACAAACCGCCATAAAACTTCCCGCTTCCCCACGTACTTTTCGATATTCAGGCAAATATCTCCCCGCCTGACGCATCATCCAAATTGGGGTGTATTCAACAGGTTGTTTGAGCAGTGCTCGCAGAAATGTATCGTTTTTTAATGTTGTCATTTAAATTGAAAATAGTAAAGTGAGTGAAAACGTGACTTTAGGGAGCCGAATTAAATTTTCTTGGTAACGCTGCAGCGAATTCTGTCGCTAAATTCCCTCTGGCAGCAAGAGCCTCCTGTGCATTAGCGAAATTACCATACATGATAGAAAAACGAGTTTGACCATTTTTTTCATATTTGACAACATGGTAACTCGTCATTAACGTAGGATGTTTTTTTAGAAATTCAGAAATTGCAGCATCACTTGATAGTGTAATCAGTTGCAGCGTATATCGCCCTAATACGGGATGGGTGGGAGAGGCTGGCGCTTTTGGCGTTACAATATTTGGAGTTGATGGCGCAATTTCATTACTGACTACTGCCTCTTCAACAACTGATGGAGGAGCTTCAGGCATTTTTTTAATTTGTTCGATTTTAGCTGGTTTTACTTTTTTGTCTTCCGATTTTTTTTCTTCTTTCTTATCTTCCACTTTTAAAGCTGCAATTTTTTCAACAACTTTAGATTCAATTTTTTTGACATCAATTTCGTTATGTTCAGACTCAGAAGTCTCAACATGAGGCGCTGTTAAAGCAATGCTGGCTACTGGTATTTTATCAGGCAAAGCCTGAATTTTTGTGCCTTTTGCTGGTTCCACTTTAGGGAATGCAATAATTGGTGCAGTAGTGGCTTTAGGTGCTGAAACGACAGGTACTACAGCTTGATTAATAGCCGGTGCAGTGGGTTCTTGAATTGTTTCTATAACGGGACTGATTGCTTCTTTGCTAACTTGAGGTTCAGGCGCTACGGTTGAATTTTCAGCTGCTTCAGGTTTTTTGTCAGGGGTATCAGCTGCAGGCATTAACTGATCATTATCGACTTTGGTTTCGGACTTCACTTCTGGAATAGAAGTATTGGACGTTGATTGAGCATTTGTTTCCACAACGGAAGATTCAACTGTTTTTTCAGTTGAATTAGGTACAATTTCAGCATCCTTATTAGCAGATGTCTCATTTGCTACCGTATTTTTTTCATTATCTATCTGGGTTGTTGTTTCTTGCGATTGATCAGCAACTTTTGTTTCGTTTTTATCTTCATCAATTGTGATAGTCTTTGCGGCTTGCTCAGGAGATTGTCTAAAATAATGTATCCCTTGATTGATGCCTACCGCTAAAACAAGCAATCCTGCGAAAATAGCAACCCATTTTGTATGGTCATTTTGTGTGTCACGTGATAATTTCGTGAAATCAGAGATCAAACGTGCTGGAATGCCTTGAGTGTCGTGATAAATCTTTGCCAATAATTTTTCGTCTATTTTTTCTAAATTGCCGTAAGTGCGAGGTTTTGTTGCAAGATGTTGTAGAAAATAAGCTGACTGTTCTTGATTTAAACGTGGAATATCGATAAGGTAAAAATTATCTAAAACACGATCCGTTTTGCGATATTTTTGGCGTGTTTCAGGTGTAAATGAAAGAATAAGTTTCAACACTGGATTCGATGTAGCGTATTCGACGAGCGTTGTAATTAATCCAGATACTAACAAGCCTGCATCATCTATGATTAAAACAATTTTTTTATGTTTGTCTTGGGCATCTTGAAAAGCTCGCGTAAGCGATTCATATTTATTACGTAGCATGGATTTAGTTAATTGCGCTTCAATGGTTTCAAAGCTCAATTCCCCACTGCCTTGCACAAAGCAGCATTGCCAAGCATCACTGTCGATATCGTAGAGCATGTCAAGTAATAGTGTTTTTCCAATGCCCTGCGCGCCAGAAACAATCAAATGTTGCTTCAAATTTGGAATAAAATGCAGCAATAATTCAAACTTTTGGGTGCGTTCCTTTGTAATAAGCGGCAAGATATCAAATACATTATCGAACATATCGTTATTTAGAACTTTTAAAGCTGCGGCATTGTCGGTCATAAATCTTCTAAAGTTTGTATCAAAGAAAGCCTATCAATGGCGATGGGCAGTGTTGCTTTTCCGATAGATTCTAACAAAATTACGCGAATATTTCCGTCTACATTTTTTTTATCAACCGACATTAAATCAATAAATTGCGATGAACTTAACCCAGTTGGTGATGTAACGGGCAAATGACTACGTTTAAATAAGGTAATTATTCGTGCCACATCTACTGCAGTGAGTGAACCTTTACGCATTGATAAATCAGCAGCCAGACTTGTTCCAATAGCCACGGCTTCACCGTGCAAATAGCGACCATATCCCATCCCAGTTTCAATGGCGTGTCCAAAAGTATGCCCTAAGTTTAACGTAGCCCGAACGCCACCTTCATGCTCATCTTCTGCGACAACATCCGCTTTTGTTTTACAAGAATATTCAATCGCATAGATAAGCGCATCTTTATCTCGAGCTAAGAGTTTATCAATATTGTCTTCTAGCCAACAAAAAAAATCGATATCTCTAATTAAGCCATATTTGATCACTTCAGCCAGACCAGCAGCAAATTGTCGGTCATCAAGCGTAGCTAATACTTCGACGTCAATAATAACTGCTTGGGGTTGATAAAAGGCCCCAATCATATTTTTGCCTAATGGATGATTAACGCCTGTTTTACCTCCAACGGAAGAATCGACTTGTGCGAGTAACGTAGTTGGTATCTGAATAAAAGCAATGCCACGTTGATAGCATGCCGCCGCAAATCCGCCCATATCCCCTATTACGCCACCACCCAGCGCAATCAATGTAGCATTACGGCTAAATTTATGGGCAAGCAAGGAATCAAAAATACGATTTAGTGATTCAAGCGTTTTATATTGTTCACCATCCGGCAAAATAACACTTGCCACTTCATATGCGCTAAGATGTTGTTGCACGGTTTGCAAATAAAGTGGCGCTACAATTTCATTGCTGACAATAACAACTTGCTTTGATTTAATATGGCGTGTTAATAAACTCTCATCACTTAATAGCTTTTCACCAATATAGATAGGATAGCTACGATCATCTAAAGCAACGGTTAATATTTTCATACTAAAACCCTAAAAATTTAATTTTGAATAGACTCATAAACGTCCAAAATTTGCGTTACAACGTCTTTACTTTGAAGAATTCCCGTATCAATAGTGAAATCAGCAATTGATGTATATAGTGGTTTGCGTTGATCAAATAAGCTTTCAAGACGTTCTTTAGGATCTTGTGTATTTAATAATGGTCGCTGAGAATCACGACGTGTCCGCTCGAGAAGTTTATCAACGTCACAATGCAAGTAAATGACAAAGCCATTTTCACTGAGTAATTTACGATTTTCTTCACGCAAGACCGCACCACCCCCAGTCGCCATGACGATGCCTTTGATTTCCGTGAGTTGCTGAATCATTTTTTGTTCACGATTACGAAAACCTTCTTCTCCTTCAAATTCAAAAATTGTTGGAATATCAACTCCTGTGCGTTCTTCAATGGCTTTGTCGCTATCATAAAATGGGATTTTTAATGTCCGAGCCAATTGTCGGCCAATGGTGGTTTTACCTGCGCCCATCAATCCCACTAAATAAATATTTTCAGATTGTTTCATGCGTCCTGTCTTATTTTGTTAATTTTAGTATATACACTTGTTATACAGCGTTATTTTCGTTAATTATTAAAACCTTAAATTGTCGGGACAATTTTTGGTGTGACGAAAATTAACAGTTCTTTTTTTGTATTCTTATTTGCGCTATTTGTGAAAAAATCACCCACTAAAGGTAGGTCAGCAAAAAAAGGAATTTTATTTTTTGTTAACGATTCGCTATCCTCATAAATCCCCCCCAGCATAATTGTTTCTCCATCTTGCACTAAAACTGAACTTTGAATTTCTCGTTTATCCAGTACTTTGTTTCCTGTGAGATCCATACTAGCGGCTTCATTTACATTATCTTTTTTAATCACTAAATTCATTAGCACTGAGCCATTGGGTGTAATATTTGGCGTAACGTTTAAGGCGAGCGTCGCGTCTTTGAATAATGTTTGAGCAATTGCTGACGATCCCACAGGGAGCGCCGTGGTGTAAGGTATTTGAACACCTTGCGTAATATAGGCAGTGCAGCGATTCATTGTCATAACGCGTGGATTGGAAATACTTTCACCACGTCCATCGGATTGTAGCGCTTGAACTTCTAAATTTAAAACATAATCTGCGCCTTTAGCTAATGTCATGCCTAGTGCTCCAATCGGTGTGCTACCAATAGATTGAGCCCCTAAATCGATTAATGAATCATTCACTAAATTGGGGGTTGCACTTGAACCGGCTTTTTTACTATTACGACTGCCTATCGAAAGCATATTATTATCGATCATACTTTGATTGCTCGCACCAAATTTAACGCCCAAACTTTTTGCAAATGCATCATCAGCGATGACTATTCGTGATTCAATCATCACTTGCTGCACTGGCACATCTAATTGAGCTATCAATTTTTTAACCTCATCCACTTTTTTAGCGGTATCTTTTACAATTAACATGTTTGTCCGCGCGTCCACCGCTACTGTGCCTCTCGATGATAAAAAATTATTTTCTTCGAGTTCATCCATTGATTTTTTTGTTGTTTCGCTAAAATTTCTCAAACCATTTCTTCCAGCTGCAGTGAAATATGATTTATTCCCTTGAAAAGATTTAGTCGGCTCCAATGGCAAATTGCGCACCTCATTTAACGCTTCACGAAACTCCATTTTCGTGGTGTCGTTAGCACCCATAGTGTGATGCCTTTGTGGTTCATCTGTTTCGCAACTGCTTGCGTTAGAAAGATTAACACCATTTAAAATATTGCGAAGCGTTTCGCCTTTAGCGTAATTTATTTTGATGTACTCAGTTATCAACGGATCTGATTTTTCGAGTGTCTCTTCCATTTGTTGCTGTTTTTCTTTGTAAGCTTTGATTTTATCAATTGGTGCAATTAAAGTCACATTACCTGATTCATATTGGCCAAGTTCTTTAGTCACCATAATAAAATCAAGCACTTCATCCCATGGCACATTATCTAATTTTAAGGTAATGTTTCCCACCACATCTTCACTAACCACAATATTTTTTCCTGTAAATTCCGCTAAAATTGCCATAACTTGACGCACGGCAATATCTTGAAAATTCAAAGTTAATCTTTTACCTGTGTAATGGCTTTGCTTTTCACTATCAACAGATACAATAGATTCTTGTTTTTTCTCATCACTACTTGCCTGGGCGTAGAAAGGAGTTAAACACATTGTCAAACAAATTAAGCTTGTATATTTAAGCATTTAAATTTATTGCGTTAAAAGTAATTTTGCGCGATTTTCACTAAACTGCCCTTGTTCATTTGAAATCATTTCCATTAATTCAATTTCTGCATTGTTGATATGTGAGATTTTTCCGGCATTTTCACCTAAATAATTTCCTTTTTGCACGCGATAGAGATGATTTTCATCATCTTTAATTAACGCCCAAAAAAGTGAATCAATTTGTACTGTACCAACCAGGTGTAAATGACTTAATGCAATAAACTCAAGAGGCTCTTTGATTCGATTGGTGTTAAGACGTTGAGTAGGTTTGTTTTCAACTTTCAAAGAAGGTGTAAAAGGATTTCGCTGTATATTGTCTTGTTTATAAACTAAAGCATCTATTTGAGTAATTGTTGTTAAAGTGGGAATCGCATTTTGTGTGGTTGATTTAATATGAGCAATATATTGCCTTAAATCGCTTGTATTGGCTTTATTATCGCACGCTGTTAACATAATTGTTGTAATTATCATCAAGATAACGTGAAAAAATGAGAATAAAATGTGTTTATTGTGCAACATTTTTTTTTGTATTTTCACTTAGGCTTTCACGATACGCTTTTATTAAAAGGCTCAACACCAATCGATTATTTAATTTATTGGTTTGCAGGTTGTCTTGTGATGAAATTGTGAGGTCATGAAGTGTGACTAGGGGCGCTATTTGCTCTAGTTCGCGCATAAATGCGGATAAATCATTGTATTTTCCAATCACTTCCATATGAATAGGTAATTCTTCAAAAACATTTTGGGGGACTTTAGGCAGTAACTGTAGTGATCTGAATTCCAAATTGTAATGAATCCCCATTTGAGAAATAGTATGTAGTAATGTTGATGCACTTTCCTCTTTAGGCATTTTAACGGCCATGTCTAGCCATTGTGACTCAATAACGTTGGATTGTGCCTGCTGATCAATTAAATCACCTGTTTGTTTTTGCTTGATTTCAAATACCGTTTTCAATTGCATTTCGTTTTGTTTTAGAATTTGCAATTCGTTGAGTTCGTGTTGTGTATCGTAATTAAAGCAAATAATTGCCAAAAATAATGCACTAAAAATGATGACTACGACTCTAATGGGCGCAGGCCAACTCCATGCGGAGTTTAAATCCCAGTTAATATTAACCAAATCTATATGAGGGCGTTTCATATTGCTATTGTTTTAATGTTTATTGCGCTGCTGAAAATGAAGTGTAAATAATTGAACATTATCATTAATTTTTATGTTTTCGATACTTGCATCATCAGGTGTTTTCATTTTTTCGATTATAGGCACTTGAAATAGCACCTCATTTTCAATTTGTTGCATAAATTCTGATAACGCCCCACTAGATTGTGTTTTACCTTCAATAATAATTTCATGATCAATCCGAGTTAATTTGGTCAGAAATACCGTGCTAGGTATGTCAACCGCGAGCTGATTTAGTAAACCGAGTGTGTCTAAGCGTGTTTTTTGCAATATATTGATATAATTTATTTTGCTGATAATTTGGTTCGTTTTCGCCTCAAGAACATTCATTACGGAAATATTTTTATCTTGGATTGAAATTTCATATTTCAGCATCGTATTTCGTTGAATTTGGAAAGATTGTTGATTGGCAATGTAAATATGAATCAAAACAAAAATAGACAACACTATAATAAGTGAACAAGTTAACAAAATGAGAAAGCGTTGTTGTTTTTCTTTTCGCTGTGTTTCTCGCCATGGCAATAAATTGATCTTTACCATCAGTCAAAATTTCGTAGCGCTAAACCACAAGCCACTAAAAGTGATGATGCATTTTCACTTAGATCTGTATGATTGATGTTTGACGAATAAGACATATCAATAAATGGATTTGCTATGTACGTTGGCAAATTTAGCGCATCAGAAACTAATTTATCTATAGCTGAAATAGATGCGCATCCACCCGATAAAATTAGGCTGTCAATTTGATGATTATTTTGTGATGCACTGAAAAACTGAATGCTACGTTGAATTTGCTGCACGATATTTTGTTTAAATGGCTCCAAAATATTGCAGAGGTATCCTTCAGGTAACTCACCTTTTTTTTTGGCTTTTTCTGCATCAGATTGTGGTAATTCATAAGTCTGTGCAATTAAGTTTGTGAGATGCCGTCCACCAAACGCTAATTCTCTGGTAAAAATTGAGCGGAAATTGTGTATCACATGTAATGTGGTTAAATTAGCCCCTATATCAACAACGGCAATCGTTTTGCCTTCAATGTCGCATGGCAACTGAGAGGCAAGAAGTGACAGTGCATTTCCAATTGCAAATGTTTCAACTTCGATGATTTTAGGTTTCAATTGAGCGTGTTTAAGTAACTCTATCTTGTGTTCAATTAATTCTTTTCGCGTAGCCACTAACAACACATCGAGAAGACTTACGTTTGTTTTATTGATTCCTTGGATTTCAAAATCCCAAAAAACGTCATTAATGTTATAAGGAATATATTTTGAGGCATCGATGATAATTTGCTCTATGATTTCATCATCATTAAGCCCTGCAGGGATTAAAATATTTTTTGTAATAACGGATGCACCGCCCACTGCAATAGCAGCTTGTTTAGCCTTAGTATTTGACTCATGCAACGCTTTTTTTATGGTTTGACCAATAACGTAGGTATTGGCGGGTTGTTGCAGATTTTGTTCGTTGCGAGGAAAAGGGACAACAGAGCAGCTTTCTAGTGTGTACCCTGTGTTATTTTTACTAAGCTCAACTAACTTTACAGCCGAACTCGTAATATCAATACCAATCACGGCGTTTCTTTTTTTATTTAATTGCAAAAAATTGAAATTAACAGGATATTTTTCAATAAATGAAATCATGATATTAAAAATAATTCAATTCATTTTGCCTGTTTCAAAAAGTAACGCCGTGCGCAAATGTGGAAATTAATCCAATTTTCCGTGACATTGTTTGTAGCGAAGGCCTGATCCACAAGGACAGGGTTCATTTCTTCCAACAGTATTGACTGCACTTGTTGGTTGATCTGCTAAGGTTGGCTCTTCTGAGTTTGCCAAAGCAACAAAATGATCATCCAAATTGTCATTATTGCTGACAATTGTTTTTACGGGTGCTAGCGTATCCATCTCGTCTTGAATTGCTGTTATATCGCTTGGAATTTTAAATAATAGTCCAACAACTTCAAATTTGATAGTTTCCAATAAATTCGTAAACATTTCAAATGCTTCACGTTTATATTCTTGTTTTGGATCTTTTTGCGCGTAACCTCTGAAATGAATACCTTGACGCAAATAATCCATTGCGGCTAAATGTTCTTTCCAGTTGTGATCAAGCGCGCGCAGCATAAATGTTTTTTCTGCATTGCGAAGGGATTCAGCTCCAATTGCTTCTTCTTTTTGAATATGATTTTCTTCAAGAATCGCAATAATACGATCGCGCAAAGTATCTTCATTAAGATTTTTTTCAACTTTCAGCATTTGTGAAACGGGAATTTCTACACCAAACTCCATGCTGAGATGCTCTTCCAATCCTTCAATGTTCCACTGTTCCATCATGGTTTTTTGTGGAATATAGAGTGAAATCATATTATTGACAACATCTTCACGAATCGCTGTAACAATATCTGAAATATCAGTGGCTGCCATGATTTCGCTACGTTGAGCGTAAATCACTTTACGTTGATCATTTGCCACGTCATCGTAAGCCAAAATTTCTTTACGAATATTAAAGTTATGCGCTTCAACTTTACGTTGTGCATTTTCAATAGATCGTGTAACCCACGGATGCTCGATGGCCTCACCATTTCCCATACCTAGTTTTTGCATTAGGCCAGAAACACGCTCAGAAGCAAAAATGCGCATCAAATCATCTTCAAGTGATAAAAAGAATCGACTTGATCCAGGATCACCTTGTCTGCCTGAGCGTCCGCGTAACTGGTTGTCAATGCGTCGAGATTCATGGCGTTCAGAACCAATCACATGCAATCCACCACTGGCGACGACGGCATTGTGGCGATCAAGCCATGCACCACGAACTTTATCTTTTTGTGCTTGTGTTGTCTGTTCATCTAGCGCCGCAAGCTCAGCCTCTAAATTACCACCAAGAACAATATCTGTTCCACGTCCAGCCATATTTGTTGCAATGGTAACTGCATTGGGTTGTCCGGCTTGCTCGATAATATGCGCTTCACGCTCATGTTGCTTTGCGTTTAAAACTTCGTGTTTAATCCCTTCTTGCGTCAAAATACTTGACAGTAATTCAGAGTTTTCGATCGAAGTTGTGCCGACTAAGACGGGTTGACTGCGACTAACACAATCTTTAATGTCTTTGGCAACCGCTTGATATTTTTCTGCTGACGTTAAAAAAACAACATCACCTAGATCACGACGAATCATTGAGCGATGCGTTGGAATAACAACAACTTCCAAACCATAGATTTTATTTAACTCAAAGGCCTCCGTATCGGCCGTTCCAGTCATACCAGAGAGTTTTTCATATAAACGAAAATAATTTTGGAAGGTAATTGATGCTAACGTTTGATTTTCGTTTTGAATAGATACACCTTCTTTTGCTTCAATCGCTTGATGTAAACCTTCAGACCATCTTCTGCCGGGCATGGTGCGTCCGGTGAATTCGTCGACGATAATCACTTGATCTTCTTTGACGATATACTCAACATCGCGTCTAAAGAGTGCGTGAGCACGCAGCGCTGCATTAATGTAGTGCATTAAACGTAAATTTGCTGAATCATATAAGCTGGCACCGTCAGTGAAAAGACCATGTTCAACCATGAGCTCTTCAACATGTTCATGTCCAGTCTCTGTTAAATGAATTTGTTTAGATTTTTCATCAACCGAGTAATCACCTGCTTCACCTTCTTTTAGTTGTTTTGTGAGAAGCGGAATGATTGCATTGATTTTCAGATAAATATCACTGGTGTCATCAGTTGGACCTGAAATAATAAGCGGTGTTCTAGCTTCATCGATTAAAATTGAGTCAACTTCGTCAACGACTGCAAAATGCAAATCACGTTGCACTTTTTGTTCCAGTGTAAAGGCCATATTATCACGCAAATAATCAAAACCAAATTCATTATTTGTCCCATAAGTAATGTCACAAGCATAAGCTAATCGACGTTCTGTGGCTTCCATCTGTCCTAAAATAACACCTGTAGTCAACCCCATAAAACTATAGAGCTTGCTCATTGTTTCTGCGTCGCGTTTGGCAAGATAATCGTTAACCGTGACAACATGAACACCACGTTTAGGCAGGGCATTTAAATAAACAGCCAGCGTTGCCATTAACGTTTTACCTTCACCGGTTTTCATTTCAGCAATCTTGCCACTGTGTAAAATCATACCGCCGATAAGCTGAACATCGAAGTGACGCATGCCAAAAACGCGAGTAGAGGCTTCGCGAACCATTGCGAAGGCTTCAGGCAGAAGATGATTGAGTGTTTCACCTTTTTCGATGCGATCGCGGAATTCTTGTGTTTTTGCCTGCAGCGCATCATCAGAGAGTTTTTCGTATTCCAAGGACAGTGCGTTGACTTTTTTAACTAATGCTCTTTTTTTCTTGATGAGCCTGTCGTTGCGGCTACCTATAACTAATTTGACCAGTTTGCCCAGCATACTTTTTCCAAATGTGAATTGAGTGAAAATTGAGTAAAATCGTTAAATTATATACTTTATACTGCGTAAGTGACAGCGTAAATCAAAAATGAGCAGGGCAAGCGCATACAAATTAGGATAAAAAACAAGGCGACTACCGATTTTAAGCCCAGATTATGTCGAGAAATGTAAAAACATATTTTTCGTTAGGAGAAGTGACACAGCATGCCAGGTAATCAGGCAAGGATATACTAATATGTTACTTAACTCATGCACCCCTAATCAATATTATTGCGCCATGTTGATACCACTTAAATTAACTGCGTTTTTTTGTGCGACTTCAGCTAATCAAAAAATCGATAATTAACCCCAAATATTGTTGTGTACTTTTGAAGGCTAATATGAAAACTCAATCACATCTTATTCTTAATGAAAAATGGATATTGTCGCCATGCAATTGTGTGAAAAATTTGATTATTTTAGCACTTTGCTTTCCACCTACCCTTCTTGCTAACCCAAGCGGTTCCCAAGTGATTAGCGGTCAAGTCAATATTGATAATTCTGTTGCAGGCGTGACCAAAATCACAAATAGCCCTGGAGCCATTATTCATTGGCAAGACTTCAATATCAAAAAGAATGAAATCACACAATTTATTCAACAAAACTCGAAAAGTAGCGTTCTAAATAGAATCGTGGGCGGCAACCCAACCGAAATTTTAGGTCAGCTCATTTCAAACGGAAAAGTATTTTTAATTAATCCCAACGGCATTGTGTTTGGTTCAGGTTCATCTGTCGATACACAGGGATTAATGGTTTCCACATTAGACCTTAGTAATAATGATTTTAAGAATAATACCTTCCATTTCATTGCTGGCTCAAATACGGGCAATATTCGCAGCGAAGGCATTATTCACGCGGGAGCTGATGGAAATATTCTCTTGATTGCCCCAACGATTGAAAATACTGGCTCAATTAAAACCGAAGGCGGTAAAATCACGTTAGCAGCCGGACAAGAATTCACACTTACGAGCTTGGACAATCCTGATATCCAATTTCAAATTCAAGCGCCAGAGAATAATGTATTAAATATCGGTGAATTGCTCACGCAAGGTGGCGCAGTTGATATTTTTGCAAATTCAATCTCACATAGCGGAGCAATCAACGCTGATAGCGTCAGCGTTGATAAACAAGGCAATATCCAATTGTTCGCAAAAGAAGATGTGGCGTTAGGGGCAAACAGCAAAATTTCGGCAAATAATAATAGTGACAAAGCATCAAATCTGCACATTAAAGCTGATAATGCCGTATTGATTGGCGCAAATACGAGTATTGAATCCACACAAGGAAAACTGAATATCGTCCTTAATGCAGATGCGGATGCAAAAAATGGTGGAAATATTCAAGTTAACTCTGGAACGACGCTCAATAGCAATGGTGGCAATATCATTTTAGGGGGCGGGAAGTGTAGCGCCACTGATTGTGATCAATCCGCAAAAGGTTACACCGCATCACTAGCGCAATCTGATGGCGTCAGCATAAGTTATGCAACGCTTAACTCAAATGGGGGTGAAATCAACATATATGGTGAAGGCTATTCTTCTAAAACCGTGCCATTATCTGATGTGCATGGTGTATTTATCGATCAATCCAAACTAACCAGCAATGCAGGCAATATCACTATCAATGGCAAAGGTGGCGAAGGAAAATCCAATCATAACAATAATGGCATTTTCCTAACTGGCAATGAAAAAACCACTAATATTTTAACTACCAGCGGCAACATCACTCTAAAAGGGACTAGTTCGACTAGTAATGGCAGTGATAACTTTGGTCTTAGCTCAGAGACGACAACAATAAAAACATCAGGCGGTAGCATCACATTAAATGGTACAGGTGCCAATGGTGACACGGGATTACTTTTTGAAAGTAATAGCCGCATTGGTGACGTGTCGACAGGCGATATCACATTAGTTTCAAGCAACGCTGCCAATAATAGCAATAGCTTTTCTATGCTAAACACCATCCCATCAGGCAAAAATCCAATATTACAAACAAAAGGCACCTTATCCATTAACGCATCGGGTAATGTGTCACAACTTTCACCTATGATGGCTGAAAAGTTAATGCTATCGGGTAATGCAAATTATCAATTAACAAATGCCGAAAACACGATTGGAACGTTAGTTGCCAATACGATAGGAAATTTGAATTTTCTAAATAGTGGCGCGTTAACGCTAGGTGATACTCAAACTGGAATTAGCTCAACAGGGACCATTGCAATTGCCACAAACAAGGGCGACTTAACGATTGCCAATGCGATTACAACAAATAATGCGAGTCAAAATGCGCTTAAATTAAACGCGGGACAATCCGAAAAAGAAACTTTAGATAGCAACATTATCATTTCACAAAACGCAAAAATCTTCATTGGGAACGGTGGTGTAGGACAATTACTGACAGGATCTATTCAAAATAGCACCGGGGTTTTCAATTTAGTGGGTCTCAAGCACTCACGTTACGGCAGTGATGAATCCGTCAAAAGCTACACCGCACCTCTTTCTGAGGGAGTTTATGCTATTTATAGAGAGCAACCTACATTAATGGTTACCGCTGAATCCATCATTAACCAAACAAGCCTTCCTTTTAATAATGGAAAATTGTTGTCAGATGGATTTGTCAACGGCGATAAAGCAGACATATTAACCAATATTGCCTTTAGTGGCAGTTCTCAAGGCAATATCAAGCCAAACGTATTTAATTATGATTTAGTCCCACATGCGGACAATACACTTGGCTATCAAATGGTATTCAAAAATGGAACAGTGACACTAAGTAACGTTAAAAATACGCCCAACCCGGATACAGAAATCCCCACCGCCATCAAAAATACTCAAAACCAACAAACTAACACTGTTATCACTTTATCGGGTCAAATGAATACAAACGACTCGACGAGTGAATCGGAAAAAGAGGAGGACGTTCTTGCTTCGAATGATGTTTCTGACGCCACGACAACAACGCCTTTAGGTCAATGCCAATGAAATATACAACTTTCTATATGGGATTGTTATGTAGCGTATTGGTGCAGCCAAGTTACGCGCAAAATACGGTTGTTGGGAAAATTGGATTTGCTAAAGGCAATAGCGCAGCACAGCAGACCAATGAAGCTCCGCGTATACTCGCAAAAGATACTCCTGTCTACCAAGGCGATAATATTCAAACCTCTGATGCAAGTTTTGTGATTGTCGATTTTACAGATGGATCTAAAATTAATGTACGCCCAAATAGTAACTTTAAAATAGACACTTTTGATACGTCAACTAAAAACGCCAAATTTACGGTTTATGAAGGAGCTGTTCGTGCAAGTACCGGTGATATTGCAACAACTGGCCAAGATAATTTCCAAATTAAAACCCCAACAGCCACGTTAAAAGGCGACAAAGATTCTGATTACACCGTTTATGTGTGCAAAGAACAATGTAACAACGCAAAAAAAACACCTGATGTTAGCGTCGCAAAAGTGGTGGATATTAAAGGCGATGTCTATGCTCAAAACCGCGCCAATAAAAACGATGGCGAACATAAATTATCGCTTGGTGCCAATTTAAACGCTCAAGATTATTTAACTAGCCAAGCTGACAGTTACGTTGTTATGGTATTTCGTGACGGCGAAAAAGTCACTCTTCAGGCGAATAGCGAGTTTGATATTGTGCAATACGATTATCAGCAAACCGGTAAAAAAGATAAAATTCTATTCACATTAGCTGCTGGTGGTATGCGGGCACTCACCGGAAGTATCGGTAAAAAAGATCATGATGCGTATGCCGTCAACACACCAGTGGCAACCATTGGAATTCGCGGCACAGAATATGATCTGCAATGTACTGGCGATTGCATCGAAGAGAGTAATATAGAAAATAACGGTTTTATCGATGACGACACAAGCGGCATGATCAGTTATGTCCAGCAAGGCACCATTGCACAGACGAATGCATCCGGTGAACATCTTGTCAATCAAGGTCAAATTAGTTTCATCAATAATCTCAATGCCCAACCTATTCAATTAGCACAAATTCCCGTCCAGCTCATTGAAAAAATGAACAGCGTTCCTCGTCCAAGTACCGCGCCCAATCCAGAAAAGTTATTTGACAAATCCGCAGAAAGCACAAAATCAGGTACTTATGCGACTGTCAATAAAGGCAGTGCAAAACTCGAAATGAACAAAAAAATCAGCTCATTAGATAATGAAAAATCGTTAAAAGGCACTAAATTATCTTCTGGGGAAAGTAGTTTTTCGGGTGAATCGAGTGACTCTGTCGCAAAACTAGAGGCAACGCCACATGTTATTGCACAAGATAATGAAAATGTGGCCTCTGACATAAAAGCAGCACAAAATAGTGGAGCAAATTGTGCCGTTCAATAACACCAATACCTCCCTATTTTCAGTACAACAAAATAAGTCTATGTCTAAATTGACTTATCTTGCATTGACATTGAGCTTTTTTCCGATGATGAGCTTAGCTCAAGAAAATGAATCAGCCCCACCTAAATTCACATTTATGGTTAATAAATTTGTGGTGGAAGGCGACTCTACCTTATCAGAAGAAGAGTTAGCGGATTATTTTAAGCCATTAGAACAAAAATCGTATGACTTACAAAGTCTGCAGCAGGTTGGTAAAACGTTAGAAACGAAAATTCGTCGTTCTGGTTTCTCTTTTTATCGTGTTATTTTACCTTCCCAGTTACTCAATACGGGTGAAGTAAAACTCAAAATGGTGTCTTTTGGTCTTGAAAATATCAACATTCACGGTAATTATTATTTTTCAAAAGAAGGCGTAATGGCCAGTTTGCCTGAGTTGAAAAAAAATGAATCCCCCAACACAAAAGCATTAGCGCAATCCGTCAAAGTCGCCAATAAACACCCATCAAAAAAAATAAAATTAACATTTAAAGAAAGTGATGAACAAGACAGTGTTAATGCCAATATTAAAGTCATTGAACCCGAACGCCCTTATGAATTTTCATTAAATTTCAACAATACAGGCTCTGACAGCGCGGGTGAATATCGTCTAACTGGCGGTGCGCAATACAGTAATTTATGGGGACTTGATCATGTTATCAATGCGTCATATACATTACC
>CAINHP010000069.1 GCA_903848905.1 uncultured Pseudomonadota bacterium
ATTCAATGCTGGCGCAACGCCTGCACTGACAGGCAACGCCGGCATGTTAATGACACCAATTTTTGGTGGCACTGTTTCAGAAAATCCCACCATTAGCATTGTCCCTATTGAAGGCGAAGAATTTACGCGTCGCTTATTAGCGCCTTTACAAGAAAGCAAACTCACTATGCTACTTAGACAAGGCGCAGATATAGATCTCGTTTTGCGTCTGATTGCAGGTGAATTGCGTATCAAAAGCACTAAACAGGATATTGTTTACAGTAATTCCCCAAAAGACGTTGACGGGTATCGCAAGTTTCGTCAATTCGTCACGCAAATGTCTACCATTCAAGACCGTCACAACTTATTTGTTGAGCCACTGCAATTTGAACAATCATGGCAAATATCGATTGAAAAGCTCAGCCCAGAACAACTAGTGGATTTTCAAAAAGAATTCAAAGTCGATTATGATCCGATTCATAAGCAATTAACCTTAATTAAACGCGTAATCGGACATATTGTTTTAACCAATTATGATCCACAAACATTGAGCAATGAAGATCGAATTAAATTAAACGAAGAAGCAGATAAAGGCTCTACTAATGACATTTTGGTGGATGTTCGTGAAGCCTATTTAGGTGGCGAAGTTCCTATTCATGGCTTTTTTCGTCTACGCAGCTTTTATAACGTACTTAATTTTATTGGCCGAGATATTGATGATGAACCTGAATTTGCAGTCGAAAAACTGCCTGCCACGCCTAGTGTCAGTGAGAACCCAATCCATTCATTAGGTATTGCGATTTCCCAAAATGAGCCTGAAAACAGCGCCTATTTCGTAAAATATGATGGTTTATTTTATGCACTTCAACCAGATAATGGTTATCATTGGAACCGTGAAGGATTTAGATTACTCCACCAAATTTTCCAAATGACTATGGCGGAACTCTCTCAGCACAGTACACCAAGTATCACCATATCAAAATAAAAATAAATTCCAAGATGTTATATTAACTTAATCGCAGATTACAACTCTGCGATAGCTAAAGCTAAATGTCGACGTAATTTTGGAGTATTGACCTGATGCCAAAAAACAGGAAATCCCTCCAAAAGCAGTTTTTGTTTATTTTCCACGTCAGAGAGATAGTTAGCAATTGGATGAGGGACTGATTGTTTACACAGATTCTCATCATGAGTTATATAGTAATGTAAAAAATCCAAAGCAACTTCTGTATCATTCAAATCACCCAAATAATCTTGTATTTTTTTCATCTCAGCTAATGCTTCTATACTTTCTTTACCGAGAATTTCTTGAAAATTTTCTAAAAGATAGCGTAAGTTTTTACAGTCTTTGCGAAAATCATGTAACTGATCAATTGTCGCATTTTTCAATGACTCATCTCTAATACGAATCACTTCATAACTTTTATAGATTGATGAAAACGCAATATGCCGGATTTTATAGGGACTATTTTTATGAAATGACGTCATTTTTGTATTTTTAAACGACACAACCAAATAATGATCAATTTTTTCTTTGAATTTAGCATGATCTTTACCTTGCAAAAGCGTGATTATTTTTTTCATCGCTCGCTTGCGCTGACTTTTAAAATAAGCGATCAAAGGTAAAAAGGCGTTATTTTCATCTTCATCTATCGCAGATTCACGCGATAATTTATTCTGATAGCTTTTAAGATTCTTCATAAAAACATCTAAATCACGAACCAGAC
>CAINHP010000070.1 GCA_903848905.1 uncultured Pseudomonadota bacterium
ATTGTCAAAAGAACAACAATCTGTCCGTCGTTTTCTCCATCAAACGATTCAAAAAGTCACTCATGATATGGGTGTCAGAACAATTTTCAATACTGCGATTGCCGCAAATATGGAATTGCTTAATACATTAGCAAAATTTACTGACGAATCAAATAATAGCAAAGCTATTCGACATGAAATTTTAGAAGCTATTGCTATTATGCTCTCACCTATCGTACCGCATATTTGCGACCAACTTTGGCGCGATTTAGGGCATGATAACGCGATTGTTTCTGAATCTTGGTTAAGTATAGATGAAAGTGCCTTAGTACAAGATTCGCTAGAGCTGATGGTGCAAGTAAATGGCAAATTACGTGGAAAAATTACTGCCACCGCCAGTGCAACCAATGCAGAAATTGAAACGATTGCGCTAAGTGATACTACAGTTTTAAAATTTATTGACGGACAGACTATCAAAAAAGTGATTATCGTAGCAGGCAAATTAGTGAACATTGTTGTATAAAAAATCACCGCAATAACGCAAAAAAACCGTCTTATATTCATTAACAAGGTGGTTTTTTTACATAATTTACAGGGATATCAATCCTAATGTTTCAATCAATTTTTCAAGTAATTACTCAATAATGGAATCTTATCCTATACAGAACGACAGCAAGTATGATAGATTTCACTCAGACATGCAGTTACCTAAATTTACTTAAGCACTGAGTATTTATGTATTGCATGCCCATAAAAAAACTATAACAAGGGCTAAAATCGATATGAACTTAATAAAAAAAACAACAATTGCAGTTTCACTGATACTTTCTTTAGGGCTATTTTCTTCAACTGCTTCGGCACTTTGTCTAGGCATGGCGTGTATGTATAATCGCATGACGCCAATTGAAGGCATTGATGCAACAACCAATCAAATAAAAATCACCATGAAAATCATTCAAGCGAGACATGATGGAAATAATTTGGAAAATGATGAACTTATCGTTAGCAATATCAAAGAAGCTCTAAAATTAAGTAAAGAAATCAACGCTAATGATAAACTTGACCGTAATCGTAATCGCGCAAATGATTCACTTAAAAGAGCAAGAACTGCTGTACAAGAAGGCAATTTAACACTCGCTACTGAACTATTAAATGAAGCTGAAAAACGCTTTTCTGACCTTAAAAGCATGATTGATTTAACCCAAGCTGACAGGGTATCTCAACAAACGAATTTACTCAACCGTATTCTAGATACACCAGACAGTGCTGCTGGAGCGCGAAAATAAAGCCGTATATTTATTTAGTGCGTTTAAATTCTTAAAACAAAAAAACAGCGATTTTATATAAAGTCGCTGTTTTTTCTTTTCAACATGGTGTAACGTTATTATTTATTTGCATCAATTGCTTCTTTTTTTACATTACTGTCGGGTGTCAGATGGAGTTCACCTGTTTTAAGATCAACACTTGCTGTGTTATCCACACCACCACCTTTAGAGGCGTTAGCCAATTTCTTCGCTAAAAGTGTATTCGTAGCCGCTTGACGAACTCCCATGGTTGCCATCATTTTCCCCGATAACCAGGGATTATCCATTGTAAACCTCTCAAGCTCACTTGGGGAACGAATAACCACTAATCGACTATCTACAACTGCTTTTGCATTATCAGTGCGCGGTTTCTCAACATACAATTCAATTTCACCAAAAAACTCATATTGCTCAATCACAGCAATTTCAATTTCTTTCGTTTCGCCTTGTGTGTAAATTTTCACTGAGCCATCAAGAACAAGGAACATGCGTCGATCATCTGCACCTTTTTTAAAAATCACCTCATCCGTAGCCACTTCAATAATTGGAAGCTTTGTTTTTAATACATTTTTTTCTGGTCTAGTAAACAATTCCATAATTCAGAACCTTATAACAAAGCAGTAGTGGTAGCAAGACGCTCACCCATAATTCGCATCATTTTTCCAGAAAATGCAGGATATTCAGCAAAAAATTGCTCAAGTTGCATACGATTTTTAATACAGACTAAACGCGTATCACTCAATGTTCTTGCAGAAAAACCACGCGGTGAATTACCATACATTTCAATTTCACCAAAAAAATCATTTCTATTTACAACAGACAGTTCAACTTCTTTTTTATTGTTGACAACGTAAAGTTGCACACTGCCCTCAACGACGATATACATCATTACACCATAACTTCCCTCTTCAAAAATTATGGTGCCTGATTTAAATTTTCTAACAGGTAGCATGATACATTCCTAAAATTTTAATTTTTATTTCTAATTCTACTCGATTTTACAATTTTTTTAAAAAAAACCAACGAATTAACAATGATGGTATTTACAAATGTTGTTTGTAAATAGGCTTATTTACATAAAAATGATATAAAGTTAACGCTAAAACCGCTACAAAAAACACAACACCCAAACTCAACATAGCTGCAATTGGACTAAGCGACTGCGCCACTGCATAACTGTAAATACTGAGAGCCAATAACATAGCAACATTTTGAAAAAATCCCTGTATTGCAACTGCATGCCCTGTACCGATATCATTCACACCAATATTTTGCAATGCTGCATTGATAGGGACGATAAACACACCGCCCATGATGCCAGTGAACAATAAAATTAACTGTGCATATAGCATCACATCTGTAAAACTTAGGCTAATAATCGATAAGGCCATTCCATATGCCGCAAAACCAACCCGTGATAAATTTTTGAGTGTAATTAGTTTTGAAACCACACTTGAGCCAATAATAATACCTATCGCAAGAAATAACGTTAATTGTGCAATATCTGACGCCGTATTAAGTTTAAGCACAACTGGTGCCCATCCGACCAATATGACTCGTAGGGTAGCCGCTACTGCCCAAAATAATGCACCACTAAAAATAACAAAACAGGCTAAAGGTTGCATAAAAAAATGCATTATTTGCCTAAAAAATTCACTCAATGAAGGACGAACATCCGTTAAATAATCGCATCGATATTTAGGCAAATAGCACGCAATCAAGGCTGATAATAAGAACAAACCCACTGCCCCACCTAGCGCTATATTCGTAGATGCTTCCGCCACCTTTGCACCAATTATCATTCCAAGCAAAATAGCTAAAATTGTTGATCCTTCTATCCAACTATTCGCTTTGACCAGATTATCCGACTCAACTAATTCGGGTAAAATTCCATATTTCGCAGGACTATAAATCGCTGCCCCCATCCCCACTATGCCGTAAGCAAATAACGGTTCAACTTCACACAGCAGCAACACACAACCAAAGGCTTTCACAAAATTAGCCAACAATAATACCTGTGATTTGGCAAATCTATCCGCAACATACCCGCTCCAAGGAGCTAACACAACAAACGCAATTAAAAAGGCACTTTGCAATGCGGGAACATACCATTGAGGATTATCCGGTGAATGTATAACAATGGTAATCATTGTGAATAGAACTGCGTTATCGGCAAAAGCAGATAAAAATTGAGCCATCAGTAAGGCAAAAAACGATTTAGTCATCACGTAGGAAGAAAATCAGTCACCGCTTTTATGAAAGCGTCAGGTTGTTGAACGTGAACCCAGTGCTCTGAATTGGCAACTATTTGATATTTCGCTCTCGGAAACAAAGCCTGTGTGCTATTTTGTGGAATATAATTCGATTTCTCGCCTGAAATAAAAAGCGTATTGCCATAGAAGGGAGGTGTATTGTCAGTATTTGGGAAGGCAATGATATTATCGCCATTATGCTCAAAAATATCTAAATTAATACG
Source organism: uncultured Pseudomonadota bacterium (assembly GCA_903848905.1). Taxonomy (GTDB): domain Bacteria; phylum Pseudomonadota; class Gammaproteobacteria; order Methylococcales; family Methylomonadaceae; genus UBA10906. The sequence continues at coordinate 3,760 of CAINHP010000070.1, forward strand.
CCACGTATAACTTCCATTTACCAATAATAAATTTTGCAGTAAAAATTGCCGGTAACTTAATTCAGGAATAGACTCCGCTAGTTGCAATTCAGCTTGTTTGCGATTCGTGAGGGACGATAAGGGTAAATTTTTTAGTGAATTGATAAGAGGGGCAAAACTGTGTGTATAGCTAATAGGCGCAATATCGACAACGATTAAATTATCAATATACTCTGGATAATTAAGTGCTAGCCACATAGCAGTTTTACCACCCATACTATGACCGACAATATTCGCTTCAGCTAACGCTTGCTGATCAATAAAACGCATTACATCTCCAGTCATAACATTGTAATCCATAAGGCAATGATGCGCAGATGCGCCATGATTTCGGGCATCTAACGCATAAACACAGTAATCCTTACTTAATTTTTCAGCGCACGCACGCCAGTTTCTAACCGAAGCAAAAAAACCATGCAAAATAATAATAGGTCTTTTATGCGTTTCGCCAAATACCTCAAATGCTAAGTCCATCATTCACACTTTTTAGAGCATTAAACCGAAAATACCACCCAGCAAACCACCAAAAACGCCCCCCCACACGACCAGCCAACCTAAATGATCTTGCATAATCGATTGCACCATTTCTTTAACTAATTGAGGTGTCAATTCGTTTAAACGTTTATCAATAACGGTTTCGATTTTATCAACTAAATCTGCACTAATTTTTTGTGCATTTAAACCGTGTTGCAGCGCCGTTTTAAATTCGCTTGAATCAACCATTTCAATTAGCGTGACTTTTACTTTTTCAACAAAAGGCTCTTTGAGTGGCGTCAAGGCTTCAACGCCACCCATCATCATAAGCATTCCGCCAAATGAAGACTCCAAAATCACCATCACTAAACTATCATAAATTTTATCGTAATCAACAACAGCGAGTAGCGGTTCTAAATTTAAAACTTTTTGCCCCCCCTGCTCTTCGTCTTCGATAAATTGTTCAATATTTTCCGCAGTGAAAAATTGTGACATCATGAGCGTTTTAATGGCACTTTTAAATTCTTCAAAACGTTCAGGAATAACACCTGAACCGCGCAAATAAGGCACTTTTTCAAATAGCATGTGAATAGCAAGCCAATTAGTAATCGCTCCCGAAAGCGCAAAAAAACCAATTGAGCTAATCAAACTCGACGAACCCACAAAACCAATAAGAATCACGCATAACGCGACCGCATTGGTTGAATAATTTTTATCGTAAATAAGCGTATTAAGCTGTTCTTTATACTTCATCATCTAACTCTTCTGCTGATTTATTGGTGAAATAACTCGGTACAATACTAATCAACGTAATAATTAACGTAGCTAAATAAGGCACCGCTTGAACTGCTAAAATAGCAATCCACAGTTTACCATTCATGTTATCAAGGTATTCGAGTTGACTAACTTCGACAATCCCCCAACCCAGCCAAAGTAATAACAAAATTTCCTGTTGAATAACACGTAAACCAGCAAATAACGCACCGTGTGCTTCATATTTTGGCGTACGCATAAATGGCTTACCTGAGGTGAATAAACCTTGAATGGTTCCTAACGCAACCGTATGAGTTAATGCTAAACCTGACAGTGCCGCGCCTAGTGAATGCCAAACCGAACAGGGAACACGCGCTTGATAAAGCCAAAGTCCACGAATAATTTTAAATACAAATAGCCCAACCGTTGGCATCAAAAATACATTCGCCGGCAATTCAGGATGCGCCGCAAAGCAAATCAGAACGGTAATAGCCAAACTTGCCAACGTAAAAACAAGTGCCAATGCATCAGAGAACCAAGGCAACCAACCGGCAATAAAATAATATTTTTGTGCGGTGGTGAGTGGTGATTTTTTGGTTGGTAGAAAACTACGCCAATGTGCTTTGATGATTTGCATCGCGCCATACACCCAACGAAAACGCTGCGTCAAGTATCCAGAGAAAGTATCTGGCATCAAACCACGACCAAATGAATCTTTCACATAAACTGAGTCGTAACCCGCTTCATATAAACGCAGACCCAGTTCGCTATCCTCACAAATACACCACTCTGACCAGCGTCCTACTTCGATTAACGCTGACTTGCGAATCATTGTCATCGTGCCGTGTTGAATAATTGCGTTATATTCATTACGTTGTACCATGCCGATATTGAAAAATCCTGCATATTCCCAATACGAAAATTCTTTAAACGTACTTTGATGACGGTCACGGTAATCTTGAGGCGACTGGATAAAACCGACTTTGGGATTATCAAAATACGGTACCATGGATTTTAACCAATCCGGTGACAATACATAGTCACTATCAATTAACGCGATAATTTCAGCATCTTCAGCGGTTTGTTCAAGTGCATGATTTATAGCACCTGCTTTAAATCCAGGCCAATTTTCCAAATGGAAAAAGCGGAATCGCTCGCCAAGACGTTTACAATCTTCTTCAACAGGTTGCCACACCGCAGGATCTTTTGTGTTGTTATCCATGACAAGCACTTCAAAATTGGGATAATCCACTTTTGCTAATGCTTCTAATGTTTTGCGGACCATTAAAGGTGGTTCATTATGAATAGGTAAATGCAGCGAAACTTTGGGATAAGTAAACTCAGCAGTTGGATTAAGTGGTTGAAACGTCCGCACGGTTTTGCGATGCCAAACGACCTCCGCAATTTCCAAACTTTCAATCAATAATATAATGGTGGCGAGTACTTGCATCAAAATCATCAGTGCCCACAATGCCAAGCTTAATGTGGTTTGGTATTGATGCGCCCCACTAGATACAGACCAAAAAATGACCGAGGCGGCTAAGTTAGCCATTAAACCAAAGAAGAAAATACCCGATAATTTCAAGCTACTGCGAGTAACAACAATCAAGCCCATTAAAAGCAAACTAAAGCCTGCTGCACCAGCCGCCCAGTTTTCCCAATCGGGCAACGCCATAACATCTCCATCCATGGGATATTTAGACTGACGATCTGCGTTGAAAATCCCCCAATAAGCACCAGCTGAACCTTCAATGGATTTTTTCCATGGTTGATCAAAGGCTTCAACGACGTAATAAGTAATTTTTTCTTTATCTGCGCGATTGAGAAAATCACGCAAAAATGTCGCTTGATTTGGAATAGAAGCCGTTGCATGCTTGACAGGTTGTCCATCAGAAGGCCAGCCTACCTCAGTAATGACGATTGGTTTATTTGGATAAGCCGCTTTCACTTCGTTGTAGCGATCAAATACATAATCGACAGCGTCTTCCGCTGCAATTCCTTCCCAATAAGGCAAAACGTGAATCGCAATAAAATCCACTTCATCCACTAATTTTGGGTGCTTAATCCACACGTCCCATGTTTCAGACGTACTGACGGGGCGATTAGGGTTACTGTGGCGTACATCACGAATATAGCCAATTAAAGCTTCTTCAGTCACATCACCACGCAACAACACCTCGTTACCGACCATAAGACGGATTAACTTGGGATTATATTGTTTGCTAATTTCAATGAGCGTATCAACTTGACGGCGATTTTCGTCTAAATCCACCCCAATCCACGCACCTACAGTTGAATTTAAATTATGTTTCGCTGCAAGTTCAGGAATTTTATCCAACCCTTTTTCTTTGGATACGTTATATGTACGCACCGCAAACACTTTATCTCTTAACAGTTCAAAATCATTTTCGATTTCTTGTGCACTTGGAAAAGTGTTACTCGTCTGCGTATCTTGCTTACGCAGTGGGTCGTAAGTGACACCCATGGTGGTTTTTGTCCATGACTGCACTTGCAGCGGATTGTTAACGTAACTCCAAATACTGAAGTTGACCGCAAGGAGTAGCGTTAAGGTTAATAAAATTACAAATTTTCTTATCATTTGGGAAAGAGTTAATGTGAAAATAAAGAAATGGCGAGTTGTTTTTTATTTGAGCAAACTTCGGTTTTTATGGAGCAACATTTAATAAAGAAATTACCACACAACCAAAGCTGATCTAGGTACTTTTGCACTGTAAAATTCTAAACAAAACAGCGCAATCAATGCAAAGTCAATGTGTGTACAGACATGGTTTTATAATCTTTTAGCTTATGCTTAACATGAATCATACAATTATATTATTCTTATCACACAAAATAATGTCATCGTAAC
>CAINHP010000071.1 GCA_903848905.1 uncultured Pseudomonadota bacterium
CTCCCATAAGCAGTAAACGCTGATTTGCCACACTCAGTAAATATTCAGCATCGGCAAGCAGCCAATCACCACGCGTTTTACCAAGTTGACGTTGTAGCTTTTGAATTTCTTCCAATAATTCTTTACGAACAGTGTCTAATTTTTCATTATGTAATTGTGAAAAATCATTCACTGTATTATTGAAATGAAATTCTTTATTTGAAACATCAGTTTGAACAGTTGCCAATTGCGATTGAATGGCGGCTAACTGTGCTTGGTAATCACTAATTTGTTGAGAAACAGCGCCTTTAACTTCACCACCTAAGCCTTCTTGCTTATCACGCAACTGCGTTAAAAAGGTGTAACCTATCCCCGACAGCGCAGCAATAATTAACAAAATAATCAAGCCAAACCAAAGTCCGCTGCGAGAATGTTTGACTTGCTTTATCTCATTGACAGTTTTTTGTTCTTCAATCAATTCGGCCATTTTATTTTCCGTGTATTATTGTTGTGACCGCCTTAAGGATTGCGTCATCTGAAGGTTGCTTTGCAATTGAAATCCATTGAAAACCAAGCGATTTTGCAATATTTTTAATGCGTTCACTGATGACAACCAAAGGCAGTTGTTTTAACATGTCATGTTGCGCTAAAGGCAACATAGTCACTAAATTTTGTATCGCATCACCACTTGTCGCGGTGATGATATGTAACTGTTTTTGCATAATGAGCTGCACAACATTAATGCAGTCAATAGTGGGTATCACGCGACGATAAACATTTACGTAGTCGACAAGCACACCAGACTTCTTTAATGCTTCAGCAATCGTTTCACGCCCATTTTCACCACGTACAATGATTATGTTCCTAGGCATTTCTTTTTGATGTAAAAGTAAATCAAGCAGAGCTTCGCTATTATAACCTTGCTCAGGCATTAAATCGACGCTTACACCTATAGTTGTTAATGCACTTGCTGTCGCATTCCCAATCGCCATACAAAATTTCGTTCGCAATTTTGTCATTTTAGCATCATCTAACTGTGAACAATATAATGTCACCGCATTTGCGCTAGTAAAAATGATGCCATCAGCTTGATTTAATAGCCTCTCCACTTCGTAACAATCAAGCAATATAGGCGAAATTTCCAGCGTAGGAAACTGAATTGGAATACCATTTTCAGCTGCAATAATCGCACATAAATTTTCAGATTGATGCGCTGGGCGCGTCACTAAGATACGTGCCTGATTTAAATCACACATTAATCAAGTAACGCTTGCAAAACCTCTGAAGCGCCCTGCGCAATCAAATCTTCTGCAATCGCTTCACCAATAGCAAACGCTTGGCTAATATGCCCTCGTTTCTCTGCTCGATAAATCACACTCCCGTCTGGATTACCAACCAGACCACGCATCGAAATTTCATCATTTTCAATTTGTGCAAATCCAGCAATAGGCACTTGGCATCCCCCATTCAATTTTGCATTCATTGCGCGTTCAGCTGTAACGCATATAGCAGTCAATTCGTCATTTAACGCATTTACAATGGCATTAACTTCAGAATCATCAACGCGACATTCAATTCCAATTGCACCTTGTCCAATGGCTGGCAAACTGACTTGCGTTGGCAAACATTGCGCTATGCGATGCCCCATTCCAAGACGTTTTAACCCTGCAGAAGCAAGAATAATCGCATCATAATCGCCGGCATCCAATTTCGCTAAGCGCGTATTGACATTACCACGCAATGATAAAATTTCAGCATTTGGAAATGTTGCTTTTATTTGACATTGACGACGAAGACTAGAGGTCCCAATACGAGCATTCTCTGGCAAGTCATCTAGTGACGCATAGTGATTGGAAACAAATGCATCCGTTGGATCTTCTCGCTCTAAAATCGCCGCTAAATGAAGTCCAGCAGGAAAATTTACAGGCACATCTTTCATCGAATGCACGGCAATGTCCGCATTACCTTCAAGCATGCCCTGCTCTAGTTCTTTAACAAATAAGCCTTTACCTCCAATTTTTGCTAAAGGTGAGTCGAGAATTTTATCACCTCGCGTGACCATTTTCACAAGTTGCGTTTGAATAGTAGGAAAAAGTACTTTGATACGCCCCGAAACATACTCTGCTTGCCAGAGTGCTAAAGGGCTTTGACGGGTTGCGATACGAATTA
>CAINHP010000072.1 GCA_903848905.1 uncultured Pseudomonadota bacterium
AAACGCTTTTACTGCACCACCGTGCAATTTTGCCATTACACTTGTTAAAGCCGCTGTTAACGTTGTTTTACCATGATCAACGTGACCAATTGTACCTACGTTTACATGCGGTTTATTACGCGAAAACTTTTCTTTAGCCATCTGTAACCATCCTAACATTTACTGGAGCTCATAACCAGATTTGAACTGGTGACCTCTTCCTTACCAAGGAAGTGCTCTACCTACTGAGCTATATGAGCCTCTTAATTTAGATCTGGAGCGGGTGATGGGAATCGAACCCACGTGATCAGCTTGGAAGGCTGGAGTTCTACCATTGAACTACACCCGCTTGATATTTTGGTGGAGGGGGGAGGATTCGAACCTCCGAAGGTAGAACCGGCAGATTTACAGTCTGATCCCTTTGGCCGCTCGGGAACCCCTCCTTAATATTTTTCTATTATCTTTTACCCTAAACGCTTTGTCAACAACAATGTTCAACTAATCGCGTTTATTTTGTTCATTGCGTTTTCAATCTCATCTAAAACCACTAAATCAATAGCATTCAATGCATGTTCACATGCTTTATTAATTGCCATCTCATCCGATTTATTGGGTGCACTCAAAACATAATTAGAAACTAGATGCGATGAACTTGGCCGCCCCACCCCTAACCGTAACCTATAAAACTCATTGCCGCCCAAATGCGAAATAATATCTTTCAAGCCATTATGCCCACCATGTCCACCTGATTTTTTCAGTTTAACCATACCAGCATCAAAATCAAGCTCATCATGCACAACTAAAATCTCATCTATCCCTATTTTATAATAGCGTGCAATATTACCTACTGACTGACCACTACGATTCATATAAAGCATTGGCTTTATGAGGTGTACCGTTACATGCTGAATTGTTGCAACTGATGTTTGCCCATTAAAGCGAGATTCATTTATCCAGACACCACCCGAACTAGCAGCCAATATATCCACAAACAAAAACCCGGCATTATGCCGGGTTTTTTCATACTCTTGACCAGGATTCCCTAGGCCAACAATTAACTTAATCACAGGTCAACTTCACTTAATCTTGCTAATTGGAAATAACAATTAATTAGCAACACGCAAAAAATCAAGATGTATCACACGTGGCTTAGCCGGATGACGCTGCACACCTTTCAAAATTGCTTTTTCAGTTTTACCATCGACAGTCACATTCAAAACAGCCGAATACACCTCATCGTGTGACAAGTGCTTTAGCACTTCATTGTGACTTAATGACAGCATTTGAGGTTCGCCATGCCCATAAATAATGGCAGGTACACCACCCGCACGACGAATTCTTCTTGCTTCAGACTTTCCTGCACCATTACGGTGTTCAGCTACAAACTCAAATACATTAGACATTTTATATTACCTTGCACCTTAATAGGCACGCTATTAAATTTTAATCTACATACATCGAGCTAACGGACTCGCCAGCCGAAATACGCCTAATTGTTTCAGCAAGCATTTCTGCCACGCTTAACTGCCTAATCTTACCCAGATCAACAGCCTCTTGACTTAATGGGATGGTATCCGTAACAACCAACTCATCAAGCTCTGAATTACGTAAATTTGACATTGCCGCACCAGACAATACAGCATGAGTACAATATGCAACAACCTTTGTTGCTCCGTGCTTTTTAAGAGCACTAGCCGCATGACACAAAGTCCCCGCAGTATCTACTATATCATCCACTAAAATGCATGTTCGCCCTGAAACATCACCAATTATATGCATAACCTCCGACACATTTGCGCGAGGCCTACGCTTATCAATAATTGCCAAATCCGCATCTCCAAGTCGCTTAGCTAGCGCTCGAGCACGGACAACACCACCCACATCAGGAGAAACAACAATCAAATTTTTATATTGCTGACGCCAAATATCCCCAAGCAACAAAGGAGAGGAATAAACGTTATCAACAGGAATATCAAAAAAACCTTGAATCTGATCCGCATGCAAATCAATAGTCAATATACTATTTGCACCCGCTTGCTCAATCATTTTGGCAACTAATTTTGCACTAATAGAAACCCTTGCAGAACGCGTTCGACGATCTTGTCGGGCGTAACCATAATATGGCATGACTGCTGTTATTTTTGCTGCTGAAGCCCGCTTAATAGCATCGATCATAACAAGCAACTCCATCAAATTTTCATTTGTTGGCGAGCATGTTGGCTGAATAACAAAAATTTCTTTGCCGCGGACATTTTCTTCAACTTCAAATGCGATTTCACCATCACTAAAACGACCTAGTGTGGCCATTCCAAGACGCATATTAAGTTTTTTTACTATGCCTTCAGACAAAGCTAGGTTAGCATTTCCAGAAAACACCATGAGATTGGTGTCACTCATAAATACTCCATGAATGGATTAGCGTAGTAGAGAATATGGCTGGGTCGCAAGGATTCGAACCTTGGTATGCGGAGATCAAAACCCCGTGCCTTACCGCTTGGCGACGACCCAATTTATTTAAGAAAATAAGGGTGATTTATTACAACTTTTGGTGAGATAGGTTTGCCACTTGTCCTTAAGTGTAAGCTCTGCCTCAATAGCAAGTTCTTTTGAATCAAACAGCGCAAATACACACGCCCCTGTCCCCGTTAACCTTGCCTCAGAAAAAACACTTAAATCACATAATGCTTTTCCAATTGCTTCATAATGCTTACAAACCACGTCAAGACAATCATTTCTTGCTTGTCCTGCGTTGAATTCATCTATTGTTATCTTTTTACTATCTCTTGTCAACTCTTTTGATAAAAAAATATCTCGTGTATTAACATGGCAATCTGGCTTAATTATCAAAACCCATTGTTCTTGGACAGCTATTCTTGATAATTTCTCACCAACGCCTTCTGCCCATGCAGCATACCCAAATACAAATACGGGGACATCAGCCCCTAACTCAAGACCTAAAACCATTAACTTTTCTTGAGATAATTGCAAGTTCCATAATTTATTTAAAACAACCAGTGTTGTAGCTGCATCCGAACTACCTCCACCTAAACCGCCTCCCATAGGCAAATTTTTCTCTAGTCGAATCTGAACACCGCCAGCATACCCGGTTTCTTTTTTTAATAAATTTGCGGCCTTAACAATTAAATTGTCAGAAGGATCAACACCCGATATTGCATCCTCAAGCACGACACTATTTGAGCTATGTGGCAGAAATGTTAACCAATCACATAATTCCACGAATTGAAAAACCGTTTGTAGCAAATGATAGCCATCTTCGCGCTGTCCCACAATATGCAACATTAAATTTAATTTTGCTGGCGCAGGATATTTCTCTCCCCACGCATAGCTACTATTTTCAATTTCCATCTAAACTCCATTGATCAATAAAAAGCTTCAACTTAACAGTTTCATTTGCAACGGTCATATTGCGCGGCAAAAGGTAATTTTTAACGGATTGCATTGCCTTGTATTGATTGCGCCATCCCATTTGCTCGAATCCATTCTCGATTTTCGTTGCTTCCTGGGGTTTTTCTGGCACACCCACCACCCAGTAACGCAAAGACGTTACAGGTACAAACAATCCAATTTCTTGATTAATCAATGCTTCGGGATCAGCGGAGGTTTTAACATCACCCCCACCTCGATCAATGGTGACACCCTCAGTGTTTAGTTGAATCAATACCGCTCCCTGCCCTAATGGACCAGATAGCTTGATAACCTCCTCACTAGGCAAATGTGACCAACTAATATTAGCCTGTTCTACATCATTCTTTGTCACAATGGCTATTCGCCCCTCAAATGACCAATGCCGCAAATCATACAAATTATTTTGGGCATCAACATTAGATTGATAAGCCAAATCAGACGTCGTTGTCACCATTGAACAAGCAGAAAGCAATAAAACACTTACCAATAAACTCGTTTTCTTCACAAACAGAACCTACTTTAAAAAACGCTGCTTAAAATCCATCAAATCAACATCTTCTGGCGACACGTTTAGTGCATTGTCAAATACCAACTGTGCTTCGTCTTTTCGCCCCATCGACCAAAGCACTTCACACAAATGCGCGGCAATTTCGCCAGAATTCTGCTTTTCATAAGCAGATTGCAGATAGTTCAGAGCTTGCGGATATTTACCTATTTTAAACAGCAACCAACCATAACTATCCATAATAGCTGGTTCACTAGGACGTAATTTAATGGCATGCTGCAAATATTTTTCTGCTTCACGATATCGTCGCGAATCGTCTAATAATTTATAGCCTAACGCATTCAGCGCATCCACATCATCAGGATATTTTGCAATAATTTTTTTCAAGTCCGTTTCCAAAACTTCCAGTTTCCCTAAATGCTCCGCAACCAAAGCGCGTGTATACAGAACATCTTTTTCATCAGGAAACTCTACAAGCATCTCACTTAATAAATTAAACGATTTTTCTTGTTGGTTCTGCTGACTATATAAACTGGCTTGCATCAACACAAAACGTAATTTTTGCTGTGGGTACTTTTGCAATAACACACTCAAACGCGAATCAACTTGCTCAAACTGACGCTCTTTAACTAACAAGTTAATTGAAGAAATCGCGGCTTCTAGTGATAATTGCTGATCTGTCACTTTATCAAATAACACTACCGCTGCGGCTGAGTTATTGTGCTTCTCTTCAATTTCTCCTAAATAAAAATTTGCTGCCGATTCCCATTGTGATTGCTCAGAAAGTGTTTTTAAAATTGTCTGTGCATTTTCATCTTTATTTAACTCTAAATTAATCAACGCTAATGCAATGTAATTATCACCTTCTTTAGGGTTTTGATTAATTAACGACTCATAAAGTCCCGCTGCCGATTCATAATCAGAAGTTTTAATTAATGTTTGTGCAAGCAGTTTTTTGAATGGCACGTTATTGGGATGTTTTAAAACAGCAGCAGTAAGCAACGATTTAACACGGTTAAAATCATTAGCCATAAACGCCAATTGTGCTTGAATTAGCAGAGGATGCTCCCAATCTGGCTGTATCTGCAGCGTTTGCTTTACTTTATTTTCGGCTTGAGCGTTATTTTTCATCTGCATTGAAAGCAAAGACTGAACAAAATAAATAACCGCTTTATTACTGCTTGTTTTTGTAGAAAGTGACTCTAAAGCATCATAGATAAACTTTTCTTTACCTTCTTTCTGTAAAATACTACTCAGCTCTAAAAGTGCATTTTCAAAATTATCCGGCTCTGCTGTGAGCAACGCGTTAAGTTGCTTAATAGCGATGTTTTTATCATGACCTCGCAGCGCAGTTAATGCGGCAAGTTTTCGTGCAGTGACATTTTTAGGCTCTTGATTTATCCACATTGACACGGCATCATTGGTCTTACGGGAATCTTTAATTTGCAACGCAAGTTTAGCCGCTTGTTCTGCAAATTTTGGATCATGGACACGTTTACTTAATTCCATATAAGCTTCATAAGCTAATGAATATTGCTGGCGCTGCATAGCAATATCCGCAGCTAAAAGTAAATACATGACATCAGGATCAATAGCCGTTTTAGACTCAAGTGCAGGTAATTTGAGCAACTCTGATTTAGTTGAGGTAGCCTCGACATCTCCAACAGGGTTCTCCACCGCTTCCGCTTTTTCATGACTTAACGAGCCTGGCGATTGAACTTTTTCCGAGTCAATAGCACAACCGTTTATTAAAATAACACCTATAAAAGATAAAAATGGTAACTTTGACACACACTTATTCCTAGTTTATGACTTGATGTTGGGTTTATTAATAGCGTAACAGAAAATATCACTAAATTAGAATGCTGTTTTTTCCATTTGTAGAATAGGACTGCATTTCTTTAGAATAGGCGCATCATACAGACGTTAGCGCATAAGGTAAAAACTACATAGCAATATTGCTTTATAATGTACTAACTTAATTTTCACCTATAACGATTTCTTTAATGATACTTCTTGCTATTGGCATAAATTACAATACAGCGCCCGTTGCTATTCGTGAAAAGTTAGCATTTTCTCCTAACGAATTACACCACGCTCTGCAAGATCTCCTGAATTTAAGCGATATCAGCGAAGCGGCTATTTTATCGACATGTAATCGTACTGAATTGTACTGCGTGACGCAATCAGAGGATGCTAATCTTTTAATTGATTGGCTCAGTCAATATAAACGACTCCCTAAAATAGAGTTAACTTCTTATCTTTACACCTTTACTGACAACGCATGCATTCGACATATATTTCGAGTAGCCTGTGGCCTTGATTCTATGATTTTGGGCGAACCCCAAATTCTGGGGCAAATGAAAACCGCTTATCAAACCGCCTTTGATGCGCAAACTATTGGCAAGTTATTAGGTAAATTATTTCAACATACATTTACTTCTGCCAAAAAAGTACGCACCGATACAGCCATTGGCTCAAGTCCGGTTTCAGTGGCTTTTGCTGCAGTTCAATTAGCGCAACAAATTTTCGATAAACTCAGTGAACAAACCGCCTTATTAATTGGCGCAGGTGAAACCATCGAACTCACCGCAAGACATTTAAGTCAACAAGGGATTGGACGCATTATTATCGCCAATCGAACACTCGAAAAAGCGCATCATCTTGCAATGCAATTCAATGGCTATGCAATTAGTTTAGCGGAAATTCCAACGCATTTAGCCGAAGCAGATATTGTCATCGCCTCAACCGGTAGTCAACTACCTATTTTGGGCAAAGGCAGTGTGGAAAGCGCACTGAAAAAACGCAAACATAAGCCGATGTTTATGGTGGATTTAGCAGTGCCACGCGATATTGAAATGGAAGTTGAAAAATTAGACGACGTGTATTTATATACCGTCGATGATCTAAAGCATACTGTTGAACAAAATATGAATTCACGTCGCCAAGCTGCCCTGCAAGCAGAAGAAATTATCGACACGCAAGTTGACTATTTTCTGGCTTGGCTACGTGCACAAAGCGCACAAACATTGATTAAAGATTATCGTACACAAGCTGAGATTTGGCGCGATGAAGCCCTCCAAAAAGCGCTAATATCCCTAAATAATGGTACGCCAGCGCAAGACGTTATCACGCGTTTAGCGCACACACTAACAAACAAACTTATCCACACTCCAAGTACACAGCTACGTGTTGCCGCTGAAAGTGAGCGACATGATGTACTTGCGGCGGCTTTAGAAATTTTTCAACTTAATCCTTCTCGATAATGAAACCATCAATAGAACATAAACTCCAAAATCTCTGTGAACGACACGATGAAATTTCAGCGTTACTTTCTGAGCCTGAAACACAAGGCAATCAAAATAAATTTCGTTCATTAAGTCAAGAATATGCACAAATCAGTCCATTGGTGGAATGCTACAAACGTTATGAACAATTATTAGAATCACTCACTGCCGCTAAAGAAATGGCAAATGATAGTGATCCCGAGATGCGCGAATTAGCAAAGGATGAAATTTCAGAAACACAAAATCAAATTGAACAATTAGAGCATGAATTGCTATTATTGCTGCTACCAAAAGACCCAAATGATAATCGCAATATCTTTTTAGAAATTCGCGCAGGAACTGGTGGCGATGAAGCCGCCATTTTCTCAGGCGATCTTGCGCGAATGTATCAACGTTTCACTGAACGCAAAGGTTGGCAAACAGAAATTATTAGCGAAAACGAAGGCGAACATGGTGGCTATAAAGAAGTTATTTTGCGAGTATCTGGCCGTGACGTATATTCACAATTAAAATTTGAATCCGGCACACATCGCGTACAACGTGTCCCCGAAACAGAATCACAAGGCCGTATTCACACCTCTGCCTGTACCGTGGCGATTATGCCAGAAGTTGAAGAAATTGATGCAATTGAAATCAATCCTGCTGACTTGAAAGTGGATACCTATCGCGCATCAGGTGCGGGCGGACAGCACATTAACAAGACAGAATCTGCTATTCGTATAACACACATTCCCTCAGGCGTAATTGTCGAATGCCAAGATGAACGCTCGCAACATAAAAATCGTGCGCGTGCGATGTCACTGCTTGCTTCTCGTTTACTTTCTGCAAAGCAAGAAAAACAACACGCCGAGCAATCTTCAATGCGCAAACTTCAAGTAGGTAGCGGAGATCGCTCTGAACGTATCCGAACTTATAATTACCCACAAGGACGATTAACGGACCACCGCATTAATTTAACCCTTTATAAACTCGATGACATTATGGAAGGCGGACTTGATCAAGTCCTTCAACCACTAATTAGTGAACATCAAGCTGAATTACTTACGCAACTTGGCGATGAATAAAAATCGCATGCAAACGCTATGATTAGTTACATTATTCGACGCTTACTTTATGCCCTACCGCTATTATTTGCGGTAAATGTATTGACGTTTGTGCTGTTTTTTGTCGTTAACAGCCCTGATGATATGGCACGCATGCAACTTGGGCAAAAACACGTCACCGCTCAAGCAGTCACGAACTGGAAAGTCCAACATGGCTACGACAAACCCTTGCTTTGGAATTCAGATGCGCAAGGCGGTGAGAAGATGACAGACACCATTTTTTATAGTAAATCCGTGGGGTTGATGCTGTTTCGATTTGGTATTTCTGATAGTGGACGAAATATCGGCTCAGACATTCAAGAACGTGCCATACCCAGTCTTGCGCTTGCTTTACCTACATTAATTCTTGGACTGATTATCAATATTTTAGTCGCTCTACTGATGGTATTATTTCGTCGTGGCTACATTGAAAAAATCGGCATCGTACTTTGCGTCACACTCATGTCAATTTCATCTCTTTTCTATATTATTAGTGGTCAGTTTTTTATTGCTAAAATATTAAAATTAGTCCCTATTTCAGGCTATGATGACGGATTTGCGTCGATAAAATTTCTCGTTTTACCTGTCATTATTGGTGTATTTACGGGTATCGGCTCGGGTGCACGGTGGTATCAAACGCTGTTTTTAGAAGAAGTTGAAAAAGAATATGTGCGGACCGCAAGAGCAAAAGGCCTAACCCAAACGCAAACCCTATTTCGCCACGTCTTGCCAAACGCCATGATTCCCATTCTGACCGGCGTAGTAGTCATTTTGCCACTGCTTTTTATGGGAAGTTTAATTATGGAATCATTTTTTAGTATACCCGGACTTGGAAGCTACACCATCGACGCCATCAACAGCCAAGACTTTGCCATTGTGCGTTCCATGGTATTTTTAGGCTCTGTGCTCTACATTATTGGCTTATTACTCACCGACATTTCCTACACACTCGTAGATCCGCGTGTGCGCCTATCATAAAAAAACGGACATTTCATGAATCGATTAAAAGACAAAATCCGCGACATTCCTAATTTCCCAAAAGAAGGCATTATATTCAAAGATATCACCCCGCTTATCAAAGACCCAGCGGCTCTAAAATTAACGGTTCATCAACTCATTGCCCCTTTTTTGGGGAGTGAGGTCACTGTCATTGCAGGGATGGAAGCGCGTGGATTTATTTTTGGCAGTCTAGTCGCATGGGAAATGGGATTGCCTTTTGTGCCCCTAAGAAAACCCAACAAACTCCCCTATGACGTAGAAAGTGTATCGTACGATCTTGAATACGGCAGTGCAACTCTAGAAGTCCACACAGATGCCTTTAATCATGGTGATCGAGTGCTATTGATTGATGATTTACTTGCCACTGGTGGCACAGCAAAAGCCAGTTGTGAACTCGTTGAAAAATTAGGCGGCATTGTACAAGCTTGCGCGTTTGTAGTTGAGCTGGATTTTTTGCAAGGTAGAGAAAAACTGAGAGGGTACGACGTACATTCACTGCTGCATTTTTAGCGCAACCACTTCCAACATAAAAGGGTTTTAGCGCATTGCAAAAACCCTTTCTGTCTCCTATTTTGTGCGTAATTGATGAACTTGAGCAATCTTATGATTTGCCAGTTCATATGTGTGCGCTGTTTGATCAAATTGACGCGCTACACCACTAAACGATCGAGCTGTATTTTCAAATTGTTTACCGTAATCACGCCAATTTTGCGTTAACAACGTATCATCAACATTATCTGCCATCAAGTCATCATCCATATTGACTTTGCCATCAGATTCTAAGTTTTTACGCCATTGCAAGAATGATTCGCGTGTAAAAACATATTTATCCATGGCAGCTTCATTGATAAATTTCAAAGCACCTTCAGCGTTTGCTCTCGCATTCAACGCACTCATAAATTGCACTGGCGCACTGATGAAATTAGCAGGAATACTTACATAACTGGCTGGATTTGTTGCAGCATCAAATGCTGACGCAGGCGCGCTTCGCGTTGTCATAGGACCAAGAAGTGGCAGGACTAAATACGAACCCTTTGGAATCCCCCAAACTGCCAGTGTTTGATCAAAATCTTCATCATTTTGCTCAAGACCAACATGTTTTGCGACATCAAAAAAACCACCTAATCCAGCCGTTGTGTTCATAGTTAAACGCCCCATGTCCGATGCGCTTTGCGAAAATTTCGCTTGCAACACATCATTAATCACAACATTAAAATTTTTCAAATTATTAAAAAAATTGAAAACGCCTGTTTGTAAAAAATCAGGCGTAATCGCTTTATAACCATTGGCTATAGGCGAAGCTACGTAATGATCAACACTCTCGTTAAAATCGTACATTTTACGATTAAAACTCTCATAAGGATCCGCGACAGTATATTTGTCTTTAGCCATAAGGTTTGTAGATGCCATAACACCACATGCCAAAAAAATTAATTTAATGTTACTGGGTTTTATCATTATTTTTATTCTCCGCATTATTGTTTTGCGTAATTATCGATTTTTTCGTTAATTTGTGAAATCAAGGCATCGAATCCATCGCGCTGCAAAATCGCCGTATATTCTGAGCGCTTCAACGCTAAATCACTGACACCATTTGCAATAATATTAATGATGCGCCAACTAGCGCCTTTTTCCTTTAGCATATAATCGAATTTAACCGGTTTATCATCGGGGATAGTAAGATGTGAATGAATCACCACTCCCCCATTTTTCGTTTCTTCTTCGGAATCGATAATGAACTCTTCACCACTGAAATCTTTAAAATTATGCGCATAAGATGCCACACTAATACGCGTGAATACATCTGCTAATTTTTTTTGTTGCTCTTCAGTTAACTTCTCGCCTTCTTTGCCAACAACAATACGCGCAATTTTTGGTAAATCATGACTATTCAAAACCGCAGGCTCGAGTTTTTCATAACGCCCGGCATAACCCAGTTTTTTACCATCTTTCATGACATGAATTAACTCGGTTTGAAATTTATCAATAATTTGCCGCGCCGTCGCGCTTTCTTCTTGCGAAAAAGCGGACGTTGCATACAAACTGCTCAATGATAAAGTGAGAATGGCTAATCTTTTCAACCGCATCACAAGTTCCTTACCCTAGATTCTAGTGCGTTGATTCCACTTTAATGGGAATTCCTGCAAGCGTTGAAGTTTGAGGTGCTACTGGAGTAGGAATACTCACCATGTCACCCTCGGTTTTCACGCCACGAATGGCCGTCAAAAGCCCTTTAAGTGGATTTTTTAGCATATCTTCAACAGCCGTCGCTTCATAGCCACAATGCGCCATACAGCTAGCACATTTAGGATTATTCACATTGCCGTATTTTTCCCAAGGCGTTGTTTCAAGCAACTCATTAAATGAAGCAGCATAACCTTCATCAGCCAGTAAATAACAGGGTTTTTGCCAGCCAAAAACGTTACGCGTTGGATTTCCCCAAGGTGTGCAGTTGTAATCTTGATTACCAGCAAGAAAATCTAAATAAAGCGACGAATGATTCAATCTCCACTTACGATTTTTGCCAATTCTGAAAATACCACGGAAAAGTTCTTTAATGTCATTTCCTTTGATAAAAACGTCTTGCTGTGGTGCGTGTTCATAACTAAAACCTGGAGCAATCGTCACACCTTCAACACCCAACTCCATGGCGTAATCTAAAAACTCTGCCACTTCTGGCGCAGTTTCACCTTGAAAAAGTGTGCAGTTAATCGTCACACGAAAACCTTTACCCAACGCCAATTTAATCGCCTCTACAGCGCGATCAAAAACACCTTCTTGACATACTGACGTATCATGCCTTTCTTGCATTCCATCTAAATGAATAGAAAACGTTAAATAGGGGGATGGCGTGTAATCATCTATACGCTTTTTGAGCAAAAGTGCATTAGTACATAAATAAACAAATTTTTTGCGAGCAATTAACCCTGCCACAATTTGGGGCATTTCTTTGTGAATGAGTGGCTCACCACCTGGAATGGACACCATCGGAGCGCCACATTCATCAACAGCTTGCATACATTCTTCAAACGACAAACGCTTATCGAGAATATCATCAGGATAATCAATTTTGCCACATCCCGCGCATTCTAAATTACAACGAAATAAAGGCTCAAGCATCAATACGAGCGGGTACTTTTTAACGCCCCCAATTTTTTGCTTGATTAAATAACTCGCAACAGCTAACTGCTGACGTAACGGCACACCCATAAAAAATTTCTCCAAAAAATAGAATACATTATAGCGCAAAACAACAATGTCGCTATAAAACAACAACAAATCTAACTTAAAAATCAGCATGTTATAAAAAGATAAATGCTTTCATACGCTTATCGGATTTTTCCACTAGAATACTCTCTTTTAGCACCTGACTCCAGTATTTGCCGAAAATTATCTTGTATTAACTTAATATATTTAAATAAGTTACTGTTTTTACAGTAAATCAATTTTACAAAAGAGTCGCTTTGGTGTATTCACAACAAAACAACATTGCTTTGCAAATCACCAACAAAAAGTCTATTATTACCCTATAAAATTATTTTTCATTCTCTTAAATACAAATCTTATCTACAAAATCTATGACCCATGAAACTCAAACTGCTTTAGAAAATTCAAAATCGCTGCACGAATTATCTGATGACCAATTTCAAGCATTGTTACTGGATGGCGTTTCTCGGACTTTTGCACTCACTATCCCTCAACTACCTAAAGCTCTTTGTAGTGTTGTAGCTAATGCGTATTTACTCTGCCGTATTGTTGATACTATCGAAGATGAAGTATCTCTATCCGCTGAACAAAAAAAGTATTTTTGTAGTGAATTTATTGACGTTGTCACAACGGGGCAAAACGCTGAATTTTTTGCTATTGAACTTGCGCCATTGCTTTCTGATCAAACCATTCCTGCAGAACATCAATTAATTCATGTACTGCCCCGCGTGATTCAAATCACACATAGTTTTGAATCAACGCAAGTTTTGGCATTAATACAATGTGTCAATACGATGGCAAAAGGCATGCCTATTTTTCAGGCGCAAAATTTGCATAATGGACTAGCAACGCTTGCGGATATGGATAATTATTGTTACTACGTTGCGGGCTGCGTGGGTGAAATGCTCGCTAAATTATTTTGTCATTACTCGCCAGAAATGGCAGCACGTGAAACACAATTATTAGAACTCTCTGTTTCATTTGGGCAAGGTCTACAAATGACCAATATTTTGAAAGATATTTGGGATGATGCGCAGCGTGGTGTATGTTGGTTGCCACAAGATATTTTTACCGAAACCGGTTTTGAATTAAAAAATCTATCGCCTGAAACAAACGATGAAGCTTTCAGTAGAGGATTAGAACATTTAATTAGTATCGCACAAGGGCATCTTCACAATGCACTACGCTATACACTCTTAATTCCGCCACATGAAACAGGTATTCGAAAGTTTTGTTTGTGGGCACTGGGCATGGCTATTTTGACGCTAAGAAAAATTAAAACTAACTTAGATTTTAACGTATCCGAACAAGCAAAAATTACACGCAATAGCGTCAAAGCAACTATTGTTGCGACAAATTTAACGGTACGCAGTAACTTTTTGTTGACTGCACTTTTTAACATCGCCAGTCATGGACTTGTGTCGCATGATTGGACATATAAAAAAATTCAGTGATTTTTAAGGACGACAGTCATGTTTAAAGACACACCAAACACCAGCGGCAGCGAAAATAATGAAAGCTCTTCAACTGCTATTCATTCAAAAGCATTCAGTTTAGATAAAGCCATCTCACAAGCTCAAAGCGCCCTATTAGACTTACAAGACTCGCAAGGCTACTGGGTATTTGAACTGGAAGCGGATTGCACCATTCCTTCTGAATATATCATGATGATGCATTACCTTGATGATATAGACGAAAATCTGCAAGCTAAAATTGCGGTTTATTTACGTTCACGTCAAAATGAGGATGGAAGCTATCCTCTTTACACCGGTGGACTTGGCGAAATTAGCTGCTCAGTAAAAGTGTATTATGCGCTAAAAATGGCGGGCGATGATATTGATGCGCCACACATGACAAAACTGCGCGAGTGGATTTTAAGTCAAGGAGGCGCCGCGAAAGCAAACGTATTCACACGCATAACACTAGCCATTTTTGAGCAACTTCCTTGGCGTGGAGTACCTTATATTCCTGTTGAAATCATGCTATTACCTAAATGGTTTCCGTTCCATATCGACAAAGTGTCGTATTGGTCACGCACAGTGATGATTCCATTGTTTATTTTATATACACTAAAAGCCACGGCAAAAAATCCGCATAAAATAAATATCCTAGAATTGTTTGTGACGCATCCTGATGAAGAGCAGCATTATTTTCCTGAGCGCACACTACTTAACAAAGTTTTTTTAGGACTGGATAGATTAGGCCACATCACACGTCCTTTGATTCCTAAAAAAGCGCATGAATTGGCCATTCAAAAAGCACATGATTGGTTTGTTGAACGTATGAATGGTGAAGACGGTCTAGGCGCTATTTTCCCTGCTATGCTTTATTCGTATGAAGCACTTCTATTGCTTGGCTATGATAAAAATCATGAATTAGTCGTGACTGCTCGCAAAGCCATTGATAAATTACTTGTGATCAACGAAAACGACGCGTACTGCCAACCTTGTTTGTCACCTGTTTGGGATACGGGTTTATCCATCCTTGCGTTGCAAGAAGTGCAAAAAAGCACGCCAACTAAAACCACTAGCGATAGTTTAGCGAATGCTTATACTTGGTTAAAATCTAAACAATTACTCGATGAACCCGGAGATTGGCAAATTTCACGCCCGAATGTCAAAGGCGGAGGCTGGGCATTCCAGTTTAATAATCCACATTATCCCGACGTAGACGAT
Source organism: uncultured Pseudomonadota bacterium (assembly GCA_903848905.1). Classification (GTDB taxonomy): domain Bacteria; phylum Pseudomonadota; class Gammaproteobacteria; order Methylococcales; family Methylomonadaceae; genus UBA10906. The sequence continues at coordinate 15,161 of CAINHP010000072.1, forward strand.
ACAGCAGTCGTTGCCTTTGCAATGACTGAAGCTGAAAATGCTGCAGAACTTAATGATTCTGTTGATCAAGCCACACGTTGGATAGCGGAGATGCAATCGAAAAATGGGGGTTATGGTGCATTTGATGTTGATAATACCTATTATTACTTAAACGAAATACCGTTTGCAGATCACGGCGCATTACTCGACCCACCGACATCGGATGTCAGCGCGCGTTGTGCCATGTTAATGGGCAAAGTAGTGAAAAATCATCCTGAATATGCTGACGCCTTGACGCATACTATTGACTATTTACGCACTGAACAAGAACCTGATGGCTCATGGTTTGGACGTTGGGGGACAAATTATGTCTACGGAACATGGTCAGTTTTGCTTGCACTTGAGCAAACCAATCTGCCAAAAACAGATGCCATGTACACAAAAGCGGCAACATGGCTAAAAAGCGTTCAACGCGCTGATGGCGGTTGGGGTGAAGATAATTACAGTTATCACGACACCAATTTTAGTGCGAAATATCACTTTAGTACCGCATTTCAAACGGCATGGGCAGTACTCGCATTATGTGCAGCAGGTGAAGCACATAGCGCAGAAACTAAGGCAGGAATTGACTTTATTTTGCGTACACAAAAAGCAGATGGTGTATGGAATGATAAATGTTTCACTGCACCAGGATTTCCAAAAGTGTTCTATTTGAAATATCATGGTTACGATAAATTTTTCCCTTTGTGGGCACTTGCTCGCTATCGTAATGAATTGGATAAAAAGTGATAACAGGAATTATTGTTGCCCTCGCTGAAGAGCTTAGTACACTAAAAACATTGCCGGATGCCCTTTGGGAACGCAGTATGCGCCGTGGTAAATTTATTTTTTTAACTGACGAAGTCATGTTGATTTACTCTGGCGCAGGAGCACATAACGCACGAAAAGCGGCTGAACTAGCTATAAACAAAGGCGCAACTCAACTGATTAGTTGGGGTTGTGCTGGCGCGTTAAGTCATGAACTTAAAATGGGCGATTTAGTGTTGGCAGATAGCTTACTTGACAGTGATGGAACACTAACGCCTGTCAACGCGACTTGGCATCAATACGCAAAAAATATTTTAGGTTCGAGCGTTGCCGTTTATAAAGGCGCATTACTTAACAGTAAAGATGTCATTTCAACTGCGCAAGAAAAACAAGCTATCTTTGAAAAAACAGGCGCTCTTGCCATCGATATGGAAAGTCATGCTATTGCCCAAGTTGCTCAACACTACGCGCTACCGTTTATCGCAATACGCGCCATTGCTGACCCATCAACCATGGATTTACCTGTCGCTATTTCTCGTGCGTTGAACGATGAAGGTGAAATTGAAATTTCAAAAATCATTTTCTCTCTCGCACGAAATCCAAAGGAAATTCCACATTTAATTCAAATTGGGCAATATTTCCATATAGCGAAACAAAAATTATCCACTGTTGCAGAGCAATTACCCCAAATCATTGCGTTTCAGTCTGCGTCTGACTGATATAATTGTCAGCAGTCGTTTTCCCTTTTGATTGCCTTTTATACCTAATGAAGCATACCACGCCTTTTTTTTCGCGCCTGAAATTTTGGTGCAACCAACAAATTGTTACTTTTCCATGGATCGTCGTTACTTTTGCACTATTGCTTTGCATAGGCACAAGTTACTACGTTTATGAACATTTAGCCGTGAACACCAACACCGCTGAAATGCTTTCGCCTGATTTGCCTTTTCAGAAAAATCAACGCCATATAGACGAAGCTTTCCCACAAGATGCTTACACAACGCTATTTGTCATTGATGCGAACTCACCCGAAGAAGCCTCTCAAAGTGCCACACAATTAGTGAGTTTACTGCATGAAAGACAAGATCGTTTTTCATCTTCCTATATACCAACGGATAACGATTTTTTTCGTAAGCAAGCATTACTTTATTTAGACACACCCGATTTAAACACCGTTGCAGAGCAGCTCACAAACGCTCAACCTTTTATTGGACATTTAGCGCAAAATTATTCACTTGATGGTTTATTTGACATCATTGGGCAAGCCTTAAGCGAAAAACAACAAGCATTGCCCATGGATTTAAATCCGCTGTTGCTTGCTGTTGATAATACTATCAATGCGCAACTTGATAATAAAAATCAAGCGCTATCGTGGCAAACCTTACTCGCAAATAATAAACTCAACGACGACGCAAAACGCGTACTCATTGTGGCTAAACCTATCGTCCATTTTGATGAAATGTTACCTGTCGATGCAGCGCAAGCCGCTGGGCATGAAATTGCGAATCAGGTCATGCAAGATAATCCAAATGTGCGTGTCCGTATTACTGGCGAAAGTGCACTTGAACATGAAGAACTCGAAAGCGTGACAAATGGTGCGACACTCGCTGGTATCTCCTCTCTGATTCTAGTGTTTGTCGTACAATGGATTGGTTTCCATTCGCTGCGTTTGCTCGTCATTACGTATATTGTATTAATCATGGGGTTGATTTTGACTGCTGGTTTTGCAACCATTACCGTCGGTCACTTAAATGTGATTTCCATTGCCTTTGCCACGCTCTACATCGGTCTTGGTGTCGATTACGCAGTGCATATTTGTTTGTATTATCGTGAACGTAAAACCCGCGGTTATAGTAATCTTGAAGCGATTCATCACAGTATCAGCGGTGTGGGTTCATCGTTGTTTTTATGTGCATTAACAACGGCATTGGGATTTTTAGCGTTTATTCCTACCGATTATGCGGGTGTTTCGGAATTAGGGATTATTTCGGGCGGCGGCATTTTTATTGGGTTGATTATTTCACTGACCGTCCTGCCTGCGCTATTCTGCATTCTACCGGTGAATAATCCAAAACCCATTAAATCGGCTTTTGCACCGCAATTTATTGTGACGTTTCCGTTTCATTATTCAAAACATATTCGCATCGTATCCATTTTATTGGCTATTGGCTCATGCGCTGTCTTAACCAATTTAACCTTTGATGCAAACCCCATTAATTTGCGTGATCCAAATAGTGAGTCTGTTTCAACGATTAAAGAATTGCTAAAATCTAAAAATGAGTCACCTTTTGCCGTATCAGGTTTAGCAACCAATTTGGATGATGCAAAAGCCTTAGCCGCAAAAATGAAAACATTGCCAGCCGTAAATGAAGCTATCACATTAGAAAGTTTTGTGGCTGAAAATCAAGCAGAAAAAATCGCCATTATTGACGATTTGAATTTAATGTTGGGGAATCAACTTGAGAATTTCAATGTCGCTTTACCAGAAAATCATCAGCAACATGACGCATTGATTAAGTTCAATGAAAAACTGAAAACTGCCATTGAATCTAAAACACAAAATGCACCAATCGAAACACTTGAAAAACTACAAAGTCATATTCAAATTTTCTTGGATACACACGCTAATGAGCCAAACAGTTGTGCGCAACTTGAAAAAAATGTTTTAGGTCTTCTACCATATACACTTGAGCGTTTGCGAACGAGTTTGACTGCTAGCGAGTTTGAGTTAAAAGACATTCCCGAAGAAATCCGCTCGCATTGGGTGAGCAGTGAAGGTCTTTATAAAGTTTTTATCTCACCGGCAAAAGATCAAAATATCGACAGTAACATGAAAGAATTTGTCGCGCAAATTCAAAGTCTCGATAACGCGGTATCTGGTTTACCTATCGCAAATGAAGCGGGTGGTGACGCCGTGGTAAAAGCCTTTTTGCAAGCCTTTGGTGGCGCATTTATGGCAATTACATTAGTACTTTGGGCTATTTATCGTCATTTTAAACACATGGCGCTCGTGATTGCGCCATTAATGCTAGCTGCCCTATTAACTGGCGCAACAAGTGTTCTACTCAACAATCCCTTTAATTTTGCAAATGTAATTGCCCTGCCCTTACTTTTAGGCATGGGGATTGATAGCAGTATTTTGATTATGCACCGCTTACACTTTAATTTGAGTGAAAACGAAAACTTGCTACATAGTAGTACCACGCGTGGCATTATTTTCAGCTCGATTACAACCTTATGCAGCTTTTCGAGTTTATCGTTCACGCATCATCAAGGCATGGCAAGTATGGGATTGCTACTATCGATTGGATTATTTTTTACGGTAGTTTGCTCGCTAAT